>DASSAD010000449.1:0-6682 GCA_035685725.1 Amycolatopsis sp. | reverse complement strand
CGGTTGAGCACCACACCGAGGGTGCCCTCGGCTCTGTGGTCGATGATGAACACCACGGTGCGGCGGAAATTGGGGTCGAACATCGTGGGGGCGGCGACCAGGAGCGTTCCCGGCTCTACCTCGGCGTCCGCTGGCACCTGGTAATGATCCCACCCGCCGCGAAGCAAAGGCGCACGGCGCGGGAACAACAAGCCGGCCGGCCCCGTTGAACCAGGTGACCGGCGCACTCCGTGTCCCCCGGGCCCACTTGAGAAGAGCCTTTGTGGAATACCGTCCGGCTGGAGCCACACTGCGCCACGCCGCCGAGAGGCGACCTTAGTGCGCCGGTCTCCGATATTTCCCTTTCTCCCTAAGCTGTCTGTTTGTGACAGCAGGCGCCGAACCGCGGGTGGCGAGGCCAGGACTCCGCACCCTGGTCGCGATGCCCGGTTTCCGCAGGCTGCTGCTGTCCCGGTTCGCCGCGCAGTGGTCGGACGGCGTGTTCCGTGCCGGGTTGGCCGGGGCCGTGCTGTTCAACCCGGAACGGGGCGCCGACCCGCTCACCATCGCGGGCGGGTTCGCGGTGTTGCTCCTGCCCTACTCGCTGATCGGCCCCTTCGCCGGCGCGCTGCTTGACCGGTGGGACCGCCGCAGGGTGCTCGTGCTCGCGAACCTGGCCCGGGGGCTCGCCGTCGCGGCCACCGCGAGTGCGGTGGCGTTCGGTGTGGCCGGTCCCGAGTTGTTCGTGCTCGCGCTGGTCGTCGAGGGTGTCGCGCGGTTCGTCGGTTCCGGCACGTCGGCGTCGTTGCCGCACGTCGTGCCCGCCCGCGCGCTGGTGACCGCGAACGCGATGGCGGCCACCCTCGGCGCCGCGGTCGCGGTGCTCGGTGGTGTCTGCGCGATCGGTCTCCGCACCCTGTTCGGTGCCGGGAACACCGGATCGGCGTGGTCGACGGCGATCGCGGTGCTGGGCGCGGTCGGCGCCGGCGCCATCGCGGCCCGCTTCCGGCCCGGCAGTCTCGGACCGGACGCGGTCGACGAACCGGCCAACCCCGTGCACGCGGTCGCGCGCGGATTCGTGGACGGTTCCCGGGCCGCACTGCGGGTGCCGACCGTGACCGCGGGATTCGTCGCCCTCTTCGCGCACCGCGCCGCCTACGGCATCTCGCTGCTGCTGACCGTCCTGCTCATGCGTTATTCGTTCCACGATGTCGGCCCGCTCAAGGCGGGGTTCCCGGGCTTGGGCGAGATGGTGTTCATGGCGGGGGCGGGCATCCTGCTGGCCGGTTTCGCTACCCCGGCGCTGGTGGCCTGGCTCGGACTGCGCGGAGTGACACTGGGATCGCTGGTCATCGCCGCGGCCGCGCAGGCCGGGCTCGGGCTGCCGATGATCCTGCCGACGGTGCTGCTGGCCGCGTTCGTCATCACCTTCGCCGGCCAGGTGCTCAAGCTGTGCGTCGACTCCGCGATCCAGCGCGAGATCGGCGACGAGGCACGGGGCCGGGTTTTCGCGCTGTACGACACGCTGTTCAACATCACGCAGGTCGCGGCGGTCGCGGCGGCTGCGGTGGTCGCTCCGCTCAACGGCGAGTCGTCGATCCTGTTGGTCGTCGCGACCACCATCTACTTCGTGGGCGGCGCCGGCTACCTCGCGATCGTCCGGCGGAACGGTCGTTCTTCCTCGTAAGGTGGCCGGGTGAACACCCCCGGGGAGGACCCCGCGCGATTGGCGGCGCGGATAGGCAACCTCACCTGCGACGAGGCGCCGAGCGGTTGGGACCGCGTCGAAGTGCGCTTCCGCCAGATCGGCGAGCACGGCGAACTCGAACCCGTGGCGTTCGCGGGAAACACGGCCCGGCCGTTCAAGGGCTCCGCGACACTATCCGCCGCGCTGAGCGCGCTTCGCGAGGTGATGTACGAACCGGGCCGCGGAACCTGGCTCCAGGCCAGCTATGTCATCCATGCCGAGGGCAGGTTCTACTTCGAGGTCGGCGAGGAGCCCTGGTGGTCCACACCGCCGCCCGACCTGAAAGCGTTGCTGGAAGCCGAGCTGAGGGCGTTCCCCCGCGAGCCGGAGCACCTGCCCGGCTGGTGGCGCCGCGCGGCGGGGCTCCCGCTCGGGGACACCTTCCGCCGGGCGCGAGTCGTCGAAGGCGAACCCGAAGTACCGGCGAACGAAGTACCGCTCGTGCTTCGGTATCTGGAGCGGCAGCCGGAAGTCCTGCTCAGCAGCGGACTCGGACCGGATGCCTTCAGCGGCGGCGCCGACATCGACGTGCCGCAGAGTTATCACACCGACGGCACGTGGGTCTGGCCCGCGGCGGTGCCGCACTACCTGCGCAAGTACGGCCTGTCACCGGAGCCGGAGTTCCTGGCGCACATCCGCGAGCGTCGGTTCCAGCCGCCGTACGTCGACAAGCTGACCCGTAGGACCGTCGCGGCGGACCTGCTGGGCCGGCCACGTCCGAAGGCCGACCCCTGCGACCTCACGCCGACCAGCGGAGACGTCGCCGCCGAGCTGGAAACCGAACCCGAACCATGGCTCGAAGACGCGGCCGTGCTCGTGGTGCTGGCCCAGCGGCTCGGCGAACACGGGGTCTGGCCGGAGTCCTACCGGATCGCCGCGCACGCGGACGGTGCCTGGTGCCTCACCACCACCGACCGAGGCTGGGAGGTGGCGCGGTACGCGGGCGGAAACCCGGTGGCGCCACGCTATTTCGCCCGGGCTGAGGAGGCCGCGCAGCATCTGCTGGGCGCGCTCCTGCTGCATCCGGCCCGGATGACGGCCGGCCGGAAGACGCCACTCGAGACCGCCACGGCGCTCGCCGACTGGCCGATCCAGCCCGTCACCGGTGAGCCGCCGCTGACGCTGCTGCGCAACAAGCGCACGGTCCGGCTGACCGTCGGCACGGTCGTCCTTCGCTTCGGCGACGACGCCGGAAACCTGGTGCACCACGACGAAACCCGGTTCCCGACCACGTCGCTGCCGATCGAGCGGGAGCGCCGCGCGCGCCGGTACCGGATCCGGCGGCCGCTCGCCGTCCTGCTCGGAGTGGCGGTGCCGTGGGCCGGACTGCCCGGCGGGGCGCTCAGCTACGTGCTGCCCAAGGTGCTTCGCGACCATGTGGCGGACGGCTCCGTGGAACGGCTGTAGCCCCACCGGTAGGCCACCGGCGGGGCATGCCCGGCCGTCCGGCGCGATGCGGCCGGAAATCCCTGCCACACCCAGTTCACCAGCGGGATTATGGAGACCGGATGAGCTAGGTTTAACGGGTATTTGACCTCAGGGGGAGAGTCGTGCGGTATCGAGTCGAGCTGGGCGAGCGGCCGGACGGGTTGTACGCGGTGTGGCGGGGGCGTGCCTGTCATGCCGAGCGCTCGACGGCGGACGCCACCCTGCTCCTCACCGCGCTGCCCGGTGAGGAAGCGCCCGAGGATTTCGACACCGAATGGGAGTCCCGGCCCGCGAAGATCGTTCCCGAAGCCGAGGCCTCGGGGACGTTTCGCGTTCAGACCCACTGTCTGTTCGACGACGAGATCTACCGCGTGGCTCCGGGCGGGGACGACAAGTCCCTGACGCTGCGGTGGAGCGGTCAGGACGCGGTCCGCGGACGCCATCTCGGCCTGACCGAGCTCACCGCGACCGCGAGCGTGGACGAACTCACCGCGGTATGGCAGGAGCGGCACGACTTCCCCACCGGCGAGCGCCCCGAGCCCGGCACCGGTGACGCGGAGGACCTGGTCCGGGCGATCGCGCGCGTGGTGCGCGGCATTCTGCCGGACGGGTGGGAGCGGGTCGCCGCCCAGTTCCAGCAGGTCGGGGATTACGCCGAGATCGAGATCAGGTC
The DNA here is from genome assembly GCA_035685725.1 of Amycolatopsis sp. Classification (GTDB taxonomy): domain Bacteria; phylum Actinomycetota; class Actinomycetes; order Mycobacteriales; family Pseudonocardiaceae; genus Amycolatopsis_E. The sequence goes on along the minus strand of DASSAD010000449.1, from coordinate 2,855 downwards.
GGTGGGCAGCGGGCTGTCGGTGTCTCTTCCCGCACCCGTCCGGCTCGGGCAGCTGTTCACCGCGCTGCGCTCGGCCATGTACCGGCCGGCCGCCGGCACCTGGTTCAAAGGCACGCTCTCCCTGGAAGCTCCGGCGCGGTTCCACTTCGATTACGACGGCACGAACGAGCCGACCTGGCGGCAGCCACCCGACGGTGGCCGGTTGACCGCGCGCGCCTACGAAGCGGAACTCGAGCGCTACCCGCGAGACCGCGAACGGATCCCCGAATGGCTGACCGCCAAGGCCGGGCTCCCCCTCGACGTCCGGTTCCGGCGCGCCGCCATCGCCGAGAACCGTCAGCCGCTGCCCCCCGAGGAGATCCGGCCCGTACTGGATTACCTGTACCGCGCGCCGGTGGTCCTGACGCGCCCGGGCCGACTGCCCGACACCTTCACGCCCGGCGCCCCGCCCGATGTGCCGGACGCCTTCCACACCGATGGCGTCTGGATCTGGCCCGCCTTGATTCCGCATTACCTGCGCAAATACGGCCTGCCGCCGGAGCCCGAGCTCCTGGACCGGATTCGCGCCACCGGCTACCGGGTGCCCTTCGTGCCCGCGGAGGTGCGCGCGGCGGCCGAAGCCGAGCTGACCGGGCGACCCGCCCCACCGGCCGCCGCGGTCCCCGCGGTCGACGCCGTGCGCCTCACCGACCGCGGGGAAGAACCACCGCTGGGACTGCGGGCCGCGGAGGTGCTGACCCTGATCGAGCGGCGGCTCACGGAGTACGGGATCCCGGAGTCGGCCTATCGGATCGGCGAGCGGGTGGAGGGCGCGTGGTGCCTCCGGCGGACCGAGGCGAGCTGGGAGGTCAGCGGGCCGGACGGCGCCGAACCGGCCGCCTTCGCGCACGTGGAGGAGGCGGCACGTTTCCTCCTCGGCTCGCTGATGCTCTACCCGGCGAAGGTTCCGGACGAGCAGTCGGAACCGGCGGACTGGCCCATCGTGCCGTTGCGTGGAGAACCCCCGCTGAACTTCTTCCGGGCGAAACGGATCATCGTGCTCGGGGCGGGAACTGTCGTGCTGCGCTTCGGAAACGACGCCGGGAACCTGGTCCACGAGCCGGCGACGCGGTTTCCGGAGGCCTCCCTGACGCCCGAACGGGAACAGGCGAGGCAGACCTATCGCGTGATCCGGCCATTGCGCGTGCTCACCGGCGTGACGTTGCCGTGGGGGCCGATGCCCGGCGGGGCCGTCGGCTACTTCCTGCCGCACGCCCTCGCCCAGCACCTGGAGTCCGGAGCGCTGGAACGCTCGGCGTGATTGTTTCACGTTGAACAAGGCGGCCCGCGGCTACGACGGCTCGATCCCGTTCTCCTCCGCCCAGCGGTGCAGCTCCGCGACGGCCTCTTCGTGGCTCAGCGGGCCACGATCCAGCCGCAATTCCTTGAGGTGTCGCCACGCCTGACCGACCAGCGGCCCCGGCGGCAGCCCGAGCAGCTTCATGATCTCGTTGCCGTCGAGGTCCGGGCGCACGCGCGCGAGGTCTTCCTCGGCGGCGATCCGGGTGATCCGCTCCTCGAGATCGTCGTAGGTGCGCTGCAGCGCCGCCGCCTTGCGCTTGTTCCGCGTCGTGCAGTCGGCCCGCACCAGCTTGTGCAGGCGGGACAACAACTCTCCGGCGTCGGTGACGTACCGCCGCACCGCGGAGTCCGTCCACTCGCCCTTGCCGTACCCGTGGAAGCGCAGATGCAGATAGACGAGCTGACCGACGTCGTCGATGACCTGCTTCGGGTACTTCAGCGCGCGCAAGCGTTTGCGAACCAACTTCGCGCCGACTACCTCATGGTGATGGAAGCTCACGCCGCCGCCCGGCTCGAACCGGCGGGTGTCCGGCTTCCCGATGTCGTGCAACAGCGCGGCCAGACGCAGCACCAGGTCGGGCTCCCAGCCGTCGCGTTTCTCCAGCGCGATCGCCTGGTCCAGCACGGTCAGCGAGTGCTCGTAGACGTCCTTGTGCTGATGGTGCTCGTCGATCGCCAGCCGCATGCCCGGCACCTCCGGCAGGACCACCTCGGCCAGACCGGTGTCGACCATCAGTTCCAGACCACGCCGCGAGCGCTCTGCCAGAAGCAGTTTCGACAGCTCCGTCTGCACCCGCTCCGCGGTGATCCTGGACAGCTCACCGGCCATCTCGCGCATCGCGGCCACCACGCGGGGCGCCGGGGTGAATCCCAGCTGGGCGGCGAACCTCGCCGCCCGCAGCATGCGGAGCGGGTCGTCGGCGAAGGACTCCTGCGGCGCGGCCGGCGTGTCGAGAATCCCCTCGCCCAGCGCCGCCAGCCCGTCGGCGGGGTCGATGAACTGCTTTGTCGACAGATCGATCGCCATCGCGTTCACGGTGAAATCGCGGCGCAGCAGGTCGCCCTCGATGGTGTCACCGAAGGTGACCGCGGGATTGCGGCTCACCCGGTCATAGCTGTCCGCGCGGAACGTGGTGATCTCCAGGGTGGTACCGCGCTTGGTCACACCGACCGTGCCGAACTCGATACCCGTCTCCCAGATCGCGTCCGCCCAGCCGGCGACGATCCGCAACACCTGCTCGGGACGCGCGTCGGTGGTGAAGTCGAGATCCGCGGACAGCCTGCCCAGCAGCGCGTCCCGCACGCTGCCGCCCACCAGGTACAGACGATGCCCGGCCCGCGCGAACAGCCCGGCGAGATCATCGGCCAGGGGAGAGATCCGCATCAGCTCGGTCACCGCATTCCGCTTCGCGGCGAGTTCGTTCACCAGGATCCAACCACCCACGCAGTGCACTTAGCCCGTACAGACACGAGAAACCAGCCTACCGATCCACCGAAAGTGAAGGCGCAGCTAC
>DASSAD010000448.1:0-3078 GCA_035685725.1 Amycolatopsis sp. | reverse complement strand
GGATTACGGGAAGCGGCCGGTGAACAGGAGTTGGGCGACGTGGCTGTCGGTGGTGCGACCGTCCTCTTCGCCGCCGTGGCCACGGAGCTCGTTCATCACCGCGAGGGTGTAGCGCTGGCCGGGGCCGACCCAGCCGACGGTGTTCATCACCCAGCCGTTGTCCTCCGGCCCCCAGCCATCCTTGTTGCCGGGGCCCGCCGCGGGACCGGCCGCCCACACACCCCACTGCTGGTCCGGGTCGACGGCGGAGAGCTGGCCGACGATGTATTGCCGGGTGTCCGCCGGCAGGTTGTCGAGCACGTAGTTGACCAGCCGGTCCAGGTCGTTCGGCGTGCACTTCTGGAAGCCCCAGTACGGAAACGTAGTGGTGTAGCCGCGCTGCGGCACCAGCGAGGTCATGCCGTAGTCGCCGAAGTCGCGGTTGAACGCCGTGTGGTCCGGGCCGGAGTACTTGGACCACAGGGAGTCGGCGGCGTTGTCGTCCGAGCTGTGCAGCATCCGCTGGATCAGTGTGCGGTCGGCCGAGGTCAGGCTGATCTTGCCGGCGCGGTCCCGGAGGAACAGGTCCACGGTCATCGCCAGCTTGATCGTCGATTCGGTCCACATCGCGGTGTCGGTCGCACCGGTCCGCCACACCGCCCCGGTCTGCCGGTCGTGCACGACCACGCCGACGACGCCGGGCCGGGTCGTCAGGTATGCCTGTACGGCCGCGAACCGCTGCTGGAAGTCGCAGTCGAAACCGGTCGCCAGGGTCGGACAGTTCGGCTGGGGCCGAGGTGACAGCGCGGATCCACTGGCCGACGTCGGGGGAAGCGTGGTCGGATCCACGGAACTGGTCACCGGCGGCGGGGTGGTCGACGCGCCGCCCGCACTGGTCGCCGTCCCGCATCCGCTGATCACGGACAGCACGGCCACCAGGATCGCCCACCGCCGTTCACCGCCTCGCCTGGCCGTGGCGCGTCGGATCAGGCTGCCCGGGCGAGTCATGCGCGGCAGGCTAACCGATGCCAGGGCCGGGGTCCGCACCGACCATCGACAGCGCCGTGCCACGTCCGTTTCAGGCTCGGCGGTCGTGGTCGAAAGCCCGGGACCGGGTGCGCGCCGAGCAGCCGCCGCGAAGCGCGATCTTCCCGCCCGAAGCCGGTGCGGTCGGTCCACATCACCAACCGATCTCGTCCTGGCCGCGTGCTGGACAGCTTCTGGGAAACTTCGCAAATCGGACATACTGTATGCAGTATTCGGTGGTCACAGTGGCGTGAGGAGTTGACGACGCAGATGGCGGTCGACGGTGAACCTGAACTCATCTCCGGCGGGCAGCTGGTGGCCGAGGCACTCAAGGCCGAGGGGGCGGACGTGATCTCCACCCCGCGCGGCGGCCACATCATCGACAGCTACGACGGGTGTATGGACGTTTGGGTCAACCCACCGAACACCTTCGACTCCAACGGAGGAACCAGAGGTCGAAACCTCGACAACTGAAGGAGAACACAGAATGAATTCGCCAACGTCGTCGAATTTTCGGGAAATAACCGACAATAATGGGAGAATCTACCGGACAGGTGAGACCGACCGGGAGATACTGGGGCGTTCCCGCGCCTGGATGGTCTGGCTGCCCTGGATCGCGATGATGGCGATCAGCTCCTCGGAGTACGCGTTCACCTCGGCGGAGGAAACGCTTTCCAGCGCACACGGCTGGCATGGCGCCCACATCTTCTGGCTCCTGGGTGTCTGGGTGTTCTTCCAGGCCGGTGTCGCGTTCCCGGCCGGGCGGATGCGGGAGAGCGGCGTCCTGTCCGCCCGCACCGCGATGCTGCTGGGTTCGGTGGGCGCGCTGCTCGGATATCTCGCCCTCGCCTACGCGCCCAACGTCTTCTAGGCGTATCTGGGTTTCGGTTTCTTCGGCGGGACCGGTGCCGGTTTCGTCTACGCGACCTGTGTGAACATGGTCGGCAAATGGTATCCGGAGCGCAAGGGCGGCAAGACCGGCTTCGTCAACGGTGGTTTCGCCTACGGGTCGGTGCCCTTCATCTTCCTCTTCCAGCAGTACCTGGATCTCGGCAATTATCGCGGCGTGCTGCTCGCCGTCGGTTTCCTCCTGGCGGCGCTGGTGGCCGTCAGCGGTTTCTTCTTCAAGGACCCGCCGAAGAACTGGTGGCCGGCCCACGTCGATCCGTTGCGGGTGTCCGACGACCCGCGGGTGCGCAAGTCGCTGCTGAAGAATCCGCCGGCGACCAAGCAGTACACCCCGATGGAGGCCGTCCGGACCGGAATCCTGCCGCTGATGTGGTTCTGCCTGCTGTGCACGGCCGGTGTGAACGTCTTCGGCATCGCCTTCCAGGTTCCCTTCGGCGACGAGATGGGATTCGCGGGCGGCATCGTGGCACTCGCGATGAGCTTGAAGGCGTTCATAAACGGCACCGGACGCGGCGTGATCGGCTGGATCTCCGACCGGTTCGGGCGGCGAGAAACCCTCGTCATCGTCTGCGTGGTGCTCGGACTCGCGCAGTTCGCCGTGTACCTGTCCGGCTCGATCGGCAGCATGCCGCTGTTCCTGCTGTCGTCGATGGTCTCCGGTTTCGGTGGCGGGGCGATCTTCCCGCTGTTCGCGGCGATGACCGCGGACTATTTCGGTGAGAACAACAACGCGGCGAACTACGGGCTGGTCTACAGCTCCAAGGTGATCTCGGGGCTGGTCGGCTCCGGTCTCGGGTCGGTCGTCGTCCTCGCCTGGGGTTACGGCGGCGCGTTCCTCCTGGCCGGCTCGATCGGGCTGGCTACCGCGGCGCTCGCGCTCCTCCTGCGCCGGCCGCGAGTGGTGGCGAAATCCGCGTTGTCGCCGGGCGGGGCAGGTGTGGACGCGAACGCTCGCGTGAACTGAACACTCCGCCTCACGGCCGCCCGTCCGACCGGGACGCGAGCGGTCAGCGAGCAAGCCCTGGTGACGCGAGAGCGGGGGAGGACCGGATCGGGACGGCATTGCGCCACACACGGATTGGTGACCCGGTGCTCTCCTGAGCGCCGTGCGGGCCGGTGCGGGCCCGCTGTTCGATCGAGGATCTTGCGCTGCCGCGCGGGCCC
>DASSAD010000447.1:0-4621 GCA_035685725.1 Amycolatopsis sp. | reverse complement strand
GCCGGTCGGGCCCACGCTGCTGATCACCCCGTGGAACTTCCCGATGGCCATGGGTGGCCGCAAGATCGGCCCCGCGATCGCCGCGGGCTGCACGATGGTGGTCAAGCCCGCCGAGCAGACGCCGCTGTCGATGCTCGCGCTCGCCGCGATCCTCGCCGAGGCCGGCCTGCCCGACGGGGTGCTCAACGTGCTCACCACGACCGATCCCGGCGGCGTGATGGAACCGCTCATCCGTGACGGGCGGGCCCGCAAGCTTTCCTTCACCGGGTCCACTTCGGTCGGCCGCAGGCTGCTCGAACAGTGCGCGGACAAGGTGTTGCGCACCTCGATGGAACTCGGTGGCAACGCGCCGTTCCTGGTGTTCGCCGACGCCGACCTCGACGCGGCGATCGACGGCGCGATGCAGGCGAAGATGCGCAACATCGGTGAGGCGTGCACCGCCGCCAACCGGTTCTACGTGCAGCGCGGCGTGGCCGAGGAGTTCGCGCGCCGGCTCGCCGAGCGGATGTCGGCGCTGCCGGTCGGGCGGGGCACCGAACCCGGTGTCGTGGTGGGTCCGCTGATCGACGGCGATGCGGTGGAGAAGGTCAGCACCCTGGTGCGTGACGCCACCGATCGTGGCGCCACGGTGCTCACCGGCGGGTCTACTGTGGACGGTCCGGGACACTTCTACCAGGCCACCGTGCTCACCGGAGTGCCCGCCGACGCGCGGATGGCCGGCGAGGAGATTTTCGGGCCGGTGGCGCCGATCGCGGTCTTCGACACCGAGGAAGAGGCCGTCGCCGCGGCGAACGACACCGAGTACGGCCTGGTGAGCTACGTCTACACCAACGACCTCAAGCGGGCCATCCGGGTGTCGGAGAACCTCGAAGCGGGCATGATCGGGCTGAACCAGGGTATCGTCTCGAACCCGGCGGCGCCGTTCGGCGGTGTCAAGCAGTCTGGACTGGGCAGGGAAGGCGGACGCGTGGGCATCGAAGAGTTCCTGGAGACCAAGTACATCGCGGTGGCGTTGTGACGGCGGGCGGCGGCTACCGGATCGCGAGCATCCCCGGCGACGGGATCGGGGTCGACGTCGTCATCGAGGCACGCAAGGTCCTCGACCGGGCGGCCGCGCTGCACGGTTTCGGTCTGACGTGGACGGAGTTCGACTGGAGCTGTGAGCGCTACACCCAGACCGGCAGGATGATGCCCGACGACGGGATCGAACAGCTGTCGGCGTTCGACGGGATCTTCCTGGGCGCGGTGGGCTTTCCCGGCGTTCCCGACCACGTTTCCCTGTGGGGCCTGCTGATTCCGGTGCGCCGGGCGTTCGCGCAGTATGTGAACCTCCGGCCGGTGCGGCTGCTGCCCGGCACCTCCTCGGTGCTGAAGAACCGGACCGCCGAAGAGCTCGAGATGGTGATCGTCCGGGAGAACTCCGAAGGCGAGTACTCGACGATCGGCGGACGGCACGGCGGCGCGGGCCTGCCCGGCGAGTTCGTCCTGCAGGAGTCGGTGTTCACGCGCGTCGGCGTGGAGCGGATCATCCGCTATGCCTTCGAACTGGCCAAGACCCGGACCGGCCGGGTCTGCTCGGCGACCAAGTCGAACGGGATCATCCACACGATGCCGTTCTGGGACGAGGTCTTCGCCGAGATCGCCGCCGAGTATCCCGATGTCCACAGTGAACAGTGTCACATCGACGCGCTGGCCGCCCGGATGGTGCAGCAGCCCGACCGGCTCGACGTGGTCGTCGGCTCGAACCTGTTCGGCGACATCCTCAGCGATCTCGCCGCGGCCGTCACCGGCGGCCTCGGCATGGCGCCTTCGGGCAACATCAACCCGCCCGGCGAGTACCCGTCGATGTTCGAGGCCGTGCACGGCAGCGCCCCGGACATCGCGGGGCAGGGCATCGCGAACCCGGTGGCGCAGATCCTCGCCGGGGCGATGATGCTCGACCATCTCGGGGAGCGCGCCGCCGCCGCGGCCGTGCACGCCGCGGTGGAAGGCGTTCTCACCGCGGGTGCGGTGGCCACGCCCGATCTCGGTGGCAAGTCGACGACCGCGGAGCTGGGCACCGCGATCGCCGCGGCCCTCGGCTGAGTCTCCACGCACCCGGCGGTCGCGCGCCTTGCGGGCGTGCGGCCGCCGGACGGCGTTTCAGACCAGGCTCGTGCCCGGGGCCAGCCGCTGGACCGCGTCCTCCATGTGCGCCTCCAGCAGCGAAAGCGCGGTTTCCTGATCCCCGGCCCGGATGGCGTCGGTGATCCGCTGGTGCTCGGTGACCCGCTCCTGGTTGTCGGAGTAGGTGCGGCCCAAGGCGGACAGGCACATCCGGGTCTCGATCAGCAGGGTGCGTGCCATGCGCTGTAAGCGCTTGCTCCCCGACGCCGCCACCAGCGTCTCGTGGAAGCGGACATCGGCTTCGGACACCTCGGCGCCGTCGGCCGCGAACGCCATTTCGCGCACGATCGCGGTGAGATCGTCGGCCACCCCCGCACGCTCGCCGCGCAGCACCCGCAGCACGGCGGCCCGCTCGATCGCCAGCCGCGCGCCGTAGATGTCGTGGACGTCGTCGGGTTCGAGATCGATCACGAACAGCCCGCGGTGCCGTTCGCTGCGCAGCAGGCCCTCCGAAACCAGCCGCTGCATCGCTTCCCGCAACGGACCCCGCGATACCTGGAACTGCGCGGCGAGCTCGGTCTCGGCGAGCTGGGCGCCCGGCGGCAGCGAACCGCTCATGATCGCTTCCCGCAGCTGGCGCGCGATGATCGCGGCGGTCGACTCGCGGTTGACCGGCTCGATCTCGGTCAACGACAACGAAGGCGGCGGGCCGGGGCGCTCGCGCGACTGCTTCGCCAGCGCCCGGGCGGCCGGTTTGCCCTTGCCGTTCCCGATCGCCGGCCCGAGCGCACCGGTGGTCGACATCTTGCCGCCGCGCGCGGGGCGCCCGGTGCCGATCGCGCCCGGCCCGGCGGGGTGTGCTGCTGCGGTGTCCCCATCGCTGGGGACACGCTCAATGGTCACCTGACTGCTCGCCTCTCGATCCGTTTTCCGCCCTACCCAGCCCGGAACAAGGCCCCCAGCGCCGCCGAGCCGGGCAGCCGCCCGGTCAGTCGCAGTCCTTCCCAGATCGTCACCTGGTTCGCGGTGAGGACCGGCTTGCCCAGACGCTCCTCGATGGCCGGGATGACGCCGAGCGTCCGCATCGCGGTGTCCGGGATGAGTACCGCCTCCGCATCGGCATGATCATGACTTACCGCGAGTTCGACGACCGCTTCGGGGGACAGCCGGCCCACTTCCGCGGCCGTGTCGATCCCTTCGCTGGACATCGCGACGATTTCGATGCCACCGGCGCCGAGGAAGTCCACGAAGTAGCGGGCCACATCGTCGGGATAGCTCGCGGCGACCGCGACGCGGCTCACACCCAGTGCCGCGGCCGCGCGGACGAACGCGAACGAGGTGCTCGACGCGGGTTTCCCGGCCGCCGCGGCCAGCTTTTCGACCTGCTCGCGCGCGCCGTCCCACCGGTAGACGAAGCTGCCGCTGGTGCAGGCCCACACCACCGCGTCGGGCCGGTGCCGGGCCAGCAGCGCCGCTCCCTCGGCCAGCCGCCCCTCGCTGCCCAGGTCGAGCAGTTCCGGCACGGCGTGCAGGTCGGTGCCGTAGATGTGTTCGACGGGCAGGGCGATCCGTTCGCCGAGCAGGCGTTCGGCGAACGGGTAGTCGTCTTCGGCGGCGTGGTCGGGGTAGATGAAACCGACGGTCGGCATGCAGGCTCCTCCAGAGGTCTCCCAGAGATTGTCGACAATCCTACACTTCCCGGATCCATTGCCCGGGACCGACGATCGGCAGCGCCATTCTGCGCAGACAGGCCCACATGGTGAGCTGGTTGGCGGTGAGCACCGGTTTGCCGAGCGCGACCTCCAGTGGCTCGATCAGGTCGTAGGTCGGCAGGTTCGTGCAGCTGACGAAGATCGCTTCGGCTTCGCTGTGGTCGGCGGCCAGGATCCGCTCGGCGATCGTCCGGTAGCTCACCTTCCAGATCCCGCCGCCGAGGCCGAGATGGTCGCTGGCCACGGTGGCCACGTTCAGCTCAGCCAGGAATTCGTGCAGCTTCCCGGTGAGGTCCGCGTCGTACGGAGTGATCACCGAGACCCGGCGGACGTCGAGTCGCTCCAGCACCTCGGCGAGCGCGCCCGAGGTGGTCACCGCGTCGGGCGCGCCGGCGTCGCAGATCGCCTTGCACAGCGAGCGCTCGTAATCGACGCCGTTGACGAAGCTTCCCGACGTGCAGAGGTAGGCGACGACCTCCGGCTCGACGTGCAGTACGTCGCGGGTGGCCGCGGCGAGGTGGCGGCTGTCGCTGACGAGCTGGGCCATCTCCATGCTGACCGGCACCGGCTCATAGGGCGTGCGTGCGAGATGTAGCGAGACCTCCATGGGCACCCATCGCCACAGTTCGCGTTCGAGGGCCAGGTCGAACGGTGCGATGACGCCGATGCCGCGTTGGGCCAGTGGCCCGTCGAAGACAGGGAAGTCCAAATCCAAGGCTCGGCCTCCGAAGGTTGCGCTCTGCAGGAGTAAGCCTCCGGGGTGGCTCCTCGGATTGTTGACAATCATACGACCGGCTCCTACC
>DASSAD010000446.1:0-3483 GCA_035685725.1 Amycolatopsis sp. | reverse complement strand
CTGCTCGCGGTGCCGGGCGTCGGCGGTCAGGACCTGTTCCGCCTCGACGCCACCCGCGTCTACACCAAGACCACGACGCCGGGGATCGGCAGCTCGCTCGGAGTCGTTCCCCGGGGTCACGACGTCAGCGCGACCACGCCCGCTCTCGTCGATTCGGCGAGTTCCCCGGCGGCGGCCCCCCAGCGCTCGGCCACCGCGCCGTGGGCCGCGGTCGATCGCGCGGCGGCGTCGGCGGCCGTCGGCGAGGTGTCGTTCCCGCGGCGTGCGGAGGAGTCCGAGGGCGCGTTCAGCTGGGTGCCGATCGGTGGCCTCACGGGCCCGGTGGGAGGTTCGTCGGACCACGGAACGGCGGGCGGTCTCGCCCTGCTCGCGGTCGCCGGCGGAGCCGGTGCGGTCGTGGTGGTTCGTCGCCGCCTCGCGGTCGCTGGGTAATCTCCCGGGGTGTTCCCCGGAGTCCACGCCGCGTCCAGCCCCGACAAGCCCGCCGCCGTCCTGGCCGGCTCGGGTCAGCTGCTGACCTACCGTCAGCTCGACGAGGCGTCGCTGCGCCTCGCGCACGTGTTCCGGGCGGCCGGTCTGGTGCGCGGGGACGTGGTCGGGATCGTCACCGACAACCGGCTTGAGGCGTTCGAGGTGTACTGGGCGGCGATGCGCAGCGGGCTCTACTACACCGCGGTCAACCACCATCTCTCCGTCGACGAGGCGGGCTACATCCTGCGCGACGCCGGGGTGAAGGCACTCGTGGTGTCGGCGGGCAAGGCCGAACTGGGGGCCGCCGTCCGGAACGCCACGGACGTCGCGGCGGCGCTGGCCTACGGCGGTCCCGTGGACGGCTACGACGACTACACCGCCGTGCTCGCCGCCGCGTCGACCGAGCCGCTCCCGGATCAGCCCCGTGGCTCGATGATGCTCTACAGCTCGGGCACCACGGGCCGGCCGAAGGGTGTCCGTCCGCCCCTGCAGCACAAGCAGGTGCACGAGCAGGGCGACCCGTTGGTCCAGTTGAACCACGACGTCTACGGTGTCGACGCCGACACCGTCTACCTGTCACCCGCGCCGATCTACCACTCTGCGCCGGTGAAGTGGTGTCATTCCGTCCACGCCTACGGCGGGACCGTCGTGATGATGGAGCGCTTCGACGCCGAGGCGACCCTGAAGGCGATTGAGCAGTACAAAGTGACGCATGCTCAGTTCGTTCCCACGATGCTGATCCGCATCCTCAAGCTCGATCCGGAGATCCGGGCGCGCTACGACCACTCCAGCCTGCGCGTCGCCGTCCACGCTGCGGCCCCCTGCCCCGTCGAGGTGAAGCAGGCCATCATCGCCGAGTGGGGTCCGATCGTCTGGGAGTACTACGGCTCGACGGAGTCCCTGGGCGTCACGGTCATCGACAGCGCCGGGTCGCTCGCGAAACCGGGCTCGGTCGGGAAGCCGGTGATCGGCACCCTCCACATCTGTGACGACGACGGGAAGGAGCTGCCGCCGGGCGAGACGGGCACCGTGTACTTCGAGCGCGAGTTCCTGCCGTTCCGCTACCACAACGACGACGAACGCACGCGCTCGGCGCAGCACCCGGTGCACCCGAACTGGGGCACGGTCGGCGACCTGGGGTACGTCGACGACGACGGCTTCCTGTTCCTCACCGACCGCAAGGCGTTCCTGATCATCTCCGGCGGCGTGAACATCTATCCCCAGGAGGTCGAGAACGCGCTGGCCCTGCACCCCTTGGTCCACGACGTCGCGGTGATCGGTGTGCCGGACGAGGAGATGGGGGAGTCCGTGGCCGCGTTCGTCGAGCTGCCGCCCGGCGTCGAGCCCTCGGACGACCTCGGCGCGGAGATCCTCGCCTTCGTCCGCTCCCGGATCGCCCACTACAAGGCTCCGCGCACCGTCACCTTCGTCGATGAACTTCCGCGCACCCCGACGGGCAAGCTGGTGAAGGGTCGGCTCCGAAGTACGGGGTGATGAGCCTCGACTTCGCGCGGGTTCGCGCCCGACCCGGACCAGTTCGAGATCCACACCGCCAGCTGATCCCCGGCTGAACGCACGGCGAGCAGCCGGCACCGACGGAATCCCGGAGGTGCCGGCTGCTCCGTGTCTGGCGCAGCCTGCACTGGACGTCTAGTCTGGACACAGCGTCTGCTCCCGACCTGTGGTGGTTGCCCGATGACGATCTCGCCAGTGCGCACGACCTCGCGGGCCGAGCCGCCGAGACCGGCCCGGCTCAGCCTCGCCGCCGATGCGGGGAGCGACCTCGCTGGACGGCTGACGCCCGTGCCGGCGGCCCAGCGCGGGGGCGCGACCGTCTGGGCGCTGGCGGGCCTCGCCTGGTGCGTGATCGCGGGGCAGGCCGCCGTGCGCTGGTTCGCCTCGGACTCCCAGTTCTCGCCCGCGCCGATCCAGGGCCCGGACCAGCTGAGCGACGCCCGGCTGGTGGCGCTGCGCTGCTTCGAGGGGCTCAGCACGCTCGTCCTGCTCTGGTTCCTCTGGTACTGCGTGATCGCGCCGCTCCGGCGGACGGGCCGGCTCAGCCTCGACGGCAAGTTCGTGATCGGGGGCCTGTGTGCGGTGTGGGCGGACGCGTTCCTCAACATCCACGCATACCTGTTCGCCTGGAACGGCAACAACGTCGACATGGGCGTCTGGTCGTCGTTCATGCCGTTCCACAACCACGAGCAGTCGTCGCGGTACGCGGAGTCGCTGTTGTGGGGTCCTCCGATGTACGTGTACTTCTGTGCCGGCGTCGCGATCGTCGCGTGCCGCTACGCGGTCCCGCTGCGCGAGAAGTACCCGGCCATGTCGAACGCGACGCTGTTCAGCATCGTCTGGCTCGGGGAGTTCGCGTTCGACTTCGTCGTCGAGAACGTCGCGATCCGCGCCACCCACGGCTATGCGTACGCCCAGACCTACGGGCCGCTGACGCTCTGGGACGGCTCGGTCCACCAGTTCCCGCTCTACGAGTCGATCCTGGTCGCGACCCTCGGGTGCCTGTTCACCTGGATGCGGCTCAAGGCGATGGAGGACCCTGCGGGATTGTCCCCCGTGGAGCACGGCTTCGAGCGCTGGCCGGCTCGCCTGCAGCCGTTCGTCCGCACGTTCGCCGTGATCGGGTTCTGCTGCGTGTCGATCGTGCTGATCTACCACCTGACGTTCAACTGGCTGGGCCTCGTCGGGCACAGCTACGCCGACCTGCCCAGCTACCTGAGGGCGGGCTGACCATGTTGTTGACAACCTGGCTGTTTTGTCAGGTTGGCGGCAAAATTGAGACGTCGCGTCCCGCTTGACCGATCCGCGGGGATCCTTCAGACTGAACACGCTGTCTAGTCACTGCGTTTAGTACTGTCCGCTCCAGTGCCGCTCCCTTGGAGAAGCGTCGATGAGATTCGAGATTGATCCGCACAACCCCGCCCCGGGCTACGGCGAACTCCTGCCGCACCCCTCGGGCATCGTCGCGTCCGACTTCGCCAAGTGGTTCTTCCTGTT
>DASSAD010000445.1:0-3409 GCA_035685725.1 Amycolatopsis sp. | reverse complement strand
CGCACCGCGACCCGCTTCCGTTAACCGGTCCCCATCCGGGAAGCGTCAGCGGTGCCGACGCCCAAGGAGGCGGCCAGCCGTGACCCGCCACAGCCCGAATGAGTCAAAGGGCTTGTACGACACCGAGTTCGAGCACGACGCCTGCGGAGTGGCCTTCGTCGCCGATCTTGCCGGCCGGCGAGATCACGACATCGTCGCGAAAGCGCTTGTCGCACTGCGCAATCTCGAACATCGTGGCGCGAGAGGGGCCGAACCGGAAACCGGTGACGGGGCGGGACTCCTGATCCAGGTTCCGGACGCCTTCTACCGGGCGGTGGCCGGCTTCGGCCTGCCGCAACCGGGCGGCTACGCGGTAGGTACGGCTTTCCTCCCCACGGACGGAAAAGAGCGCGGCCGCGCGATGAGCGCGATCGAGGGCATCGCCGCCGAGGAGGGCATGCGCGTCCTGGGCTGGCGGGAACTTCCGGTCGATTCCGAAGGAATCGGCGCCTCCGCCGCGGCCTGCATGCCGCATTTCACCCAGCTCTTCCTTGCGCCCCGTAACGGCGAGATCACCGGACTCGCGCTGGAGCGGGCCGCGTTCTGCGTGCGCAAGCGCGCCGAGCACGCGCTGGAGCCCGAGGGCGTCTACTTCGCCAGCCTGTCCTCGCGGACGATCGTCTACAAAGGAATGCTCACCGAGCCGCAGCTGGAACGGTTCTTCCCGGACCTTTCCGACGAGCGGGTGACCAGCGCGATCGGCCTGGTGCACTCCCGCTTCTCCACCAACACGTTCCCGTCCTGGCCGCTCGCGCACCCGTACCGGTACATCGCGCACAATGGTGAGATCAACACCTTGCGGGGCAACCGGAACTGGATGGACGCCCGCGAGTCGATGCTCGCCAGCGATCTCGTGCCCGGTGAGATCAAGCGGATCTACCCGGTCATCACCCGGGGTGCGAGCGACTCGGCGAGCTTCGACGAGGTCCTCGAACTGCTGCATCTCGGCGGCCGCAGCCTGCCGCACGCGGTGCTGATGATGATCCCGGAAGCCTGGGAGAACCACGAGGAGATGGACCCGCAGCGGCGGGCCTTCTACGAGTTCCACTCGTCGCTGATGGAACCGTGGGACGGTCCCGCGCTGGTGGCGTTCACCGACGGCGCGCAGATCGGCGCGGTGCTGGACCGCAACGGCCTGCGCCCGGCTCGTTACTGGGTCACCGAGGACGGTCTCGTCGTACTCGCCAGCGAGGTCGGCGTGCTGGAACTGGACCCGGCGAGCATCGTGCGCAAGGGCCGCCTCGAACCGGGCCGGATGTTCCTGGTCGACACCGTCGAAGGCCGGATCATCGACGACGAGGAGATCAAGGGCGAACTCGCCGCCCAGCACCCCTATGGGGAATGGGTCGCCAACGGGCTGCTGCATCTGGAAGAACTGCCCGAGCGGGACCGCGAGGTGCCCTCGCACGCCTCGCTGGTCCGCCGCCAGCAGGCCTCCGGCTACACCCAGGAAGAACTCGAAGCGCTGCTCGAACCGATGGCCCGCACCGGGGCCGAGCCGATCGGTTCGATGGGCAACGACTCACCCCTGGCCACGCTTTCGGCGCGGCCACGGCAGATCTTCGACTACTTCACGCAGTTGTTCGCACAGGTGACCAACCCGCCGCTGGACGCGATCCGCGAGGAGCTGGTGACCTCGCTGCGCGCCTCGCTGGGCGCCGAACCCAACCTGCTCGACGCCGGGCCGGAACACAGCCGCAAGATCGTGCTGCCGTTCCCGGTGCTCGACAACGACGAGCTGGCCAAGCTCGTGCACATCAACGACGACGGCGACCTGCCCGAGTTCCAGGCGGTCACCGTGCTCGGGCGGTACGAAGTGGACGGCGGCGGGCCGGCGCTGGTGCACCGGCTCGACCAGATCTGCGCCGAGGTCTCCGAGGCGATCGAGGACGGCGCTCGGCTGATCGTGCTGTCCGACCGCGGCGCCGACGACCGGCACGCCGCGATCCCCTCGCTGCTGCTGGCCGGTGCCGTGCACCATCACCTGATCCGGCAGAAGACCCGCACCCAGGTCGGGCTCATCGTGGAGGCCGCGGACGCGCGGGAGGTGCACCACATCGCGCTGCTCATCGGGTACGGCGTGGCCGCGGTCAACCCGTACCTGGCCATGGCCACCGTCGAGGAGATGGCCCAGCAGGGCCGGATTCCCGGGGTCACGCCGAAGCAGGCGACCGGGAACCTGATCAAGGCCCTGGGCAAGGGTGTGCGCAAGACCATGTCGAAGATGGGAGTGTCCACAGTGGCCTCCTATACCGGCGCGCAGATCTTCGAGGCGATCGGGCTCGGCGAAGAGGTCATCGACACCTGCTTCGCCGGGACGACTTCGCGGCTGGGCGGCGTCGGGTTCGACACGCTCGCCGAGGAGATCGGCCGGCGGCACCGGCACGCCTATCCCCACGACGGGCGCCGGCTTTCCCACCGCGAGCTGGAGACCGGCGCCGACTACCAGTGGCGGCGCGAGGGCGAGGGCCACCTGTTCAACCCGCACACGGTGTTCAAGCTCCAGCACTCCACCCGCGCGGGCAAGTACGAGATCTTCAAGGAATACACCCGCTCGGTCGACGAGCAGGCCGAAAAGCTGATGACGCTGCGCGGCCTTTTCGAGCTGCAGGAGGGCGTGCGGCCGTCGGTGCCGATCGAAGAGGTCGAGCCGGTCTCGGAAATCGTGAAGCGGTTCGCCACCGGCGCCATCTCCTACGGCTCGATCTCGCAGGAGATGCACCAGACGCTGGCGATCGCGATGAACCGCCTCGGCGGCAAGTCCAACACCGGCGAGGGCGGCGAAGACCCCGAACGCCTCTACGACCCCGAACGCCGCTCGGCGGTCAAGCAGGTCGCGAGTGGACGGTTCGGGGTGACCAGCGAATACCTGGTCAACGCCGACGACATCCAGATCAAGATGGCGCAGGGCGCCAAGCCCGGGGAAGGCGGGCAGCTGCCCGGTGCCAAGGTGTACCCGTGGATCGCGAAGACGCGGCACTCCACGCCCGGGGTGGGGCTCATTTCCCCGCCGCCGCACCACGACATCTACTCCATCGAGGACCTGGCCCAGCTGATCCACGACCTGAAGAACGCCAACCCGGCGGCCCGGATCCACGTGAAGCTGGTTTCGGAGGTCGGGGTCGGCACGGTCGCGGCGGGCGTGTCCAAGGCGCACGCCGACGTCGTGCTGATCTCCGGTCACGACGGCGGGACCGGTGCCTCACCGTTGTCGTCGATCAAGCACGCCGGCGGCCCCTGGGAGCTGGGCCTGGCCGAGACCCAGCAGACCCTGCTGGCCAACGGGCTGCGGGACCGGATCGTGGTGCAGACCGACGGTCAGCTCAAGACCGGCCGCGACGTGGTGATCGCGGCGCTGCTCGGCGCCGAG
>DASSAD010000444.1:0-2704 GCA_035685725.1 Amycolatopsis sp. | reverse complement strand
CCAGCGTGGCAAGCGCATTGCGTCCGGCGACCGGCCGGGACTGGCCGGCGGCGACCGGCACCGGGGAGTGGGACTGCCGGCGCACGGCCGAGCACCTCGGTGACTGCCTCATGTCCTACGCGGCACAGCTCATCGCTCGGCCCGCCACGCGCTTCGTCCGCTTTCTGGCCACCGCCGACGAGGACGCCACGCCAGCGGAGGTGCTGGAATTCGCCGTGGCCGGTGCGGGAATGCTGTCCGCCGTGGTTCGTACCGCGGTGCCGTCCGTCCGCGCTTATCACCCGACCGGCACCGCCGATCCCGGCGGGTTCGCGGGCATGGGCTGCGTGGAAGTGCTGGTGCACGGGGAAGACATCGCGCGTGGCCTCGGTGTCGCCGTCGATCCACCTCGCGACCTGTGTGCCCGCGTCCTTGCCCGGATGTTCCCGCGGGCCCCGCGGGCCCCGCGGGCCGGGGTCACCGGAATCGATCCGTGGACAGCGCTGTTGTGGGCCACCGACCGCGCCACGCTCCCCGATCGCCCACGACAGCGGGGCTGGCGATGGCAGGCCGCCCCGCCGCACGCCTGAGCGCGGGCGGTGTCACGGCCCGGGCTCGCCGCCTCTGTCCGTTGTGGACTTTCGCGGCCGGCCCGGACCGCGCATCCCGCCCACCTCACTCGGCAGGCGCCCGGCTTCCGCGAGCGCCCGGCGCAACAGGAACTCGATCTGCGCGTTGGTGCTGCGCAGCTCGTCGGCCGCCCAGCGCGCGAGCGCGTCGTGGACGGCCGGGTCGAGCCGCAGGAGGATCTTCTTCCGCTCGGAAGCCACTACTGATACAGCGTTCCCGTGTTCACGACCGGTTGCGCGTCCCCGTCCCCGACGAGCACCACGAGCAGGTTGCTCACCATCGCCGCCTTCCGTTCCTCGTCGAGATCCACCACCTCGCGCTCGGCGAGCCGGTCGAGCGCCATCTCGACCATGCCGACCGCGCCCTCCACGATGCGCTCGCGCGCCGCGACCACCGCGCCGGCCTGCTGGCGCCGCAGCATCGCCTGCGCGATTTCCCTGGCGTAGGCCAGATGCGTGAACCGCGATTCGATCACCTTGACCCCGGCCGCGGCGACCCGCGCCGCGATCTCCTCGGACAGCTTCCGCGTGATCTCATCGGCGTTGTCCCGCAACGAAAGTTGACCCTCGTCGTGGGTGTCGTAGGGGTAGGCGTTGGCGATGTGCCGCACCGCCGTCTCGGCCTGGATACCGACGAACCGGACGAAATCATCCACTTCGAACAGTGCCTGTGCCGTGTCGTGCACCTGCCACACCACCACGGCGGCGAGTTCGATCGGGTTACCGTCGGCGTCGTTCACCTTGGTGACTTCGGTTTCGTGGTTACGGATTCGCGTCGAGACCCGGCGGCGGACCGAAAACGGGTTCACCCACTGCAAACCGTCCTTCCGCAGGGTTCCGATGTAGCGGCCGAGCAACTGCACGACCCTGGCCTCGCCGGGCGCCACCGGCGTCAGACCGCGGAAGGACACGAAACCCGCGACGAGAAGCACCACGCCACCCACGAGCAGACCCGCCGAGCCGCCGCCGACCGCCAGTACGAACATCACCACCCCACCCAGGACCACGAGCAGGCCGACGGCCAGCATCAGGAATCCCGGCAGGGCGCGCACCGGCCGTTCCGGCCTGACCGACCGCGACAGATTCGACGGATTCAGCGCTGTTCCGGACATCGTTCCGTCCTCCCCCATAGACTTGTCATGACGCTCTAGTAGTAGCATAGTGATATCACATTTTCGGTCGACTGGGGAGGGATGACCGTGACGGATCGACGACTCGAGATCGACGCGATCTCCAAGCGGTACGGGGAGATCGTGGCGCTGCGCGCGATGACCTTCGACGTGCGGGCGGGGGAGCTGTTCGGTTTCGTCGGCAGCAACGGCGCCGGCAAGACCACGACGATGCGCATAGCGCTGGGGGTGCTCGCCGGTGATGCGGGCGAGGTCCGCTGGGCGGGCAAACCGATCACGCTCGAAACGCGCCGCCGGATCGGCTACATGCCCGAGGAACGCGGCCTCTACCCGAGGATGAAGGTCGCCGAGCAGCTGACCTACCTCGCTCGCCTGCACGGCATGTCCACCGCCGAAGCGCGGCGTTCGGTGGCGGAATGGACCGAGCGGCTGGGGGTGGCCGCCCGCCGCGACGACGAGGTCCAGAAGCTCAGTCTCGGCAACCAGCAACGGGTTCAGCTCGCGGCCGCGCTGGTGCACGACCCGGACATCCTGGTGCTCGACGAGCCGTTCTCCGGGCTCGACCCCGTCGCCGTCGACGTGATGAGCCAGGTGCTGCGCGAAAAGGCGGCCGAGGGCGTGCCGGTGGTGTTCTCCAGCCACCAGCTCGACCTGGTCGAGCGACTGTGCGACCGGGTGGGCATCGTCCGCGGCGGCGAAATGGTCGCCTGCGGCGCGGTGGACGAACTGCGCTCCGGCGGAACCGTCCGGCTGTTCGTGGACGCTCCGGACGCACCTGAGGGCTGGGCCACCGACCTGCCTGGCGTGACCGTGCTGGGACGCGTCGGCAGCCGGACGGAGCTGGAACTCACCGAAGACGCCGACGACCAGGCGGTGCTCAAGACCGCGCTGGCGACCGGCCCCGTGCGCGAATTCGCGCGGCGGCGGCCTTCGCTGGCCGAACTGTTCCGCAACGTCGTCACGGCA
>DASSAD010000443.1:0-10240 GCA_035685725.1 Amycolatopsis sp. | reverse complement strand
CGCTTCGGTCACCGTCGACAGCTGCGTCACGGTCGCCACGTAGACGACCAGCACCCCGCCCGGGACCAGGCTGCGATGCACCGTCGGCAGGACCTCCCAGGGCGCGAGCATGTCCAGCACCACCCGGTCGACCTCGCCCTCATGGGTGACCAGGTCCGCCACCCGCAGGGTCCAGTTCTCCGGCCGGTGCCGGTAGAACCGCTCGACGTTGCGGACGGCGTGCTCGGCGTGGTCCTCACGGACCTCGTAGGAGGTCACGCTGCCCTCCGGCCCGACGGCGCGCAGCAGCGAACAGGTCAGCGCGCCCGAACCCGCGCCCGCCTCCAGCACCCGGGCGCCCGGGAAGATGTCGCCCCACATCACGATCTGCGCGGCGTCCTTCGGGTAGATCACCTGCGCGCCGCGGGGCATCGACAGGACGTAGTCGGCCAGCCGGGGGCGCATGACCAGGTAGGACGTGCCGCCGGCGGAGGTGAGCACGCTGCCCTCCGGAAGGCCGATGATGTCGTCGTGCCGCAAGGCGCCACGATGGGTGTGGTACTCCTCCCCCTCGGCCAGGACCACCGTGTAGTTCCGGCCCTTCGGATCGGTCAACCGCACCCGGTCTCCGGCCCGAAACGGCCCGCTTCCTGACAACCTGCACACCCTCCGTGATTTCGGCACCCGGCATTCTTCGCGGCCCTTGCGGCCGCCTACGCGATCATCACGCCGAAGCGGATCGCGGTCCGGCCGCAAGGTTACTTTCCGTTGACGGGCCGGCCCCGGCGGGCCCGGGACGCCGGGCGGCGGGGGTAGCCGGGCAGCAGCACCGACCGTGAGCGGTCAGTGCTGCTGGTAAGCCAGGGCGGCGCGCAGGTCTTCCCGGCGCAGCACACCCGCCGGCCGGCCCTCCTCGTCGACGACGAGGAACTGCCACGCCGGGGTTTCCCGCACGCGTTCGGCGATGTCCTCACCCGCGTCGGAGGCCAGCAGCACCGTCTCGGCGCGGATCGGCTCGGCGGCCTGTTCGGCGGGTGCCTGGGGTGAGCTGCCCGCCAGCCGTTGCGCCTCGCCCTCGTCCAGCAGCCCGGCCGCCACGCCGTCGGCGCGCACGAGCACCACGCCGCGCCCCGCGGAGGCGGCCAGCGCGTCGGACACCGGGCTTTCGGCCGGAAGCTGGAGCACCGGGCGGACCAGGTCCGCGATCGCCAGCCCGGCCGGCCAGCTCCGGTTGCTCTCCGCGGAAAGCTCGTCACCCGCGCCCGCCGCGACGAACCACGCCGTCACGACGCAGACGCCGAGCCGCAGCCAGCGGTCGCCGCTGTCGGAGGCCAGGCCCATGATGGCCCACACCATCAGCCCCGCCGCGACGGCGCCACCGCCGAAGACCGCCGTCTTGGTGCCGCGGGCACGGATCCCGGTCAGCGCCCAGACGCCCGCACGCAGCATCCGCCCGCCGTCCAGCGGCAGGCCCGGCAGCAGGTTGAACACGCCGACCGCGAGGTTGGCGACCGCGCATTCGATCACCAGCAGCCACGCCACGCCACCCGGCGGCACGGCGAGCAGCAGCAGCCCGCAGAACGCCGCCAGAAAGACCGAAACCAGCGGACCGGCCGCGGCCACGAGCCCCTCGTCGCGGGGTTCGCGCGGAGATCTCGCGACCTCGGACAGCCCGCCGAGCAGGAACAGCCGCAGCCGCCGGACGGGAATGCCCAGCCGCAGCGCGACCACACAGTGCCCGAGTTCGTGGGCGAGCACCGAGACCCCGAGCAGCAGGGCCGAGACGACGGAGAGGACCCACGAGGTGGCCGGGCCCGCGCTGGGCAGCAGCCGGCTCACCATCGGTTCGTAGAGCACGATCACGATCAGCGAGCCGATCGCCCAGGACGGGGCCAGCAGCACCGGTACGCTCTGGACCCGAAACAGCAGCAAGCCTCCGTCGGCGGTGGTGAACGCCCGCCTGGGACGCTGCTGACTGGTCGTGGCCATGTCGGACAGGGTAGAACGCCCGCTGTGGGAACTCCGTGACCCCGAACCCACGCCACGTCAAGATGGCCCGATCGGCCTAAGGGCCCGTTCCCGTGGGACGGACCCTGCGGCGCCGCATGTCTGGGCGGAAGTGTCGGTGTGCTGCCATAGAGTGCGAGGCATGGCACAGATGGCAACGGCCGATCCCCGGCTCGGCACGCGCCGCCCGGCGCTTTCCCCGTCCCGCGCGAGCGATTTCAAACAGTGCCCGTTGCTCTACCGGTTCCGCGCCGTGGACCGCCTGCCCGAGGCGCCGACCAAGGCGCAGTTGCGCGGCACGCTCGTGCATTCCGTGCTGGAGCGGCTGTTCGCGCTGCCCCAGCCGGACCGGTCGCCGGAGCGTGCCAGGGCGCTGCTGCGACCGGTGTGGACGGAACTTCGCGCGGACTGGCCGGAGGGCGACGCGCTGTTCGGCGACGACGGCGCCACCGCGGTCACGGAATGGCTCAACGGCGCGGAAAAACTCCTCGACGCCTACTTCGCGCTGGAGGACCCGCGCCGCCTGGAGCCCGAGGCCTGCGAGCTGCACGTGGAGATCGAGCTCGACTCGGGCGTGCGGCTGCGGGGCTACGTGGACCGGCTGGACGTGGCGCCCACCGGCGAACTGCGGGTGGTGGACTACAAGACCGGAGCCGCGCCGAGGGAGATCGGCGAGGCGAAGGCGATGTTCCAGATGAAGTTCTACGCCGTGGTGCTGTGGCGCCTGCGTGGCGTCGTTCCGCGCCAGCTCAAGCTGATGTACCTCACGGACGGCCAGTCGCTGGCGTATGCGCCGGACGAGCCCGAGCTGCGCCGCTTCGAGAAGACACTGGAGGCCATCTGGGAGGCGATCCTGCGCGCCGGGAAGACCGGCGACTTCCGGCCCAGCCCGAGCCGGTTGTGCGACTGGTGCGCGCACCAGTCGCTGTGCCCGAGCTTCGGCGGCACTCCGCCCGAGTACCCGGGCTGGCCGGAGCCCGACCCGGGCGAGGAGACCGCACTGGACCGCGCGGACTAGCCTGTGCTGCGAAGTCCGTGTTTCCGCTGGAGGCGGCACGCGCGCGCGGGTGCCGGAGGCTTCTGGTGTGGTCCGGGCGGACCGCCCGGACCACGTCGGTCGTGGCCCGGTCAGGCCCGGCCGGTCGCGCGCGGGAAACACAGCCCAGAAAACGGAAACCATGACTGAAAGCGCTTTCTATCTGCCCCGGGGCGAGAACCGCTTCCTCGCCACCCGGCACACGGCCGGGCCGTGGAGCCCGGACGCACAGCACTTCGGACCGCCCTCGGCCCTGCTGGTGCGCGCGCTGGAAGGCCTCGCCGGCACGGCCGGGACCCGGCTCGCCCGGATGACCGTGGAGATCCTCGGCCCGGCACCGCTCACCGAACTGTCCGTGCACGCGAAGATGGACCGGCCGGGGCGTTCGGTGGAACTGCTCACGGCCGAGCTGATCGCCGCCGACCGCGCGGTCGCCCGGGCCTCCGCCTGGCGCATCGCGGCATCCGACACCCGCGAAGTGGCCACGCCCAGCACCGGTGACTGGCCCGATCCCGCGGACTGCCCGCGCTCGGAGTGGCCGCGGGGGTGGGGCGCCGGGTACCTCACCGCGATGGAATGGCGGACCGTGGCCGGAAACACGGCCACCCCGGGGGGCGCGGCGGTCTGGGCGCGACAGCGGGTTCCGCTCGTCGAAGGCGAAGAGCCCAGCCCGTTGCAACGGCTGTTCACGGTCGCCGACTCGGGAAGCGGCGTGTCGAGCCGGCTCGACCCGCGGCAGTGGTGGTTCATCAACAGCGAACTGACGGTGCACGTCGAGCGCTCGCCCGCGGGCGAGTGGATCGGCCTCGACGCCGCCACGACCATCGGGTCGGAGGGCGTCGGCACGGCGCACAGCACGCTCCGCGATCTCGCGGGCCCGGTGGCCCACGGCGCCCAGGCGCTCATGATCCGCACACGATCGCGTCCCGGCGAAAAGGCGACTAACGTGCCGGGGCACGGCGCCTCACCCACTCTCGACCGCGGACGGAGACCCTGATGGCCCGCAGCGCGTGCCCGGAAGAACCCGGCCGGCCGTTTTCGCGCCACTGGCACACACGGCGTACGCGACTGAGACACCCCCACTGCGTCGCACGGTCGTTTGTCTGATCCACTAACCTGTCCCGCAAAGACGAATCCTGGGAGCGCTTGAGTGCAGGTCACCTCGGTGGTCAACCAGAAAGGCGGCGTCGGCAAGACCGCGCTGAGCGTGGGCGCCGCGGCCGCGCTCGCCGAACGCGGGTGCCGGGTACTGCTCATCGACCTCGACCCGCAGGGGCACGCCACGACGGAAATGCTGGGGCTCCCCGAAGCGCCGCCGCAGGCGCCGAGCCTGGCCAAGGCCCTCACCAAGATGTGGAAGGGCCCGGTCGAGGAGCTGGTCGTTTCCCATCCACGCAGCAACGTCGGTCCGGGCGGCACCTTCGACGTGGTCCCCACCTCGCCCGGCATGTTCGACCTGATCCGTCGCCTCGGCACCTTCCGGGTCCCCGGGTGGCAGCTGGCCAGGGTGATCCAGTTCGCCAACTACGACCACGTGATCATCGACTGTCCGCCGTCGCTGGACGTGCTGACCAACAACGCGCTCGCGGCCACGCACGGCATCCTCGTCCCGGTCCAGCCGGACCGGACCAGTATCCGCGCGCTGCGACTGCTCAACGACCAGCTTTCCTATGTGCAGAAGGCGGTCAACCGGGCGCCCATCCCGTATTTCGGGGTGGTGCCGGGTCTCTACCGCCGGCCGATGTCGTCCTACGCCAGTGCCGCGCTGGACGAGCTGGAGGGCTTCGGGTATCCGCTGCTGCCGCACGTGCCGCTCGGCGTCGTGATGAACGAGGCGGCGGCACACGGGGTGCCGGTGACCACGTTCGCGCCGGAGACCACGCAGGCGGTGGCATTCCGGCAGATCGCGGACATCCTGGACAACTACCGCGCGCAGCAGCCCGCCCCGGCCCCGGTGCCGATCGCCGACGAGTTCGTCTTCGAGGACTTCATTTCCGAGGTCGCCCGCACCCGCGACACCAACGACAACGGTGTCCGCAAGAACCTCTACGACCTGTTGCCGAAACGGCCGCGCGGTTGACCCACGGTGCTGCCATGCCCTCGCCCGCATCATCCGGCCGGCAGCCCGACCTCGTGGCCAGGCTCCGCGCGGCGGGGTGCGTCTTCGCCGAGGACGAGGCGCGCCTGCTGTCCTCCGCGGCGCGGACGCCGGCCGAGCTGGAAGAGCTGACCGGCCGGCGGACCGCCGGTGAGCCGCTGGAGCACGTACTGGGGTGGGCGGAGTTCAGCGGGCTGCGGATAGCCGTGGATCCCGGCGTCTTCGTCCCCCGCCGCCGCACGGAGTTCCTTGTCCGCCAGGCCATCGAGCTGGCCGCCGGCCGGGCCGGGACGTCGGCGGAGCCGACCGTCGTGGTCGACCTGTGCTGCGGATCGGGCGCGCTGGGCGTCGCGGTGGCGACCGCGCTGCGGGGCACGGTCGAACTACACGGCGCGGACATCGATCCCGCGGCGGTCCGCTGCGCCCGCCGGACGATCGGTGCCGCGGGTGGCCAGGTGCACACCGGAGATCTGTTCGAGGCGCTGCCGTCCGCCTTGCGGGGGCGGGTGGACATCCTGCTCGCCAATGTGCCTTACGTGCCCAGCGAGGCGGTCGAGCTGATGCCGCCGGAGGCCCGCGACCACGAACCGCGCGTGGCCCTCGACGGAGGCGCCGACGGCCTCGACGTGCTGCGCCGGGTGGCCGGTGCGGCGCCGGTGTGGCTGGCGCCCGGCGGTCACCTGCTCGTCGAGGCGAGCGAACGCCAGGTGCCGGACGCGACGCGCGCCTTCACCGCCGGCGGGCTGGTGCCCCGGGTCGCCACCTGCGAAGAGCGGGAAGCCACCGTGGTGATCGGGACGAAACGGCAGTGAACCCGGTGAAACCGGTGACGCGGTGACGATCCCGGACGGTCAGAAGCGGCAGGACCGGATGTCGGAGGCGAGCACGGCCTTCGCCCCGGCTTCGGCGAGCTCGTCCATGATCCGGTTGACGTCCTTGCGCGGCACCATCGCGCGGACCGCGACCCAGTCCGGGTCGGCCAGCGGCGCGACGGTCGGCGACTCGACACCCGGTGTGATCGCGATGGCCTCGTCGAGCAGCGCACGCGGGCAGTCGTAGTCGAGCATCAGGTACTGCTGGGCGAAGACGACACCCTGCAGCCGCGCGGTGAGCTGCGACTTCGCCTTCGACGCCGGGCTCGCCGCCCGCTGCACCAGCACCGCCTCCGACACGCAGATCGGGTCGCCGAAGGCGATCAGGTTGTGCTGCCGCAGGGAACGGCCCGTCTCCACGACGTCGGCGATGGCGTCGGCGACCCCGAGCTGCACGGAGATCTCCACCGCGCCCTCGAGCCGGATGACCTCCGCCTCGACGCCTTGTCCCGCCAGGTGGTCGCGGACCAGGTTCGGAAACGAGGTCGCGACGCGCTTGCCGTGCAGATCGGCCGGTTTCCAGTCCTGCCCGGCGGGACCGGCGTAACGGAAGGTGGACGCGCCGAAGCCGAGCGCGAGCGTCTCCTCGACCGCCGCCCGCGAGTCGATGGCCAGATCGCGCCCGGTGATGCCGAGATCCAGCTCGCCCGAACCGACGTAGATCGGGATGTCCTTGGGGCGCAGGAAGAAGAACTCGACGTCGTTGGCATGATCGAGCACCGTCAGATCGCGGTCATGACGCCCGCGGTACCCCGCCTCGCCGAGCATCTCCACCGCCGGGCCCGACAGCGCTCCCTTGTTCGGCACCGCAACGCGCAGCATCAGCCTGGACTCCCGTTCTCCCTGCGACCTGGTTTCACAAATAGCGGTAGACGTCCGCCGTGGTCAGCCCCCGACCGAGCATCAGCACCTGCACCCGGTACAGCAGCTGGGAGATCTCCTCGGCCAGCCGCTCGTCCGACTCGTGCTCCGCGGCGATCCACACCTCGCCCGCTTCTTCGAGCACCTTCTTGCCCTGCGCGTGCACCCCGGCCTCGAGTGCCACCACGGTGCCTGACCCACTCGGGCGGGTCCGTGCGCGCTCGGTCAGCTCCGCGAACAGCTCATCGAAGGTCTTCACGGTCTGCAGATCCTTCCATCCGCCCGCCGGGCACGCGGATCCGGCCCGTCCGCTTTGGAGCGGCCGTCACACCGCGGCGGTCCACCCGGTGAGCGGTTGACATTCGGCCAAAATTGCACTTGCCTGGGAATTGCGCCATCAGTGTCCTTTGTGCGGACGACCCGAAAAGGAAGTGAAAATGGCCAGCCGAGAGTCAGTCTCCGCAAACGCTCGCAGCACTTCACACCGTGACGCCACGCTGCGGATCAGACTCCCCGGGCCGGTGGACGGACTCGATCAGGACGCCGAGCACTGTTCGGTTATGCTGGACGGCGAATGGCAGCATATCCGGTTTCACGACTATGATCGCATCTACCGGATTCCCGGGCTCTACGAGCAGCTCTTCCATGACATCCTGGACTGTCAGTCGCCCGACGTGATCGCGAAGCTACTCAAGGAAGAGCTGCAACGAGGCGGTTACGAGCCGGGCAGCCTGCGGGTGCTGGATCTGGGTGCCGGCAACGGTCTCGTCGGTGAACAGCTGCGCGGCATCGGGGTGGGCAAGCTGGTCGGTGTGGACATCATCCCGGAGGCGCGCGAGGCGGCGCTGCGTGACCGTCCCAGCGTGTACGACCGTTACCACGTCGCGGACATGACCGAGCTTTCCCCCGCGCTGCAGGAAGAACTGACCTCGGACGGGTTCACCACACTGTCCTGTGTGGCCGCTCTGGGTTACGCGGACATCCCACCCGCGGCGTTCCGGGCGGCGTTCAACCTGGTCCGTGACGGCGGCTGGATCGCGTTCAACATCAAGGACCGCTTTCTGTCCCCTGCGGACACCTCGGGTTTCGCCACGCTCATCCGGCGCCTGCGTCAGGAGAACGTCCTCGACGTACTGACCTCCGAACGCTATCAACACCGGCGTAATGTGAACGGCGAGCCGTTACACTATGTCGCCGTGATCGGAACCAAGAAACGGGATATTCCCGAGGAATTCCTGCCCTGATCCTGTGTCCGGCCACAAATCGGTTTGTGAATCGACCACAACCCGGCCGACACCTTTTTCGCTCACGTAACAAGAATTTTCGCGAGCGTAACGCCGTCCACGCCGACGAGGGAAGGCCGGAAGACCCGGCGCTCGCCCGGCTCGATCGGTACGTCGTTGGGGATGACCAATACGGTGCAGCCGGCGGCCACCGCGGAGGCGACCCCCGGCTGGGAGTCCTCCACCGCGACGGAGCGTGCCGGGTCCGCCCCGAGCAGGCGTGCCGCCCGCAGGTAGGGCTCGGGGTGCGGCTTGTTCAGGCCGTCCACCTCGTCACCGCAGACCGTGATGTCGAAGAACTCGCGACCGATGGTGTTCAGGGCGAGTTCGGTGAGCGACCGTTCCGTCGACGTGACCAATGCGCTGGGCAGCCCGCTGGCGCGCACCGCGCCGAGCGCCTCCCTGGCCCCCGGCCGCCACGGCAGCGTGCCGCTGAACAGATCCGCCGTGCGGTCGCGGATCCACTCCCCCGTCTCCGTGATCGCCTCGGCGGTCACGGAGACACCGGCGACCTCCAGCAGATACCGGGCAGTGGCCGCCAGATTGGAGCCGACCAGGGTCAGCCGCTGCCGCTCGCTCAGCGTGCCCCCGAGCCATTCCGCCGCCTCGTAGAGCGCCACGTCCCAGAGCTTCTCCGAGTCGACCAGCGTGCCGTCCATGTCCCAGAGCACGGCGGCCAAGCCGTCCGTAGCGGACGGTGCAGTCAAGGTGTCTCCTAGGTGTTGAAGTACTTGGCTTCGGGGTGGTGGCAGACGATCGCGTCGGTGGACTGCTCGGGATGCAGCTGGAACTCCTCGGAGAGCTTGACCCCGATGCGTTCGGGTTCCAGCAGATCGACGATCTTGGCCCGGTCCTCCAGGTCGGGGCACGCGCCGTAGCCGAGCGAGAAGCGGGCACCGCGGTAGCCGAGCTTGAAGAACTCCTCGACGGCTGCCGGATCTTCGTCCGAGACCGCCGCCCCGCTGGAAAAGTGCAGCTCCTGGCGGACGCGGCGATGCCAGTACTCGGCCAGCGCCTCGGTGAGCTGCACACCGAGCCCGTGGACCTCCAGGTAGTCCCGGTAGGCGTTGGCGGTGAACAGCTCGTTGGCGAAGGCCGCGATCGGCTCGCCCATGGTGACCAGGGTCAGCGGCAGGACGTCCACCTCGCCGGCCGCGCGGGGGCGGTAGAAGTCGGCCAGGCACAGGTGCCGGTCGCGCTTCTGCCGGGGGAAGGTGAACCGGCACCGCTCCGGCGCGTCCGGCCGGGCCTCGGTGAGCACCACCAGATCGTCACCCTCGGCCACCGCCGGGAAATAACCGTAGACGACCGCGGCGTGCGCGAGGATGCCTTCGGTGGCCAGCCGCTCCAGCCAGTACCGCAGGCGCGGCCGGCCCTCGGTCTCGACCAGTTCCTCGTAGGCGGGTCCTTCGCCGCCCTTGCTGCCCCGCAGGCCCCACTGGCCGAGGAAGGTGGCGCGCTCGTCGAGGTACGCGGCGTAGTCGGCGACCTGGATTCCCTTGACCACCCGGGTTCCCCAGAACGGCGGAGTCGGCAGCGGCACGTCGGTGGCCACGTCCGAGCGCGCGGGCAGCGGCTCCGCCGGCGCCTGGGCCGCCTTGCGGGCCTCGGCGATGCGCAACGACCGCTCCCGGCGCGCCTTGCGCTCGGCCCGCTTGGCCTCCTCGGCGGGGTCGACCGCGGGCGCCTCGCCGCGCTTGACCGCCATGATGGTGTCCATCAGGTGCAGTCCCTCGAAGGCGTCCCGCGCGTAGCGCACCTGACCGTGATAGATCTCGGTGAGATCGTTCTCCACGTACGACCGCGTCAGCGCCGCGCCCCCGAGCAGCACCGGCCAACGGTCGGCGACCCCGCGGGAGTTCATCTCCTCGAGGTTCTCCTTCATCACCACCGTGGACTTGACCAGCAGGCCGGACATCCCGATCGCGTCCACCCGGTTTTCCGCCGCGGCGTCCAGGATCGCGGTGATCGGCTGCTTGATGCCGAGGTTGACCACCTCGTAGCCGTTGTTGGACAGGATGATGTCGACCAGGTTCTTGCCGATGTCGTGCACGTCGCCCTTCACCGTGGCGAGCACGATCCGGCCCTTGTTCTGCCGGCCTTC
>DASSAD010000442.1:0-2637 GCA_035685725.1 Amycolatopsis sp. | reverse complement strand
GCTGATGATCGAGTCCTTGTATTTGTTCACACCGGCGATGTCGACACCTTCGAGGGTGGTCTTCACCCCGAACTGCTCGCCCTCGCGTGCGACGTCGGCGACCTCGGCCGCGTGCAGGAGTGCCTTGGTGGGGATGCAGCCACGATGCAGGCAGGTCCCGCCCAGTTTGTCCTTCTCGATCAGGATCACGGAAAGGCCCAGCTCGGCCGCGCGGAAAGCAGCGGCGTAGCCGCCCGATCCGCCACCAAGGATCACCAGGTCGGCGGAGGTGTCGGTCACTTCGGTTACTCCTCGGGTGAGCTCGTGGATGAACTCGTTCGCAGATCTGTCAAATGTCTTTTTACGTCTCGGCCTCCTCATCTTGTCACTAGGGACTTCGATGTTGCGACAGAGGCGGTAGTGCTGGTGACCACAGTCCCGCCACGCCCGCGACCCCCCGCCCGCGCGCGCCGTGCAAGAGGTGAAATCGGCGCGGCGGAAGCCACGTCGCGGACGTATCGGGCGTGTTACCCGGAGCACTCCCGCTCGCCGGGATAATGGCGGTAACCACAGGCGAGGGATGAGGTGGTGGAGGTGGGTCTGTTCGAGTTGCTGCGGAGGAAACGCGGCAGGCCGGGCAAGCTGCGGGGACCCAGCGAGAGTGACACTCGGCACCTGGACGGCTGGGCCTCCGCGCGTCGGGGCGTCGAAGCCTACGTCGAGCCGCGCACCACCGTCACCGAAACCACGGTCGTGCTGATCGCGCACGACGGCGAGTGGACCCGCCGCCGGATCGGGAGCCTGCACGCGGCACAGCAGTTCGGCCGCAAACGCGGAATTCCGGTTTACGAGGTCGCCAAGGTCGGTTATCCGCAGCGCATGCGTGACTACACTCAGCGCACCAAAAAGCAGGGCGGCCGGCACTAGCTGATCCGGCACCGGCCGCCCGGAGACGATCTCAGCCGTTTTCGGCGATGTCGGCGAGCACCGCCGCGATGGTGCGCACCGGCACGCCGGTGCCGCCCTTTCCGGTGTAGCCCCACGGCGAACCCGTGTTGAACGACGGGCCCGCGATGTCGATGTGCGCCCAGGGCAGCCCGTCGGCGACGAACTCGCGCAGGAAGATCCCGGCCGCCAGCATGCCGCCCCAGCGGTGGCCGGTGACATTGGCCAGATCAGCCAGCCGCGAGTCCAGGTCCGCGCGCAACTCCTCGGGCAGCGGCATCGCCCAGCCGCCCTCCCCGGTGGCCCGCGCGATCGCCGCGACCCGGTCCCGGAACTCGTCCGAACCCATGATCCCCGCGGTGCGGTTGCCCAGCGCGACCAGTTGGGCACCGGTCAGCGTGGAGGTTTCGATGAGGTAGTCGGGCTCGTCCTCGGCCGCGCGCACCATCGCGTCGGCCAGCACGAGCCGGCCCTCGGCGTCGGTGTTGAGCACCTCGACCGTCTTGCCGCCGTACATGCTGAGCACGTCGCCCGGGCGGTACGAGGTGGCCGAGGGCAGGTTTTCCGCGAGCGGGATGTCGGCGGTGACGTCCAGCGGGTACTTGAGCTTGGCCGCGAGCACGACCGAGGCGAGCACGGCGGCGGCCCCGGACATGTCCGAGGTCATCTGGTCCATGTTCGCGGCGGGCTTGAGCGAGATGCCGCCCGAGTCGAAGGTGATGCCCTTGCCGACCAGCGCGACCTTCTTCGCCGGCTTCGCGGCGTGATAGGCCACCCGGACCAGGCGGGGCGGGCGCGAGGAGCCGCCGCCGACCCCGAGGATGCCGCCGAACCCCTTGCGCTTCAACGCCTTTTCGTCGAGGACCTCGAAGTCGAGACCGTTCGACTCGGCGAGCTTGCGGGCGCGCTCGGCGAAGGAGGCCGGAAACAGGTCGTTCGGCGGGGTGTTGATCAGGTCACGTGCGATGATCACCGACTCCGCGATGGCGGTGGCGGCCTTCAGCGTCGCCTTGTGCGCCTTCGCGGTGCCCTCGGCGGGGCTGAGGAAGTCCACCGCGCCGACCGGTGCCTCGCCCCGCTCGGACCGGTAGTCGGTGAAGGTGTAGGCGCCCAGCGCGGCACCCTCGACCGCGGCCTGAAGGTCCACTGTGGACAGTGCGGAGAGTGCGCGCGCGGTGCCGGCCAGCGCGCGGGAGGCCGCGCCCGCGGCGCGCCGGACCTGCTCGCCGGTGACCGCGCCGTCCTGACCCGGCTTGCCGAGCCCGACCGCGAGCACCACCGCCGCGGTGAGCCTGCCCAGTGTGGGCAGCTTGACGACCTCTTCGGCCTTCCCGCTCGCACCCAGCGAGGAGAGCACCTCCACGAGCTTGCCGTCGAAGGCCGCGTCCACCACGTCCGCACCGGACGCGAGTGCGATCCCCTTCTCGCCCTGGAGCGTGCCGATCACCACCGTGTCGGCGCGGCTCTTCTCGATGTTCTCCGTCAGGGCAAACTTGGGCACGGTCACGGCGGCTCCTCGGGGTCGGACACGGATCGTGAGCCATGCTAATGAAGAGTTTCCGGTCGAGGGTAGGTGGTAGGCGTGCGGCTGGGCGCGGGATTGCTGGTGGCGCTGGGCGCGGGCGCGGCGGCCGGGGGCTGGTGGTTGCTCGGTGGGGTCGTGCTCGCCGGGCTACTCGCGTTATGTGCCGCCCGGCCGGCTCCGGTCGCGCC
>DASSAD010000441.1:0-4696 GCA_035685725.1 Amycolatopsis sp. | reverse complement strand
GTCGCACGGTGGTGCGCGTTCCCGAAGAGGCCGGCATGCCCGACGGCATGACCGTCGACGCGGGCGGGCGACTGTGGGTCGCGTTGTGGGGCGGCGCGGCGGTGCACTGCTACACGCCGGACGGGAAGCTCGAAGACCGGGTGGAACTGCCCGCGACTCAGGTCACGGCCTGCGCCTTCGGCGGGCCCGGGCTGGCCGAGCTGTTCATCACGACCTCCCGGGAGACCGTCGAGGAGGGCGCCCAGCCCGAGGCGGGCGCGCTGTTCCGGTACCGTCCCGGCGTGCGCGGCCTGCCCGTGCTCGCCTACGGTGAGCCGAGCTCCCGCCTCCCGGACGTGGATCCCCGCTGACCGAGAGTCGGTAACGGTAACCGTAACGGTGCCGAGCGTGCCGGGACGACTACGCACCGGCGCGATTTCTCCGGCGGTGTGGGCGAAACGGTCCTGTCCGGTTACCTACGTCCCTACCCATGGGACAAAAGTACGTAGTGACATCCGTAGGTTGCCCGGTTTCCTCCCGCGTTTCCCAGGCCATTCTGGGATCAACGCCGATGGAGGAAGTGATGAACGTCGATTCGACCCCGCAGCCCTGCCCGAGGTGCCAGCGGCCGGTGTTACTGGCCGGGTACAGCTGGGGCCGGCAGTGGGTGCACCTGGGCACCTGGCGGCCGCAGTGTGGCCCGCCCGCCTGGGCCGCGCGCGAGGATCACGTGCCCAGTCTTCCCCAGGCGTCGTAGAACCAGCCGGCCGGCGCTGCCCTCCCCTCGCGCGCCGCCCGGTTAGAGCGCGGCGGGCCGTCCCGCCTAGTCATGCCCGCCGCGCTCATTCCACTCCCAGCGTGTCCACGCGGTTACGACAAGCACGCTTTTGCTACCCGTGTGTGAAGTTCCCCGGGCGCGGGCCGGAATTCACAGTAATTTGCGGGAGAACATCGGCAGAATGGTGCGAACCGTTCGGATGCCACTGGGGAAGATCTGGGGAAGGTGCTGTGGGGCGCTGGAACGCTGTCGCGTACACGGCTCTGGGTCTTACGTCGCTGCTGGTCGTCGGCGCGGCCGGTTATGGCTGGACCCAGCTGCACCGGTTGACGACCGGGATGTCCACCGCCGACGTCATCGAGCCCGCGGCGAAGCTGCCGGCCCCCACCGGCCGGTCGGCGCCGGTCGCCGAGCAGAACATCCTCCTCGTCGGCATCGACTCCCGCACCGACGCGCAGGGCAACCCGCTCCCGCGGGCCCTGCTCGACCAGTTGCACGCCGGCGGCGCCTCGGATGGCGGCGACACCACCGACACGATGATCGTCGTGCACATTCCGGCCGGGGGTGGCTCGGCCACCGCGATCTCCATTCCCCGCGATTCGTATGTGGAGATAGCGGGCGGCTACGGCAAGCACAAGATCAACGCGGCGTACAGCTACGGCAAGCAGGCCGCACTGCCGAAACTGAGCCGGCAGGGCGTCTCGGGCGCCGAGCTGGAACTGCAGGCCGACGCGGCCGGGGCGCGCACGGCGATCCAGACCGTCGAGCAGTTCACCGGCCTGTCCATCAACCACTACGCCGAAGTGAACCTGGCCGGCTTCTACGACCTCAGCCTCGCTGTCGGCGGGGTGCCGGTCTGCCTGAAGGCACCGGTGCACGACAGCTATTCCAACGCCGACTTCCCGGCCGGGCCACAGCTGGTTTCGGGGGCGCAGGCGCTGGCCTTCGTCCGTCAGCGGCACGGCCTGACCGAGGGCGATCTCGACCGGATCGCCCGCCAGCAGGCGTTCCTCTCCGGCATGGCCAAGGTCGTGCTCGGGGCCGGGACGCTGACCAGCCCGTCGAAGCTGAACGCGTTGATCGACGCCATCCAGCAGTCGGTGGTGATCGACAAGGACTGGGACATCCTCAGCTTCGCCGAACAGTTGCAGGGACTCAGCTCGGGCGCGCTCAAGTTCGTGACCATCCCGGTGCAGAGCCTGAGCCTGGCCACGCCGTACGACGGCGACGCGGTCAAGGTGGACCCGGTCCAGGTGCGGTCGTTCGTCGACGACGTGATC
Organism: Amycolatopsis sp.; assembly: GCA_035685725.1. Lineage (GTDB taxonomy): Bacteria > Actinomycetota > Actinomycetes > Mycobacteriales > Pseudonocardiaceae > Amycolatopsis_E. Next base: position 2,659 of record DASSAD010000441.1, on the reverse strand, counting down.
AATGACCTTCCGGCGGGCGCGACCTCTTCGGTCACCCCGTCGGTCACGCCGACCCCGACCCCGACGGCCAAGGCGGCGACCGCGGTGCACAAGGTGGCCGAAAGCAGTCCGGTGCCCACCACGGACATCGCGGACACCACTGCCGGTTCCGCGCCCACGACTGCGGGAAGCGCGGGCGACGGCACCAGCGGCTGCGTGAACTGACGCCCGCCGGGCGGCCTACGTGATCGCCGGCGCCCAGGCGCGCTCGGCCGCCGCGGCCGCGGCCTTGCGGCGCAACCCCGCCAGGCTGTGCGCGGCGGGGGTCAGCACGGCGGTGAGCCAGGTGCGCCGGTACTCCTCCAGCGCGAGCGCCACCGGCCGGTGCAGGACGCAGTGCACCAGACCCGGAGTGCCGAGCCGGTGCTTGCCCACGTGCTTGCGCGCTGCCATCGTTCCTCCGTCTGGACCCACCCTTCAGCGCGCACCGTACGCAACGGGTGCGGCGAAACGGCGCAGCGTCCCGGCGTGTCCTTCGTCTCGGTTCCATCACGGCCCGCGGGAGCGTGGCGGTCCACCGCATAGTTGAATGCGGGCATGCTACGAGTGGGGCTTACCGGTGGGATCGGGGCGGGAAAATCAACGGTCGCCCGGCGGCTCGCCGAACACGGGGCCGTGGTGATCGACTCCGACACGATCGCGCGTGAGGTGGTCGAGCCGGGCACCGCCGGGCTCGCGGAGCTGACCGCGGAGTTCGGCGAGGACATCCTCACCGGCGACGGCGTGCTCAACCGGCCCGCGCTGGCGGCGAAGGCGTTCGCCGACGAGGCGGCCCGCGCCCGGCTCAACGCGATCCTGCACCCGAAGATCGGCGCGCGCACGGCCGAGCTGATGGCCGGGGCCGCGCCCGACGCGATCATCGTGCACGATGTCCCGCTGCTGGTGGAAAACGGGCTCGGTCCCCACTATCACGTGGTGATCGTGGTCGACGCACCCGAACAGACGCGGGTGCGTCGGCTGGCCGAGGCGCGCGGAATGTCCGAAGTGGACGCTCGAGCCCGGATCGCCGCGCAGGCCGGGCAGGCCCAGCGCCGCGCGGCCGCGGACGTGTGGCTGGACAACTCCGGCGAGCCGGATGCCGTGGTGGGAAAGGTGGACGGCCTGTGGACCGATCGCCTGGTTCCCTTCGAGGCCAACGTCCGCCTGCGCCGTCGCCGCCCGCCGATGGCCCCGAGGCTGGTGTCGCACGACGACACCTGGCCGGTCCAGGCGGGCCGGGCACTGGCCAGGATCCGTGCCGTGGTGGGGGATCGCGCGCTGCGCGTCGACCACATCGGATCGACGTCGGTGCCCGGGCTGCCCGCCAAGGACGTCCTCGACCTCCAGCTCACGGTGTCCACTTTGGAGGATGCCGGTGAGTTCGCGGACGCGCTGTCCGATGCCGGGTTCATCGGCGTGGCGGGCCGGTGGTGGGACGACCCGCAGGACGCTTCCGCCACCGGCTGGCCGAAACGGTTCCACACCGGCGGCGACCCGGGCCGTCCGGTCAACCTGCACGTCCGTTCGCTCGCCACCCCGGCCTGGCGGCTCGCGCTGCTGTTCGCCGACTGGCTTCGCGCGAACCCGGCCGAACGCGAGGCCTACGCCGAGGTGAAAGCGCGGCTCGCGAGCGCGCACGACGACACCGAGGCCTATGCCGCGGACAAGCAGCCCTGGGTCAACGCGGCCTTCCTGCGCGCCGAGGACTGGGCGGGCCGCACCGGATGGGCGCCGCCGGATCCTTCTTGAGCTGCCCGAGGTTCAGGGCCTGGCCAGGATTTCGCCGTGCAGGATGGCGAACCAGCCGTCCTCGGCCTCGCCCCACTCGCGCCACCCGGCCGAGATCCGCGCCAGGTCCGCCCGGGTCGCGTAGCCATAGGAGACGGCCTGCTCGGCGATCGCCGATTCCAGGATGCGCTGGGCCCAGTTTCCGCTCCACCGCACGCGATCCTCGGGTGTGGCGAAGCACCACACCGACGCCGTCGCCTCCACTTCGGTGAACCCGGCGGCCCGCGCCCACGCGACCAGCCGCCGTCCGGCGTCGGGTTCGCCGTGGTTGTGCCGCGCGGTGCGCTGGTAGACCGAAAGCCACTCGTCGAGCGCCGGGATCTGGGGGTACCAGGTCATCGCGGCGTAGTCGGCGTCGCGCGCGGCGACGACCCCACCCGGGGCACAGACCCGGCGCATCTCGCGCAGCGCCCCCACCGGATCGTGCACGTGCTGGAGCACTTGGTGCGCGTGCACCACGTCGAACGTCCGGTCGGCGTAAGGCAGGGCGTGCACGTCGGCGGTCTCGAACCGGACGTTGCCCGCATCGACGGCGTCCCTGGCCAGCGCGAGGGTCTCGGCTTCGGGTTCGATCGCGGTCACCCGGCCCGGGGCGACGAGGCCGGCCAGGTCGCGGGTGATGGTGCCCTCGCCACAGCCGACATCGAGGAGCGTCAGCCCGGCACGCAGGTGCGGCACGAGGTAGGCGGCGGAGTTGGCGGCCGTGCGCGAGCGGTGGGAACGAAGCACGGATTCGTGATGGCCGTGCGTGTAGATCGGCATGACCCCACAGTAGAACCAGCCACCCGTGCCCGCGGAAAGCGGATCTTCCCCCACCCCCCGACTTCTCCCTTCCCGCCGCCGACTTCTCCCT
>DASSAD010000440.1:0-15943 GCA_035685725.1 Amycolatopsis sp. | reverse complement strand
CCCGTCCGGTCACCGAGTCCCCCGTCCCGTCGGCGAGTTCTCCCGTCCGGTCGTGCGGGCAGGGCAGCAGTGACGGGCACGGCGGGGGTCACGGCTCCACCACACGGCGGGGGACGCGGTGACACCTGGTAAGCGCTTTCACCACGAGTAAAACGAAAGGCCCGGGGTCGGCGACTCCGGCGTGCTCAGCGTGGGTCGCCGGGAGTCGGCGACCCGGCGAGCCATTGCGCGCCCTCGCGGTAGAGACGGTCCACCGCTTCACCGGTCAGCCCCGGCAACCCGGTCTTGACCGTGAACCCGGCCTTGGTCTGCAGATACCCCAAATGCCGGTACCCGGACGGAAACCGGTCGAGCAGGGCGGGCTCCAGGGACAACGTCGCCGCCGGGTCGACGACATCGAGCCGGTCCTTCTCATAGATCGGCTGGCGGCGCACCAGCTTCCATTGTCCATCGTGGACAGCGAGGAAGTCATAGAACCGCCCCGTGCACACGACGTCCACCGCCACGCCGTCGACCTTCGCGCGCTGGTTGATCGTCATCTTGGTCTGCGCGACGGCCCGGCTCCCCGCGACATCGCTGGTGTGCCCACCGAGGAAGTGCAGAATACTGACGCCGTTGTCGAACCCCTTCTTGCTCACCGCGATGAATTCGGCGGCCGCTCCCTGGAACCAGGTCGCGGTCATCCAACCCTCCGTGGGATGCCAGACAGTCGCGAAGCGCGCCCAGTCCCCCGCATCACGCCACAGTGCCCAGTTCTCCACGAGTTCGCGGATCGCGAGCTTGTCCTCGTTGACGGTCGGCATGCGTCCTCCCTACCCGATCGATGCGGTCGGCATTCCGCCGCACCCCAGCACGTGGCCATGACGGTGGTGCGACCGGCCGCTTGATCAGTATGCAACCCAGCACAGCCTGTGACCCGCCCCTTCGAGCGCGTGACTCTTCACAGCACGAGATCGGCAAGACGATCGACCTCGTCGAGATCGGCGACGGTGGGCGAAAAGGTGAGTTCGTTCATGCCGATGGCGGCGAACTCATCGATGATTCCCCGGATTTCCCGCGACGTTCGGACAGCACCCTTGGCGATCGTGTCGGCGTGCTGACCGGCGAAAGCATAATACTCACGCAGGTAGCGGTCGGAATCGCCGGAACGCTTGTCGTCGGCGCAAAAATACGCGAGACCGAGCAACCGCGGCTCCCCGGCGCGGCCCGCCTGTTGCCAGGCGTCGCGGATCCGCGCGATCATCGGCTCCGCGCGACGCGGCCCGCCGCCCGCCCCGGTCCAGCCGTCGGCCAGCTCGACGGTTCTGCGGATCGCCTGGTCACTGTGCCCGCCGATCAGGACCGGGATGTCGGTCACGCCGGCGTCGTTCGGCGCGACCGTGCGAAGCTCGCCGGGCCGGTCGCCGGTCGCGACCTCGTCGCCCCGCCAAGCGCGCCGGAGGAACTCCAGCTGCCGGTCGAAAGCAGCACCCCGGCCGGCGAACTCGCGCTCGGCGGCCCGATAGTCCGACTCGCGAGCGCCGATGCCCAAGCCCAGCGTGAGCCTGCCCCCGGACAGCTGCGCGACCGACATGGTGATCTTGGCGAGCACGGCGTCGGGATAGGTGGGTCCCAGCACGGCATTGGTCAGCAGTCCGATCCGGCTGGTCGCGCCCGCGATCGCGGCCAGAGCCGTCAGGGAGTCGAAGGACTGGTAGGCGACGCGGCCGATGGTGGAGACGAACGCGAACCCGCGTTGCTCGGCACGTCGCGCCCAGTCCAAGAGCAGCGGGCCGGAACTGCCGGGAACGGTGTTCGGGATGCCGATTCCGATGCGCATGCTGTCACTCTGCCCGCCCGGCGCCCGCTGGGTACGCCGGGGTTTCCCTTACCGGCCGGACCCGTCGTCGCGCCGGCTCTGTCCGTCGATCAGTTCACCGAAGAAGTCGGTCGTCTCGCGCCGGGCTCAGCGCGGTGACCGGCGGAAATGATCAAACCGATGTCGTCGGTGCACCAGGATTCGCGCCGGAAGCGCGAGTTCGCCGACCGGAACGGGGGACACGCCGACCGGAGCGGGGGACACGGGGGCCGGACGGGAGAGTTCGGGGACCGGAAGCGGGGACTCGGGGTTCGTTGGGCGGGGGTGGTGTTATCCGGCGTGCCTTTTCAGGGTGTCGACCAGGCGCTCGCGCACCACGCAGCGGTCGAGGGTGAACGAATCGGCGAGGTCGGACAGGTCCTCGTCGCTGAGGCCGCGGAACAGCTCCGCGTATTCGACGGTGAGCGGTTGGGCGTAGAGGATGTTCATCAGCAAGGTTCGCGTCCAGTCCTCGCGTCCCCAGGGGTAGGGCGAGAACTCCGGGAACTCCCGGGCCATCAGTTCCTGTACGGCGAGCGTCACCTCCGGCATCTCGCGGCCCGTCGCGCCCCATTTGTCCGCACCCAGGCGTGCCTTCTTGGCCACGAACCCACTGAACCTGCTCAGATAGGGCGAATCCGGCGACACCGTGACCAGGCCTTGCAGGCCGATGTCCTTGTAGGTCCAGATCGACCAGCTCGCGTCGTAGCGCCGGTAGATGTCCAGCTGGTCTTCGAGGATCCGGTAGCGCTGCTCGTCGACCTCGGGCTTGCCCGTGTAGACGGGACCGAACTCGCCCACCCAGATCGGCGTGCCGGTGCGCCGGCAGTATTCGGTGCGCTGCCGGAACTTCTGTTCGAGCACGTCGCGGTCGACCCAGGTCCCGCGGGTGAACCCGGGATAGGGGCCGCCATAGGTGAGACCTGCGGAGGCGTAGTCGTGGCAGGTATAGACCACGTTGTCCCACGGCTCGGTGAACACGTCGAACTCGGTGGAATAGGTGTTCCCGTCCAGGAACAGGATGTGCCGCGGATCGATGGCCCGGATCGCGGACAGCAATCGCTGAGAGAACGGCCCGAGCGCCGTCCTCGACTCGTCGGCGGGTTCGTTGATCGGGTTGTAACCGGCGACCCACGGATTGTCGCGGTACCGGTCGGCGAGTGCCTCCCACAGGTGCACGGCACGGTCCTGGAAGTGAGGATGCTGCCACAGCAGCGGAACGTGGGTCGGGTTGTCCGAATGCCAGTGGTGGTTCTGCGCGCCGGGCAGCGCGTGCAGGTCGATGATGGTGTACAGACCGTGGCGGGCGCACGACGCGATGACCCGGTCCAGCCGCTCGAAACCCTTCTCCAGCAGGGTGAACGGCGCCGAGTCCTGTTCGAAATGCCGGTAGTTGACCGGGATCCGGACCGAGTTCATCCCTGCCCTCGCCAGCAGCTCGGCGTCGGCGTCGGTGAAGAAGACATCGAGCAACCGGTCGAAGAAGCCCTCCGCGCGCTCGGCGCCCAGCACCCTGGCCACCTCGGCGCGCATCATCGACTCGTTGGCCGCGTAGCCGGTGATGAAGTTTTCCATGTTCATCCAGCCACCAAGCCCGACGCCGAGCAACCGGACGGGGTTACCCGCCTCGTCGACGACGCGGGTGGAGTCCGTGCGCAGAAATCCGCTCATGATACGAACATATCGGTCTCGGCGGCCTGCCGGGCAAGTCGCGTACAGCCCGCGACGTCCCGTGCTCCGTCCGCGATCAGCACGTCATAGCGCAGCGCGAGGGTGCCACCCACTTCCACATCGTGTTCGGTGTCGTAGAACGGCGCCGGGCAGACCACCGCGTAGACGCCGGACCGGACGAACCATTTCGTCGGATGACAGTAGTCCGATGGGTGATCGACGAAGACCACCGTCGAGCCGATGCCCACACCGTCGTGCCGCCCGATGAATCCCAGCCAGGGGCCGCGCCAGCCCGTCAGCTCGTCGCCGCCCCCGCCTTCGGGGGTCACCACGATACCGCCGGAGAACGATCGCGGGCCGCGCCAGAACAGTCCACTGTAGCCGGCCGATTCGCGGCCGTTGGTGGTCGGACTGCCGAAGGTCACCCGTTTCCCGCTGATGTTCCGCATTTCAGTTCCTGGGCGCGCACCTTCCCGAGTACATCGGGCGAGAATGCGGTCACAAAGCGGATTTCGCCGACCAGGTCCGGATGCGTTTTCGCGAAGTCCTGGTAGATCTTCTGATAGACCCGGAGATCGCCGGAACCGTCGAGCAGGGTCAGCGTGATCGGGTGATCGGGCCTGCGCGCCGCGATGTGCTCCGGTGCCGAACTGATCGTCGGCGGGCTGCACGCCGTGATCATCGCCAGCACCGTCGCCGGCAGCACCGCCAGGATCACCGCCGTCCCCCGGCGCCGTGCGGCGCGGCCGGCCGCGAAAATCGCGGCACGATCCCGACGAGCCACTGGCTTGACCTTCCTGTCAACCCGCGACGACACGCGACCACAGCGGGTGACAGCGACCGACAACGCTGTCATCCGGAAACCGCTTTCCGAACGAACGGTACGACAGGGGCGCGGAAATGTGCAACGGGTCACAGATGACCGGTCTGGACTTCTCAGGACGAACGTGCTTACAACCCGGGCATCCTGCGACGCGGCCCCTTAGACCTTTCTGATCTTAAAGATCCCGACCTTCGTCGTATTGCCCATATGGTCCAGACCATGCATACTTCGTTGTCGCTTGCAACAAAAGATCCGTGGGTGGTGACGACGATGTCCATCCGGCGCCGGTGCCCACTGCTGTCGATCATGGCGGCAGTGGCCGTGCTCGTGACCGCAGTCCTTGTCCCCCGACCCGCCGTCGCAGCCGGCGAGACCGTGAACATCTGGCTGACCACGACCAACGATTCCCGGGGCGTGTCGGTGACCCGTGGCCTGCAACAGCAGACCCCGATCACCTTCAGCCCGGGTACGGGCAGCGGCACCCAGACGATCACGGTCAACGAGAACACGACCTACCAGAGCTTCGAAGGCGGCGGTGCGTCCTTCACCGACTCGGCCGCCTGGCTGATGAATTCCAGCGGTGCGCTCTCGGCGTCGGTCCGGGACGACACGATGCGCGAACTCTTCGATCCCTCGACGGGGATCGGGCTGAGTTTCCTGCGTAATCCCATGGGTTCCTCGGACCTGGCCCGCTACGGGTACAGCTACGACGACATGCCGGCGGGACAGACCGATCCGTCCCTCGCCCAGTTTTCCATCGCGCACGATCTCACCGACGTGGTCCCGCTGACCCGGCAGGCCGAACAGCTTAATCCGGCAATGAAGATCATGGGTACACCATGGACCGCGCCGGCGTGGATGAAGGACAACGACAGCCTCATCCAGGGTTGGCTCCAGGCACAGTATTACGCCGCCTACGCACAGTACTTCGTCAAGTACCTCCAGGCCTACGCCGCGGCGGGCGTCCCGATCGACTATGTGACCGCACAGAACGAGCCGACCTGCTGCGCCGGATATCCCTCGATGAGCTGGAACGGCTCCGGCCTGGCATATTTCACGAAGAACGACCTGCTGCCCGCACTGCACAGCGCGAACCTGTCCACAAAGGTACTCGCGCTGGACTGGAACTGGGACACTTACAACGACTACGCCGCTCCGAGTGTGGACGACGCGACCATTCGCAATGATCCGCTGTTCGGTGGAATGGCGTGGCACGGCTACGGCGGAGACGTCTCCGAGCAGACCACCGTCCACAACCAGTACCCGTCGATGAACGCCTACGACACCGAACACTCCGGCGGCACCTGGGTCTCCAACCAGCAGGCCGAGGACATGGCCAACATCGTCGACTACACCCGTAACTGGGGTAAGAGCGTGGTCAAGTGGAGCCTCGCGGTGGACCAGAACATGGGTCCCCACTTCGGTGGATGCGGCACCTGCACCGGGCTCATCACGGTCCACAACGGAGATTCCCGGAGCGGGCAGGTGGACTACACGGTCGAATACTACGACCTGGGTCACCTGACGAAGTTCGTGAAACCCGGCGCCGTCCGCATCGATTCGAACGATAATTCCGCCGTGCGTAACGTGGCTTGGCACAACCCCGACGGTTCTACGGCGCTCATCGCCTACAACACGACGGGCACCACACAGAACGTCCGGGTCAACTGGGGCGGTGAATCGTTCTCCTACGACCTTCCCGCGCAGACCTCGGCGACCTTCACCTGGTCCGGTACCCAGCAGAACGCCGGTCGCACCGGGCCGATCACCGGGATCGGCGGGAAGTGCGTCGACGTCGCCGGTTCCAACAGCGCCAACGGAACGCCCGTGCAACTCTACGACTGCAACGGAACCGCCGCACAGCAATGGACCCTCGGCAGCGACGGCACGGTCCGTGCCCTGGGCAAATGTCTCGACGTGACGAATCAGTCCACAGCGGACGGTGCGCCGCTGCAACTGTGGGACTGCACCGGCGGCGCCAACCAGAAGTGGTCCGCGACCGCGGCCCACGACCTGGTGAACCCCGCCGCGGACAAGTGCATGGACGCGACCGGGCAAAGCTCGGCCAACGGCACCCGCCTGCAGATCTGGACCTGTACCGGTACCGCCAACCAGAAATGGACCGTCCCCGCCTGAACGGAAGTGATGTGATGGGTAAGAAAGCCATCGCGGTCGCCGGTGCGCTCGCACTGACCGCCGTCACCACGACACTGACAATGACGTTGTCCCCGGGAATCGCCAGCGCGGCGACGGGGCAGATCACCGGCTACGGTGGCAAATGCGTCGACGTCGCCGGTTCCAACAGCGCCAACGGAACACCCGTGCAAATCTACGACTGCAACGGAACCACCGCCCAGCAATGGACACCGGGCAGCGACGGCACCATTCGTGCCCTCGGCAAGTGTCTCGACGTCACCGCCGCGGGCACCGCCGACGGGACCAAGGTCCAGCTGTACGACTGCAACGGCACCGCCGCCCAGTCCTGGACCGTGACCGCCGCGCAACAACTGATCAACACCGGTTCCGGGAAGTGTCTCGATGCGACCGACTGGAGCACGACCAACGGCACCCAACTGCAGATCTGGAGCTGCACCGGCGCGGCCAACCAGCAGTGGAGCGTGCCGGCCGGGAGCGGCGGCGGCAACACGCCGAGCGCGCCGATGGCCGTGGCGCCCTATCTTTACGAGGGCTGGGGCAGCCCGCCGAACCCGACGGACATCATGTCCGCGACCGGTGTCAAATGGTTCACCCTGGCCTTCGTGCTGAGCAACGGCACCTGCAATCCGCAGTGGGACGGGTCGCGGCCGCTGACCGGTGGTGTGGACCAATCAGCGGTCACCGCGATCCGGTCCGCCGGCGGTGACGTGATTCCGTCCTTCGGCGGCTACAGCGGCAACAAACTCGAACAGGCCTGCACCAGCGCGAGCGCGCTCGCGGGCGCGTACCAGCAGGTGATCAACGCCTACGGGTTCAAGGCGATCGACATCGACATCGAGGCCGACGCGTACTCCGATCCGACCGTGCAGCAGCGGACCATCGACGCGCTCAAGACGATCAGGTCGGCCAACCCGTCGGTGACGATCTACGTCACCATCGGCTCCGGCCAGTCCGGCCCCGACACCAGCCTGATCAACCGCGCGGCCTCGTCGGGCTTCGCCCCCGACGCCTGGACGATCATGCCGTTCGACTTCGGCGGCGCCGGGCAGAACATGGGGAACCTGACCGTTCAGGCGGCCGAGGGACTCAAGAACGCGCTGACGAGCGCCTACGGGTACAGCGACGACACCGCTTACCGGCACAGTGGGATCTCCTCGATGAACGGTGTCACCGACCAGCAGGAGACGGTGACGGTGAGCGACTTCACCACGATCCTCAACTACGCCACGGCACACCACCTGGCCCGCCTTACGTTCTGGTCCGCCAACCGGGACCGGCCGTGCACGTCCGGCGGCGCCGACTCGTGCTCGGGCGTCTCGCAACAGAACTGGGACTACACGAAGATCTTCGCCGGCTACACCGGCTGACACCCCACCACGACCGCCCGCAACGACCGCACGGGAGACCTCAGCAACCGGACCGGCGACTTCAACGACCGGACCGGCGACTTCAGCAACCGGAAGAGGGGACACGGCAACGCCGACCGGACACGCCACCCTCGGCGTGTCCCCCCGTCCGGTCGCCGTGTCCTCCCGTCCGGTCACCGTGTCCCCCGGTCCAGTCGCCGTGTCCTCCCGTCCGGTCACCGAGTCCTCCCGTCCCGTTGGCGAGGTGCTGGTCCTGTGGTGCGGATGGTGGGCTGGGCATTTCCCCCCGGCGGCGGAACAACGACTCGGCGACCGCACGGGAGAACTCGGCGACCGGAACAGGGGACACGGCGACCGGACCGGGGAACACGGCGACTGGAACAGCGACTTCGGCGACCGGAAGAGGGGACACGGCGGCGGTGGTAGGTTCGGCACGCTGGTGTGCGTTCGCGACTGACGTGCCGGCGCTGGCGATCACGGGTCGTGTACGGACGGATACCAGGCTTGTGGGTCGTATGGTGTGCGTGCTGGCGAGGGGCGGATGATGACGCGGAACCCGCGGCGGGTGGGCGTGCTCGTCTTCGACGGGGTCAAGCTGCTCGACGTGGCGGGCCCGTCAGAGGTGTTCGGCGAAGCGAACGCCGACGGCAAGCGGTACGCCGTGACGCTGTGCTCGCCCGACGGCGCCGATGTCACGACCTCCAACGGTGTCCGACTGGCGGTCGACGCCCCGGCCGGCGGGGCAGGTCCGGTGGATACGCTGCTGGTGCCCGGATCCGACGGCTTTCCGGTGAAGCCGCCCCGCGCGGAGATCCTGACCGCACTGTCCACCTTGGCGCCCGGGGCGCGCCGCGTTGCCTCGGTGTGTACCGGCGCGTTCGTGCTCGCCGAAGCGGGCCTGCTGAACGGCAGGCGGGCGGCGACCCACTGGCGCTACGCGGAGACGCTGGCGCGACGCTATCCCGCGATCAGCGTGGAGCCCGACGCGATCTTCGTCCAGGACGGCCGGGTGTTCAGCTCCGCGGGTGTCACGGCCGGAATCGACCTGTCCCTGGCGCTCGTCGAGGCCGACCACGGCGCCGACCTCGCTCGCGCCGTGGCGCGCTCACTGGTGGTGTTCATGCAGCGGCCGGGCGGGCAGTCGCAGTTCTCCGTCCCGGCCCGCACCCCGCGCCCGCGCACGAGCCCGCTGCGCGTCGTGGTGGACCGGGTGACAGCGGATCCCGCGGCGAACCATTCGGTCACTTCGCTCGCGACGGTGGCCGGCACCAGCACGCGCCAGCTGACCCGGTTGTTCCGCGACGAGTTGGACACCACCCCTGCCCGCTATGTGGAACGGGTGCGGCTGGAGGCGGCGCAGGCGCTCATCGACGCCGGACACACCGTGAGCTCCGCCGCGGCACGCAGCGGATTGGGCAGCGACGAGACGCTCCGACGGGTCTTCCTCCGCCACCTCGGTATTTCGCCGACGGCCTACCGCCATCGCTTCGCCACCACAGCGGACAAAACCGCCCCCGCCGCGGCACGCACCCCACACACGGATCACCTCGCGGGGTGAACTCTTTCCGTCACGGCGGTAGGTCGTCTCGCGCCGCGCCACGACAATCCGGGGTAATCCCGTCCCGTCACGGCCGGTAGGTCATCTCCCGCCCGTGCACGACGATCGCGTAGATGACGATGACGTCGACCGCGATGATCAGGATCGACCAGACCGGGAACGCGGCGACGAAGCTCAGGTTCACGATCGCGCTGGCCGCGGCGATGATCACACCGCCGATCCGGGCGGCCAGGTTTCCGGTGAACAATCCGATCCCGACGCCGACCGCCAGGACGCCGAGTCCGAACTGGACCCAGCCCCACACCGTGTAGTCGACGTTCACCACGAGTCCCGACGGCGTGACGAGATAGTATCCGCGGTTGAAGACCGCGACGAGCCCTTCGATGGCGTGGAACAGGCCGAGCAGGATCAGCATGACCCCGGCAAAGGCGACCCAGCCGGTCCACCCGGTGGCTCGCTCGGGTTCTTCCACCATACGGCCGCGATATTCGCTGCCGCCGGCCGACGTGTGGGCCATGACATCCTCCGTGAATTTCACTGGACATACCGGTCCCGTGAGAATCCGGCGCCCGGCGCGGCCACGTCCTCATCCGGTGCGGATGAATGGTTCCCGGGACGCGCGAAACGCCGTACCGCACCATCATCAGGGAGCGGTGCCATGACGGCCGGGTGACGTGGACGTGCGAATGTCGGTCGCGGGTCTCACCTTGTGGGGAATACCGCCGCGGGGGTCGTTTCACTCCTGCTTTTCGGGAAGTTCGGGTATCTGATGCAGAGAAACGATGCGCAGGCCAAGGTTTTCCAACAACACCAGCATTCCGTGCAGATGCGACTCGTCCGAGACCGAGCCGTAGATGATCGTCTCCGGCGGAGCGGGCACCACGTGCATCTCACTGAAATCGTCGACGGCATTGCGGGCCCGATCGGACAGGCGCCCGTGCACACGGAATTCGTAGTAGTTCTTCTGGGGCACGGCCCACCTCCTTGGCGTTCCCCCGCGACATGCCCGCCACCACGGCGGCACCGGTGACGCGACCGATCCGACGACCGACATGACACAGCGGACACGCCAGGACACACAGCGACACAACGTGGCATGAGCGCGAAACCACACGCCACCGCACTGCCGCACGCGCCAGGGTCCGCGCCACCGGACCGGGCTTTCCTCACCTGGGCCGGGTGAGATGCCTCGCGCGATGGCGCCGCCCGGCTCCCGCCGCTGTCCCGGCCCGTCCCAAGATTGTCTACTTTAGACAGATGATGGGTGATGGACGCCGATGGACTCCCCGCGGTCTCGACGGTCTCCGGCGGCGACTCACCCCGCTGGGGTGGTGCCGGGAGACGAGCCGGCTTCGACTCTTTCGTCTGTGAGGACGCGCGATGCCCAGGATTCCGGCAACAGCTCCGACCGGGACCGCCGACGACGTCCTCCCCGTCGCGCGGACCTCGGCATCGAAGCCTGGGCCCCGACCCGGGAGGGGTGCGTCGCCGAGGCGGTCAGCGCGCTCCTCGACAGTTTCCTCTCACGGCCGCTGCCCGCGGCGGAATCCGCTGTGTCCTTCGAGGTGACGGGATCGACGGACGCGGAGTTGCTGACCGCGGTGCTGCGTCACGTGGTTCTGCGGATCCAGGTGCTCAACGAGATTCCGTCGGTGACGAAGGTGGTGGCCACGCCGACGGGACTGCGGCTGTCCTGTGAAGTGATCGACACCGGCGCCGTCATCCCCGGCGGTTCGATCCCGAAGGGCGTGCCCCGCCAGCACGTACGCTGCGAGCGAACGCGACGCGGCTGGTGGTGTTCGGCGAAGATCGAGGTCTGAATCGGACGGCTCCGCCGTAAGCGACCCCAGGATTGGGGTGCCGCGAAAAGTCTTGCGAACCAAGCCCCGGATCGCGTCGTGCAGGTGCCACGCCGACCGGACGCGGGATGCGGCGGCGGGTCCTGGGACTCACCGACAGGACGGGAGGACACGGCGACGGGAACAGAGAACACAGCAACCGGACGGGAGGACACGGCGACCGGAACAGAGAACACAGCAACCGGACGGGAGGACACGGCGACCGGAACAGGGGACACGGCTACGGGAGGGGAGGGTTCAGGCCAGACCGCGTTCTCGGGCCGTGACCACCGCGGCGCGCCGGTTGTTCACGCCGAGTTTGGCGTAGATCGCCCGGACATGGGTCTTGATCGTGTTCACCGAAACCGCGAGGTCCACGGCGATCTCGTCGAGCGAGCGCTGCGAGGTCAGCCGGGCCAGTACCACGTTCTCCCGGTCGGTCAGCACGGCGGAGGCGAGCGCAACCAGGCCGGGACCGTCGACACCGCCGTGGCCGGCAAGGCCACCGTCTCCCGGGGAAAGGGCCTGTCGGATCCGCGTGGCGAAGGCGTCGGATCCGCCGAATCCGCCGATCTGGTCGGCCAGGAGTTGCCGCACCGGCGCATCCGCGTGCGCGAACGGCCGGATGACCGCGTCGGGTTCGGCAAGGCGGACGGCGTTGTCCAGTGCCCGCCGCGCGAGTGTCCGCCGCCCGGAGCGGATCGCCACCGCACACCTGAGAAGCCAGCCTTCCACCCGTGCCGCGCGTGACGGCGGGGCCGTCTCGGCCACGAGACCCACCACCGAATCCGCCCCGGGCTCGGTGATGGCTTCCACCGCCCGGTCCGCGCCGCCGTCGTCGCCGTGCGCGATCCGGGCCCAGGCCACCATCAGCGACAGTTCGGGTGACCCCGCCGGCCCCAGCCGCTGCTTCGCCCAGGCGAAGACCTCCCTGGCGGCGGAATCCTGGCCCAGCGCCAGCGCGCACCGGTACTCGAGGAACGCCGCCGTGGCGGCGAGTTCGGGCAGCAACGCCGTGTCGGCCAGTTCCCGGCGCGCGCGGTGCATCGCTTCGAGCCCGGTCTGCCGCTGCCCGCGGTCGAACCGGGCGACCCCGTCGACCAGCCGGACCAGGTAGCGCAGTCCCGGGTCCGGCGACGTCATCCCGCCGGCGCTGCGCTCGATGATGCCCGCCGCGAGGCCCGACTCACTCTGCGCGCCCACCGGATCGAACCGCATCAGGTGCGCGAAACCGAGCATCACGTGGTCGATGGCCAGCCACGGCGATCTTCGCCAGCCGTGGGCCCGTGCTATCCCGACCGATTCGGCACAGGCCCGTTCCATTTCCGGGTAGTCACCGTCCAGCCCGGCGGCCGCGCCGCGCGCGGTGCTGGTGTGCATGACGAGATAGTCCAGGCCCTGGCCGCGCGCGAGCAGGCCCGCCGCGTCGAGTTCGCGCCGGGCACCTTCACGCCGTCCATCCCGGATGAGCGCCCAGCCCACACCCAGGCGCGCCCACGCCTCCAGTCCCGGTTTGTCCTGATCGGACACGACGTCGTGCCAGTCGACGGACTCGGTGGTGCCCGGCCTGCCGGACGCGAGCGCGTAGGTCGACGCGATGAGCCGCCGCAGCGAGGAAAGTTCCAGGTCACCGGCCGTCGCGGCATGGACCGGATTCGCGCCGACCGCCGCCAGCTCGCCCGCTTCGAGGTGCGCGAGCGCCGACACCGAGGTCAGCCAGGGATCGCCGTCGGCCGCCGGGGCGCCGATGATCGCCAGGGCCTGCCGCACCAGCAGATGATCGCCGTTCAGCAACAGTGCCACCGCGTGGCGGTGAAGCAGTTCCACCACGGTGTCGCGTTCGTCGGCGCGCGCGGCGTGGTCCAGGGCCTTGCGCGGCTGCGCCGCGGCGGCGAACCAGGCGGCCGCGACCCGGTGCAGGTCCGCGGCCAGTCCGGGCCGCTGCCGTTCGAGATCGCTGTGCAAATAGGATCGCAGCAGCGGGTGCACGCGATACCAGCTACGGTCGCGGCCGACCGCCAGCACGAGCGAGCTTTCCCGCTCCAGTGCGGACAGGAGCGCACCCGCGTCATCGCGTCCGGAAAGGACTTCCGCCAGCACCGGCGAAATCTCGTCACAGATGCTGATCACCTTCAGGAATTCCCCGGTGTCCGAAGGCAGCCTGGCCAGCACCTCGCCCACCAGATAGTCGGCCACCGCACGATCGTCCCCGGCGAAGTCGGCGAGGAAGGCGTCCCGGTCGGACACCTCGCGCAGCGACCGCGCGGCCAGCCGGAGCCCGGCCGCCCAGCCGTCGGTCTGCGTCACGAGCCGGCTGAGCTGGTCCTCGGTGAGGGAGACGCCGCTGGCCTCCAGCAACTTGTCGGCGTCCTCGTGGGAAAAGCGCAGGTCGTCGGCACGAAGCACGCTGAGCCTGCCCTGCACCCGCAACCGCGCGAGCGGGAGCGGCGGGTCGCAACGACTGGACAGCACCAGACGCAAGGCCGCGGGCGGGTGCCGGATCACCGTCTCGATCGCGTGCAGGGTCCGCGGTGAGACCACCTCGTGCACGTCGTCGAGCACGAGGCAAAGCCGTCGCGGCAGGGCGTCGAGCGCGTCGACGAGATCGGCGAGAAAACCCGTGACGTCCGTCCCGTCCGGGTAAGCCAGCTCACGAAGCCTGCTGCCGGGCGGCACGCTCTCGCAGTCGCGGATCGCGCGGAGCACCTCGGAGAAGAACTGGCCGGGATCGTTGTCGGCGGCGTCCAGCGACACCCAGGCCTTGTCGGCCTCACCGGTCGACTCGATCCAGTCCGCCAGCAGCAGGGTCTTTCCGTAGCCGGCCGGGGCGCACACGGCCGTGACGGGCGCCTCGACGGCGTGATCCAGCAGATCCCGCAAGGGTTTGCGGCGGATGAAATTGGCGGGCACCCGGGGCACGACGATCTTGGCATGCGGGATCGGCCACCGCGGAACCCCTTCGGCGCCGTCGACGTCCGCGCCTCCCATTCCCCGTCCCATGGGTGGAGCCTAAGTTCACCGATCGTGCGCGCCGAAGGGCAAACGGTCCCCGGCCGTAGGGCGCATGGACCCCCGCGGACGCGGGGTCCAACGGCCTTTGCCCTCAGGGAAGGTCTTCCAGAAGTCCCCGTTCCCGGGCGACCGTGACGGCATCGCGACGCCGTTTCACCCCGAGCTTGGTGTAGATCGACCGCACATGGGTTTTCACGGTGTTCGGCGAGACGGTCAGGTCCTCCGCGATTTCGTCGAAGGACCGCAACGTGGGCAACAAGCGCAGCACGCTGCGTTCCCGGTTGGTCAGCGGCACCGGGAGCGACGGCACGTCCAGCGCCCGCCGCACGGCGAGCACCTCGGCGGCGAACGGGTCCAGCGATCCCAACCTGCCCCGGTGCGCGGTGAGCAACTCCAGGATCTCCGGCGCGGCGAACACCAGGGGGTAGCGCACACCCAGCGACCGGCCACCGGAAAGGGCCTTCTTCAGCGCGCGCACGGCCCGTGCGTCCTCGCCGGCCAGCCGCGCGGCTTCGGCGTCCACAAGCGACGCCTCCACGACCGACCAGGGCAGGACCGTCGGCATGACGCCGTCGAGGAGCGGGCGGAGGATCTTGCCGGCCGAGTCGGGGCGGCCGAGCGCGAGATGATCCCGGGCCCGCATCAGGGCCAGCTCACCACTGTCCGGAATGGACCATTGACTCCAGTTCACCACCTCCTGGGCCAGTTCGCCCCAGCCGAACCGCACGGCCGCTCGATGCTCCAGCACCGCGGACAGGGCCGCCTGTCCGTTCGGAAGCGGCCGGGTGCCCGCCGCGGCGCGCGCGTCGTGGATCTCGCGCAGGCCCGCCGTCCACGCTCCCGTTTCGAACCGGGCGGTCCCGGCCAGCGTGCCGACGACGAGGCTCAGGCTGCGGGTACCGGGCGGCGGGTCGCCGTTGACCAGCCTGCCCGCGGCGGTGGCCAGCCGCAGGCACTCGGCGGGTTCGGCACGCAACAGGGCCCCGTAGGCGAGCAACACCTCCGCCGCGGCCGAGGCGAGGGTCCGCTGCCAGCCGTGTTCGGTGGCACCGGCCTCGGCCCGGCGCGCCAGTTCGATCATCGACCGGACATCGCCCACGGCGCCGGCGAGCCCGCTCAGCACCGTCAGGCACTGGATCTCCACGTAGCCCTGGCCTTGCTCGTGGGCCGCCTCGAGCGCCGCGTGCGCGCGTTCCCCGGCCTCGGCCGGGCGACCGGCGGCGAGCAACGCGGTGCCCCGGTGCAGCAGCACCAAAGGCTCAAGCCCCGGCGCCTGGCCGGGTTCGGCCGCGTCGGTGGCCCTGATCATCTCCTCGACGTCACCGGCTACCTGGGCCAGCCGCGAACCCACGAGCCGCCGCAGGGTCACCAGTTCGGGCGCCGGGTGTCGAGGCCAGGCGGCATCGGCGTGGGCCAGGTGCAGGGCGGCGACGCCGGGTTCGCCGCCCTCCAGCTGGAGCGAAGCGGAGACGAGCGCGAACAGAGTGTCGTCGGCGATCCGGGCCTCGCCGAGCACCGTCAGCGCGCGACGGAGTTCGGTGTGCTCGCCGGCCAGCAAGAGCGGCACGGCCTGATGCCGCAGCAGGGCGGCGATGTGCTCGGCGTCGCCGGTGCGGGCGGCGTGGGCGAGGGCCCCGACCGGCCGTCCGTGCTCGGCGAGCCACCCCGCGGCCCTGGCGT
>DASSAD010000439.1:0-11830 GCA_035685725.1 Amycolatopsis sp. | reverse complement strand
CGACCACGACGTCCTTGACCATGCCGAGGTCGGTGATCGGTTTCCTGATCTCCGGGTCGTAGACGTTCTTCAACGCCGCGCGAACATCCTCGACGCTGGGGGTCTGCTGCGTGCTGGTCATGTGTCCATGCTACGGACCGGCCTTCACCTTGCGTGGTCTGGCGTTGAGATCTTCTCGCAGCTTGTCCAGCTCGCCGCGGAGATAGTCGCGCGTGGCGACCTCGCCGATCGCCAGGCGGAGCGCGGCCAGCTCCCTGGCCAGGTACTCGGTGTCCGCCTTGGTCTGCGCCGCGCGGCTGCGGTCCTCCTCCAGCGCCACCCGGTCCCGGTCGTCCTGCCGGTTCTGGGCCAGCAGGATCAGCGGAGCCGCGTAGGCCGCCTGGGTGGAGAACGCCAGGTTGAGCAGGATGAACGGGTAGGGATCCCAGCTCAGCGAGGCGGCGCTGAGGTTCACCGCGATCCACACGAGCACGACCATGCTCTGCCAGAACAGGTACTTCCCGGTGCCCAGGAAGCGGGCTAGCCGTTCGGAGATCCGCCCGAAGGCGTCCGGGTCGATGCTGATCACCCGGCGGGTCGAGGCGCGGGGCTGGTCGAGCCGCCGCTTGGCGAGTAGCTCAGGCATTCTCCACCTCCTGGTTGTTGGTCACGTCGTGGAGACCCGTCTCTCGCCAGCCTTCGGGCAGGAGGTGGTCCAGCACGTCGTCGACGGTGACCGCGCCGACGAGGTGGTCTTCGGTGTCCACGACCGGTCCGCAGGCCAGGTTGTACGCGGCGAAGTAGCGGGTGACCTCGGCCAGCGGCGCGGTGGGACGAAGGGAGGGCAGGGCCGTGTCGACCGTGCTGGCGACCAGCTCGGCGGGTGGCTCGCGGAGCAGGCGCTGGAAGTGCACGCAGCCGACGTAGCGGCCGGTCGGTGTCTCGGTCGGCGGGCGGCACACGAAGACCATCGTCGCCAGTGCCGCCGGGAGGTCGGCGTTGCGGATGTGCGCGAGCGCCTCCGCCACCGTCGCGTCCGGGGTGAGCACGACGGGCTCCGAGGTCATCAGCCCGCCCGCGGTCCGCGACGAGTACGCCAGCAGCCGCTTGACCGGCTCGGACTCCTCCGGCTGCATCAGTTCGAGTAGCCGGTTCTGGTCGGCGGGGGCCAGTTCGGCGAGCAGGTCGGCCGCGTCGTCGGGGTTCATCGCTTCGAGGATGTCCGCCGCCCGCTCCTCGGACAGCTGCGCGAGGAGCTCCTTCTGGTCGTCTTCGGGTAGTTCCTCGAGCACGTCGGCCAGCCGCTCGTCGTCCATCGAGTCGGCGATCTCGTAGCGGCGTTTCGGGGGCAGGTCACGCAGCGTCGCCGCGATGTCGACGGGGCGCATCGTGTCGAACAGCACGAGCAGCTGCCCGGCGCCCTGGGGCTGGCCGGAAAGATCGGTCAGCCCGAGGCCGGAGATCTCCGACCACGGCAGCACCTGGATCGAGGAGCGCCGCCTGCCCAGCCCGAGGCGGCTGCTGCGTTCCCGCACGGCCACCCGCGCCAGGATCCAGTCGCGGGTACGGGTCGGCTCCATCGCCGCGTCGACCACGGTGAGGCGGGCGTCGGTGCCGGTGAGGTGCACGTGCGCGTCGGTGATCTGGCCGAGTACCAGCACTTCGTTGGGACGCTGGTGGAACTGGCGCATGTTGACCGAGCCGGTGCCCAGGGTCACCGCGTTGGGCTCGATCGAGGTGACCCGCAGCATGGGCACGAAGACCCGCCGCCGGGTGGACAGCTCGACGACCAGGCCGAGCACCCGGGGTGGCTGCTGGTCCAGCCGTAGGCCGGCGACCACGTCCCGGACCTTGCCGATGGATTCGCCATCGGGTCCAAAGACCGGCAAACCGGCGAGCTGGGCAGCAAAAACCCTGTTCACGGGGGTCATACGGTAGAGATTAGGCAAGTGGCGTGCGCGCGGAGCGCCGAGGGCCCGGCGCGGCGTCGCGGGACCGGGCCCGCCGGGCGGGATTCAGGCCTCCGTGCCCTGATTGTCCACTATGGACTTCAGGGTGATTTTGCGTGGCAAGGGAATTCTGTCGATTCCGTCGAGAAGAACCGTGTCGAACGAATGAGGAAGGGATCCGGCCTGACGAGTTCGGGTGCCGTCGGCGGCGGTGACCCGGCTGCGCGGGGTGCCGGTGGCGCCCCCGGGGCCAGGTGGGCCGTCCCCTGATTTCGGACGATTCGGCTGTGACGGGAGTAACATCAGCTCAGGGGCAGTCGGAGCCCGGGAGCCATCATGTTGGTGCAAATCGTGGCCGTGATCGCCGCCGTGGGAGTCTTCTGGCTCGCCGCGAGCGTGCGCGTGGTCAAGCAGTTCGAACGCGGCCTGATCTTCCGGTTCGGCCGCGTCCACTCGAAGGTCCGCGAACCGGGCCTGACCCTGCTGGTGCCGATCGTCGACCGCCTGCAGAAGGTCAACATGCAGATCGTCACCCTGCCGGTGCCGGCGCAGGAGGGCATCACCCGCGACAACGTCACCGTCCGGGTCGACGCGGTCGTCTACTTCAAGGTGATCGATCCGGTGGTCGCCGCGGTCAACGTGCAGGACTACCGGTTCGCCGTCGGGCAGGTGGCGCAGACTTCGCTGCGCTCCATCATCGGCAAGAGCGATCTCGACGACCTGCTGTCCAATCGGGAGCGGCTCAACCAGGGCCTGGAACTGATGATCGACAGCCCGGCGCTGGACTGGGGCGTGCACATCGACCGCGTCGAGATCAAGGACGTCGCGCTGCCCGAGACGATGAAGCGCTCGATGTCGCGCCAGGCCGAGGCCGAGCGGGAACGGCGGGCGCGGGTCATCTCCGCCGACGGCGAGCTGCAGGCCTCCACCAAGCTGTCCCAGGCGGCCGCCACGATGGCCGACACGCCCGCCGCGCTGCAGCTTCGCCTGCTGGAGACGGTGGTGCAGGTGGCCGCGGAGAAGAACTCCACGCTCGTGCTGCCGTTCCCGGTCGAGCTGCTGCGCTTCCTCGACCACGCCACCCGGCAGGGCGAGAAGATGAACGTGCCCATGGAGGAATCCTCGAACGGTCAGACGGCGCCGGTGCCACGTTCGCCGGGCGAGACCGGGTGACCGCGGTCGTGGCAGGACTCCGGTTTTCCGGTCATACTCACCGGTAACAACCGCGAAGACGGGAGTCGACCATGGCCCGCCTGGCCCAGACCGCAGGTCTTTCCGAGGTCCAGTCCGAGATCCTGTCCACCGTGCGCTCCTTCGTGGACAAGGAGATCATCCCGCACGCCCAGGAGTTGGAGCACACCGACACCTACCCGGCCGACATCGTCGAGGGCATGAAGGAGATGGGCCTGTTCGGGCTCACCATCCCCGAGGCCTACGGCGGGCTCGGCGAGTCGCTGCTCACCTATGCGCTCGTGGTCGAGGAGATCGCGCGCGGCTGGATGAGCGTCTCCGGTGTGATCAACACGCATTTCATCGTGGCGCACATGATCGCCCGGCACGGCACCGCCGCGCAGTGTGAGCATTTCCTGCCGAGAATGGCCACCGGTGAGATCCGCGGCTCCTTCTCGATGTCCGAACCGGATCTGGGGTCCGACGTCGCGGCGATCAAGACGCGGGCGAAGCGGGACGGTGACGAGTACGTCATCGATGGCGCGAAGATGTGGCTCACCAACGGTGGCACGTCGAACCTCATCGCCCTGCTGGTGCGCACCGACGAGGAAGCCGAGAAGCCGCACCAGAATCTCACCGCGTTCCTGGTGGAAAAACCCCCGGGATTCGGCGAAGTGGCGCCGGGACTCACCATTCCCGGAAAGATCGAGAAGATGGGGTACAAGGGGGTCGACACCACCGAAGCGGTGTTCAGCGGCTACCGGATCGGTGCCGGGGCGATCCTGGGCGGGGCGCCGGGGAAGGGCTTCGCGTTCATGATGGACGGCATCGAGGTGGGCAGGGTGAACGTCGCCGCGCGGGCCTGCGGCATCGCGATCCGGGCCTTCGAACTGGCCGTCGAATACGCGCAGCAGCGGCGGGCCTTCGGCAGGCCGATCGCCGAGCATCAGGCGATCGCGTTCAAGCTGGCCGAAATGGCGACGAAGGTCGAGGCCGCGCACCTGATGATGGTCAATGCCGCGCGGTTGAAGGACACCGGCGCCCGCAACGACGTAGAAGCCGGGATGGCGAAGCTGCTCGCGTCGGAGTACTGCGCGGAGGTCACCCAGGAGGCCTTCCGCATTCACGGCGGTTACGGCTACTCGAAGGAGTACGAGATCGAGCGGCTGATGCGGGAGGCGCCGTTCCTGCTGATCGGCGAAGGCACCAGTGAGATCCAGAAGACGATCATCAGCCGGGGCCTGCTCCGGGAGTACCGCGCCAGGAACTGAGCAACTGATGGGCCTTCGCGGGGGAAGCTCCGGTGGCAGCCGATTCGCTCCATCGGTCGAACCACGGCCGCCATCCGGCCGCGACCGGCGGCCGGTTCGGCCTCGCGCCCACCGGCGAAACGCGACAACACCGGGCTCGCGTGGTTTCCTCGACATTGGCAGGATGAATCCACCACATTGGCACACACAGCACAGGTGATGACCGTGACCGGCCCGTTTTCCTCCACAGGACGTCCCGAACAGGGGCTGCCGCGCGTGCCGACGCCGCCCAGCGGGTGGCCGATCGGCTCCTATTCGACGTACGCGGAGGCACAACGGGCGGTCGAGCATCTGGCCGGCAACGATTTCGCGGTCTCCGACGTCACGATCGTCGGTGTCGACCTGATGCTCGTCGAGCGGGTGATCGGCCGGCTTTCCTGGGGCAAGGTGCTGGGCACGGGCGCGATCTCCGGTGCCTGGTTCGGCCTGTTCGTCGGCCTGCTGCTGAGCTTCTTCAGTCCGGGCGTGAGCATCTATCAGCCCATCCTGGTCGGCCTGCTTTCCGGGATGCTCTTCGGTCTGGTCTTCGCCGCGATCAGCTACGCGTCCACCCGTGGTCGCCGCGACTTCTCCTCGGCGAGCCAGCTCGTCGCCGGCCGGTACGACGTGCTCTGCCAGCCGCGCAACGCCGAGCAGGGGCGCAACCTGCTGGCGAAGCTCGCGATGCGCCCTTCGCAGTAACCGGTGTCGGTGGAAAGACCGTCAGTCACGGGCCGAAAGCCTGAATCGTGACGTTTTCTGCTTGCATGCGAAGATCGTCCGGCATAGGTTGAGTCCCCACCGATTCACAGGCCCGCCGTCGTGCGGTCTCGTTACCGGCGCGCCTGTCGGGTGAGGAGACCGATGGGGAAGCACAAGATCCGGCCGACCGTGGCGGTGCTGGGTTCCGCGCTGGTCGCCGCCGGGCTGCTCACCGCCTGCGGCACCGCCGGCGGCATCACGATCAATGTGTACTACGCGCCGGAGGACAGCTTTCAGAAGGTCGTCGACAGCTGCAACGCGAAGGCCGGCGGGCGCTACCGGATCGTCTACAACAAGCTGCAACGCGGCGCGGACGACCAGCGCCAGCAGATGGTGCGGCGGCTGGCCGCGGACGACGCCGGGATGGACGTCCTCGGCCTGGACGTGACCTGGGTGCCGGAGTTCGCCGAGGCCGGCTGGATCGAGGAGTGGACCGGCGCGAACAAGGCGGCGGCGGAAGAGGGCGTACTGCCCGGGCCGCTGGAGACCGCGGTCTGGAACGGGAAACTGTACGGCGCTCCGAAGAACACGAACGTCCAGCTGCTCTGGTACGACGACCGGGTCACGCCGCGGCCGCCGGCGACGTGGGACGAGATGATGGCCGAGGCCCAGCGGCTCAAGGCGCAGGGCGAACCGGACGCCGTGTTGTTCACCGGCGCCCAGTACGAGGGCCTCGTCGTCATCTACAACACGCTGGTCGAGTCGGCCGGCGGGCGCATCCTGTCCGACGACGGAAAGTCGGTGGTGCTGGACGCGGGTGCGGTCAAGGCGCTGCAGGTGCTCGGGCAGCTCACCTCGACCGGGATCACGGATCCTTCGCTGACCAACTCGAAGGAGGACGACGTCCGGCAGGCGTTCGAGCGCGGCACCGGCGCCTTCGAGCTGAACTGGCCGTTCGTCTACGCCTCCTACGCCGAGGACAAGCCGGCGGAGTTGTCGCATTTCAAGTGGGCGACCTACCCGTCGGTGCTCCCCGGCCTGCCGTCGAAGTCGACCATCGGCGGCTACGACCTGGCGGTGAGCACCTACTCGAAGCACCAGCCCGAGGCGTTCGAGGCCGCGTTGTGCCTGCGCAGCAAGGAAAGCCAGAAGTTCTCCGCGCTCAACGACGGCGTGCCGCCGAGTATCGAATCGCTCTATACCGACGACACGCCGCTTGATTCCGCCAAACCGGTGAACGCCAAGACCAATCCGAGCATGGCCACCGCCTACCCGATGCGGGACGCGATCCTCGCCGCGCTGAAGAACGCCGCGGTCCGGCCGCTCACCCCGGCGTACCAGAGCCTGTCCATGGTGATCTCGAAGGTGCTCTCGCCGCCGTCGAAGATCGACCCGCGGGCCACCGCCGACGACCTGCGCCAGAAGCTTTCCGATGCGCTCCAGTCGAAAGGGGTGATCCCGTGAGCCAGGCGGTCCGGCCGGTGCCGACGGTTCCGGCCGAATCCGTGACCGGCGGGAAAAAGACCAAGCCGGTGCTGAGCGAGGGAAAGAAGGCCGAGCGCCGGCTCGGGCTGCTGCTGTGCGCGCCGGCCGCGATCGTGATGATCGCCGTCACCGGCTGGCCGATCGTCTACTCGGTCTGGCTTTCCCTGCAGCGGTACGACCTGCGTTTCCCCGACGAACGCGCGTTCATCGGTCTGGACAACTACGTGACCGTGCTGACGAACTCCTACTGGTGGACCGCGTTCGGTACCACCGTCGTGCTGACCCTGGTCTCGGTCGCGCTGGAACTGGTGCTGGGCATGGTGCTCGCGCTGATCATGCACCGCACGATCGTCGGCCGGGGACTGGTGCGCACCCTCGCCCTGATCCCGTACGGGATCGTCACCGTGGTCGCGGCGTTTTCCTGGTACTTCGCGTGGACGCCCGGCACCGGATACCTGGCGAACACGCTGGCGGCCGGTGCCGCGCCGCTGACCCAGTACGTGCCTTCGCTGGCCATCATCATCCTGGCCGAGGTGTGGAAGACCACGCCGTTCATGGCCCTGCTGCTGATGGCCGGGCTGGCGCTGGTGCCCGAGGATCTGCTCAAGGCCGCGGCGATGGACGGCGCGAACGCCTGGCAGCGGTTCACCAGGGTGATGCTGCCGGTGATGAAACCGGCGATCCTCGTGGCGTTGCTGTTCCGCACCCTGGACGCCTTCCGCATCTTCGACAACATCTACGTGCTCACCGCCGGCGCCAACGACACGGGATCGGTGTCCATGCAGACCTACGACAACCTGCTCAAGGGGTTGAACCTGGGCATCGGGTCGACGATGTCGGTGCTGATCTTCGGCACGGTCGCGATCATCGCGTTCGTGTTCGTCAAACTGTTCGGCACCGCCGCACCGGGAAGCGATCAGAGAGGCAAGCGCTGATGCCCGGGCACGGAGCGCTCACCATCCGCAAGGCACGGTGGACGCTGATCGACATCGTGGTCGTGGTCTACGCGCTGGTGCCGGTGTTGTGGATCCTGTCGTTGTCCTTCAAGACCAAGGACACCCTCGACGACGGCCATTTCATCCCGCGCGCCTGGACCTTGCGGAACTACGCGGACATCTTCGCCACCTCGGACTTCGTCCGCGCACTGATCAACTCGATCGGCATCGCGCTCGTCGCGACCCTGATCGCGGTCGTGCTGGGCACGACGGCGGCCTACGCGATCGCGCGGCTCGATTTCCCCGGAAAACGGCTGCTGATCGGTGTTTCCCTGCTGATCGCGATGTTCCCGCAGGTTTCGCTCGTGTCTCCGCTGTTCGAGATCGAGCGCACGCTCGGCTTGTTCGACACCTGGCCCGGCCTGATCCTGCCCTACATCACCTTCGCGCTGCCCCTGGCGATCTACACGCTGTCCGTGTTCTTCCGCGAGATCCCGTGGGAACTGGAAAAGGCGGCGAAGATGGACGGTGCCACACCGGGGCAGGCCTTCCGGCGGGTGATCGCGCCGCTGGCCGCGCCCGGCGTGTTCACCACGGCGATCCTGGTGTTCATCTTCTGCTGGAACGACTTTCTCTTCGCCATCTCGCTGACCTCGACCAACGCGTCGCGGACGGTGCCGGCCACGCTGTCGTTCTTCACCGGGGCCTCGCAGTTCGAGGACCCGACCGGGACCATCTCCGCGGCCGCGGTGGTGATCACGATTCCGATCTTCCTGTTCGTGTTGTTCTTCCAGCGCCGCATCGTCGCGGGGCTGACCTCGGGCGCCGTGAAGGGGTAGACCATGGCCGAGATCGTGCTGGACAAGGTGAGCAAGCGCTACCCCGACGGCGCGCTCGCGGTGTCCGAAGTGGACATCCAGATCGTCGACGGCGAGTTCGTCATCCTGGTCGGGCCCTCCGGGTGCGGGAAGTCCACCACCCTGAACATGGTGGCCGGGCTGGAGGACATCTCCTCCGGCGAGTTGCGCATCGACGGGCAGCGGATGAACGAGCGGGCGCCGAAGGACCGGGATATCGCGATGGTCTTCCAGTCCTACGCGCTGTACCCGCATCTGAGCGTGCGCGAGAACATGGCTTTTCCGCTGCGGTTGGCGAAGGTGGACGACGCCGTGGTGCGGCAGAAGGTCGACGAGGCGGCCCGCATCCTGGACCTGACGCCGCATCTGGATCGCAGGCCGGCGAACCTGTCGGGCGGGCAGCGACAGCGGGTGGCGATGGGCCGGGCGATCGTGCGCAGCCCGAAGGCCTTCCTGATGGACGAGCCACTGTCCAATCTGGACGCGAAGCTGCGCGGCCAGATGCGCACGTCGGTGTCGAAGCTGCAGAAGCAGTTGGGCACCACCACGCTCTACGTCACGCACGACCAGACGGAGGCGATGACGCTGGGCGACCGGGTCGTGGTGCTGCGGGCCGGTCTCGTGCAGCAGATCGGCACCCCGCAGTTCCTCTACGATCACCCGGCGAACCTGTTCGTGGCCGGGTTCATCGGCGCGCCGTCGATGAACTTCGTGCCGGCCGCGCTGGAGGACGGGCAGCTCAAGAGCCCGTTCGGCGCGTTCCCGCTGCCGGATCGCCTCCGCCGGTCGGCCGAGGCGTCGAACGCGCCGCGGGAGGTGATCGCCGGGGTCCGGCCGGAGCATTTCGAGGACGCGGCGTTGCTGGAGGAACAGGCCAGGCGCGGTGGCGCGACGTTCACCGCGACCGTCGACGTGCTGGAGTCGATGGGTTCGGAGAAATACGCCTACCTGGCGCTCGACGGGGAGGCCGCGAGCTCGTCGGAGCTGGCCGAACTCGCGGCGGACGCCGGAGCCGACGACGTTCCCGGCGGTGACGGGACGCAGGTCGTCGCGCGGCTGTCGGCGGCGTCCGGAGCGCGCGAGGGCGCTGACGTCGACCTCTGGTTCGACCCGGAAAAACTCCAGCTCTTCGATCCGGCCGACGGCCGGAACCTCACGGCCTGACACGTTCAGCGGTGGCAGCGGGCCATCGCGTTCTGCAGGGTTTCGGCGTCCATGGCGGGAACGGGCAGCGGTGAGGGCGGTCCGGGCTCCGCCCGCAGGCTGTCGACCAGCAGGCCCAGGTAGCGCCGCCACAGATCGGGCGCGTCGGTATGCGTGTATGCCGAAACCGCGCCGATCATCTTGAACAGCAGAGCGAAGTCCTCGGCCGCGAAGTCGGCCCTCAGTTTTCCGGTGTCCTTCGCGCGCCGCACGAGGTCTCGGGCGATCGGAATCAGCCGGTCCTTTGCCCTGGCCACCTGGTCATGCCCGAAGACGGTGCTGGTCATCACGTCGTGGAGTCC
Organism: Amycolatopsis sp.; assembly: GCA_035685725.1. Classification (GTDB taxonomy): domain Bacteria; phylum Actinomycetota; class Actinomycetes; order Mycobacteriales; family Pseudonocardiaceae; genus Amycolatopsis_E. Next base: position 1,959 of record DASSAD010000439.1, on the reverse strand, counting down.
CCGGTCCGCGGTGATCAGCTCGGCCGCCCGCCACAGGAAATCGAGGAAACCGGCCCACGGGTCGGGGGCGTGGGCGGCCTGGGTGGCCAGCTCGGCCAGTTCGTCGAGTCGCTCGGCGAACATCGCCTCGATCAGATGTTCCTTGTTGGGGAACCGGCGATAGACGGTGCCGACGCCGAGGCCGGCGCGATGGGCCACATCGTCGAGGGTCGTTTCGAACCCGCGCTCGCTGAACAGCTCTCGCGCGGCGATCATGATGCGCTGGCGATTGAGTTCGGCGTCGCGCCGGAGCGGCCGCGTCGTCGCAGGCCGCGAGCTGTCCCGCGTCATGTTTCCCATTCTAACCCGAGATGCCTCCTCCGCTTCGTGTACGGTGGGACAGCAAGGGGAGGTAGACCCTCCACATAGCGCAAGGGGCACCCACATGTCAGACACCTCCAGCGCCGTTCTGGCGCCTCGGCCGGGTCCGGCCGCACCGGGCGATCCCCATCACGCCCGTCGCTGGCTGATCCTCGTGATGATCGGACTGGCTCAGCTGATGGTCGTGCTGGACGCGACCATCGTGAACATCGCGCTGCCGACCGCGCAGCAGGCGCTGGACTTTTCCACCGACGACCGGCAATGGGTGGTCACCGCCTACGCGCTCGCGTTCGGCAGCATGCTGCTCCTCGGGGGCCGGCTGGCCGACCTGTTCGGCCGCAAGCGCGCGTTCCTGATCGGGCTCGCCGGATTCGCCGCGGCGTCCGCGGTCGGCGGGGCCGCGAACGGCTTCGAAATGCTGGTCATCGCCCGCGCCGCGCAGGGGCTGTTCGGCGCGGTGCTCGCACCGGCCGCGCTGTCACTGCTCACGACGACCTTCACCGATGGCAGGGAACGGAACCGGGCGTTCGGCATCTTCGGCGCCATCGCCGGTGGGGGAGCCGCGGTCGGCCTGCTGCTCGGCGGCGCGCTGACCCAGTACCTCGACTGGCGCTGGTGCATGTTCGTGAACATCGTCTTCGCGGTCGTCGCGTTCACCGGTGGCTGGATCCTGCTGCACAACCAGCGCGCGGAGTCGCGGCCCAAGCTGGACATCCCCGGCACGATCACCGCCTCCGCCGGGCTTTTCGCCCTCGTGTACGGGTTCTCCAACGCCGAGACGCACAGCTGGTCGGCGGTCTCGGTCTGGGGCTTCCTGGCCGCCGGCGTCGCGCTGCTGATCGCGTTCGTGGCCCTGCAGGCCCGGGTCGAGCGGCCGCTGCTGCCGCTGCGGGTGGTGGTCGACCGCAACCGCGGCGGCGCCTACCTCGCGGTGTTCATGCTCGGCATCGGGATGTTCGGGATCTTCCTGTTCCTGACCTACTACCTGCAGCAGAACCTCGGCTTCTCGCCGATCGTGTCCGGGGTGGCGTTCCTGCCCATGGTCGCCACCCTGATGATCACCGCCACCGTGGCGACCAGCTTGCTGCTGCCGAGGTTCGGCCCGAAACCGCTGGTCACGCTGGGCATGCTGATCGCGGCGGGCGGCATGGTGTGGCTCACCGGACTGAACGCCGCCAGCACCTATTCCCACGGTGTGCTGTTCCCGCTCATGGTGCTCGGGGCGGGCATCGGACTGTCGATGGCGCCTTCGATGAACGTGGCCACCTCGGGCGTCGAGTCCAGCGACGCGGGCGTCGCGTCGGCCACGGTGAACACCGCGCAACAGATCGGCGGTTCGATCGGCACGTCGCTGCTGAGTTCCATCGCCGCGAACGCGGCATCGTCGTTCGTTGCCGATAAGCCGCGCACGCCGCAGGTGATGGTCGAAGCCTCGGTTCACAGCTACACCACGGCGTTCGGCTGGGCCGCCGCGATCTTCCTGGTGGGCGCGATCGTCTGCGGGCTCCTGCTCAAGCCCGGTCCCGCGGAGCAAGGCGAAGCCGCCGTCCACCTGTAGGACCGGGATACCGCGTCGCGGATCGTGCGTTCGACCCGCAC
>DASSAD010000438.1:0-3913 GCA_035685725.1 Amycolatopsis sp. | reverse complement strand
GAGCCCGCCGGGCTCACCCGACACACTCCTCGCACCCGGGAGTACGCGAATGACCATGATGACCGTCACCCAGCTTGCCGCTGGCGAAATCCAGACCAGAGGCGTCCAGCAGTGGATGCTCGACAACGTCATCCCGCTGGTCCTGCTGGCCGTCGCCTTGCTGCTGCTGTGGTTGGGCGGCGGCAAGGGCGACAACGCCGGTGTGATGCGCCGCCTGGCCGGCGTCGTGATCGCGCTGGCGGTCATCGGCCTGGCCGTGAGCGGGCTCGGCGTGAACGTCGGCCAGTGGATCGCCGGCCTGTTCACCGGCTGACCCAGGGGGGCGCATGCGGATTCGAACCGATGACGAGATTTACCGGGTGGACGCGGTCTGGCTGGGCCCGCCCAAGGCGACTTTCCCTTGGCGGGCCCGGTATGTGGCCTGGGGGGTGGGCATCGGGGTGTTCCTGGTCGTGCTCACCGTCGAGCGGCAGATCGGCATCGGGTTCGGGTTCTTCTCCACGGCGTGGGCCTTCGTCGTCACCGTCGCGATCACCCGGCTGATCACATCCAAGATCAACCATGAGCGCCCGCTGGGTTCGGTGTTCACCATGTGGTTGCGGGAGCTGCACACGCCCCGTGAGACCGCACGGGGCGTGGGTGGCGCGGTCAGCGCCACCAGGCTCCACGTGAACGCCCAGCGGCCACTGCCCAAGCACAAGAGGCGACAGCGCTCGCGCCGGTCCACGGCGCAGGTCAGGAGGTAGCTCGTTGTTCGGTCGCGGCGGACGCCGGAGGAAAGACGCACGGGGGGCCGGCCAGTGGCAGGGCGGGCGTGCCCCGCTGCCAGGTCTGGCCGTGCCGGCCAAGCCGAAGGCGGCCACCCGGCGCCTGCCGGGTGAACAGGCCATCCCCAGCTACACGCCATCGATCGCGTTGCGCAGCATCGACGGCCACCTGGTGCGCACCGGCCATGAGGTGTACGCCTGGTACCGGCTTGCTCCGCAACGCTGGTCGTTCCGGTCGGACTCCCAGCGCAGAGACCTGATCGCGGCGATCGCCGGGCAGTACGCCGAGCTGCAGGGCCGGTGGTTGCACCTGCGCGTGACGAACCGCCCGTACCCGATCCGGATGTGGGCCGAGGCCCACGTCCACAACGCCGTGGGCCGGCCGCAGGACGTCTCGGGCGCGCTTTCCTTCGACGATTACCTGATCGGTGAGCAGCAACAGCTGATGGGCCGGTCGATGGCCGAGAAAGAGGTGTACCTCGGCATTCAGGTCCAGACCCGCCGCATCGTGGACCGCGCGGTGGAAAGCGCCGCGCCGTTGCTGCGCAAGATCCTGCCCGAGGCCGTCGACGCCGAACTGACCGCGCTCGACTCCGAGGTCGAGCATCTCGACCAGGTGATCGGTTCCTCGGGGCTGGAGGGGCGCCCGGTGCACGCCGAGGAGATGTCCTGGCTGATGCACCGTTCGTGCTCGCTGGGCCTGCCCGCTCCGCGCAACCTGCCCGCCGTTCCCGGGGCCGCCTGGGAACCCGAAGACCTGGCCAGTTTCACCGACGCCGCCGACTTCCACGCCGACCCGTACGCGCCGACGCTCACCGTCCGCGGCCGGACCGGCTCCAACGCGGGCATCGCCCGGCATGTCGCCGTCCTGACCATCGGGCAGATGCACGGCCTGCAGATCCCCGAGGTCGACGACCCGTGGGTCCAGCACGCCGACCGGCTGCCCGCTCCGGTGGAGTGGTCCGCCCGGATCTACGTGCGTCGCCCGGAAGAGGTCGCGGGCGAGTTGGCGCGCCAGATGAACAAGGTTCGCTCGCAGGTGAAGCACTACACCGACGAGCACGAACTGGAGCCGCCGCAATCGCTTTCCCGCCAGGCCTCACGGGTGCTGGAAATCGACGACGAGATGACCTCCGGCTTCACCGCGCTGGCCACCCGGGTCCGGTCGTGGTGGCGCCTGGCGGTTTCCGGCGCGACCGAGCGCGAGGCGCTGCGGCTGGCCCAGCAGATGCTGGACCTGTACAAACCGAAGATCGCCGTCGAACACCCCGAGGCGCAGTACGCGATGGCCCGGGAGTTCATTCCCGGTGAACCGCTGGCGTCCTCGGCCTACATGCGCCGTGGCTCGGTGGTCTGGGCCGCGGCCGCGGTGCCGACGGCGACCGCGGAAGTCGGTGACCGCCGCGGCATCCTGCTCGGCGAGACCTGCACCGCGACCCGGCGCCCGGTCGCCTGGGACCCGTGGATGGCCCAGGAGATCCGGGACGGTTCCGGCCTGACCGCGATGGTCGCCGGACTCGGCGGCGGCAAGTCCTTCCTCGGCGGTGGCATCGTCTACAAGACGCTGCGCGCCGGGGCGCACTGGACGCTGCTGGACCCTTCCGGCCCGCTGTCGAGGCTGTGCGACCTGCCGGAGATCCGGCCGTACGCGCGTCCCATCAACCTGCTCAACGCGCAGCCCGGCATCCTCAACCCGTACCGCGTGGTGGCGGAGCCGCTGCTCGAGCACTTCATGGACGAGGACGACCCGGAACGCGCGTGGCGCCGCGAGCGGGCACTGGCCGGCGCCACCCGGCGGCGGCTCGTGCTCGACGTGCTCACCGGTGTCCTGCCGTACGAGGTGGCGCGGATGCCGCAGAGCCGGATCGTGCTGCTGCGCGCGGTCCGCGCGGTGGGCGGCCGCTACGACGCCGACCCGGGTCAGGTCATCGACGCGCTGCGGCGCGACTCCAGCGAGCACCACGAGCACGCGGTAGTCGTCGCCGACTTCCTCGACGAGATGCGCGAACGGATGTCGCTGCTGATACCGGAAAGCGACGCCGACCCCTATTCCGAAACCCGGGACGACCGGCTGACCGTGCTGACCATGGCGGGACTGACCCTGCCCAAGGACGGCGTCGGCCGCGAGCACTGGACCGACGCCGAGGCGCTCGGCGTCGAGATGCTCAACCTGGCCGCCTGGCTCACCCAGCGTTCGGTGTACGAAAAGCCGAAGGACCAGCGCAAGGGCGTCTGGATCGACGAGGCGTTCTTCCTGTCCGAGGTGCCGACGGGCCGCGTGCTGATGAACCGGTTCGCACGTGACTCACGCAAGTGGAACGTGCGAGTGCTGCTGTCCTCCCAGATTCCCGCCGACTTCCTCAAGATCCAGGGGTTCGTCGCCCTGCTGGACTCGGTGTTCGTCGGGCGCCTGGACGACGAGGAGGCCCAGGCCGACGCGCTGCGCCTGCTGAAGGTGCCGGTCGGCGTCGGCTACGAACAGGTGATCGCGGCGCTGGGCCGCCGGCCCGGCGTCCAACGCACGCTGGAACGGGATCGTGAGCCCCGCCAGTTCGTCTTCGGGGACGGCGCCGGTGGCGTGGAACGGATCCGGGTCGACTTCTCGGGTCCGCACCTGGAACAGCTGCGGGCCGTCATGGACACCACGCCGGGTTCCAAGGACGCCCTGCCCGCGGACAATCGTGCCCGGCAGGGCGAACCCGAGCCCGCCGAGGTGCACGTGCCCGAGCCCATTCCCCCGAACGACGACCTGGAGGCCGATCTCGAACTGGCCGCCGAGCGCGAGGTCGGCCTGACCGACGAGCAGTTGCTCGCGGAGCACGAACACGCTGCGGCAGGCAAGCGTGGCGGCGGCCGGGACGCGGCATGAGCACCGCGCTGACCCTGCTGAGCGTGCTCGCCTGCGCGGCCGGCTGGCACACACTCACCGCACGCCTACGCCGTACCTACGGCGCCGCCGCGAAAACCACCATCCTGCGCGCTGTTGGCCTCCGGCCACGCGTCGTCGGGCTGCCCGCGAACGAACAGGGAGATCCGCTTGGCGGCCGCGCTCCGGCGCGGCCGACCGGGCGCAAAAGACCAGGTCGCCTCGGTGCGCTGATAGCGGTGGTGCTGGTCTTCGGACTGGAAACCATCGTCGTCGCGCC
>DASSAD010000437.1:0-6543 GCA_035685725.1 Amycolatopsis sp. | reverse complement strand
CGGGGGCCGGGGCGACGAGTGCGATGGTGGCGGCGGACCTGGCGACGTGGCCGGCGCCTTGCCATACCTTCGACAACTCCCCGAGCTGGTCACGGTCGGTGACGACCACGAAATCCCAGGGCTGCCAGTTCCGGGAGGACGGTGAGCGCCGCCCGGCTTCGAGGATTTGTGCCAGCTGTTCGCGGGCGATGGGTTCGTCGGTGTACTCCCGGACGTTGCGCCGGGAACGGATAGCGTCCCAGGTCTCCATCTGTTTCACGGTACCCAACCGGCGTGACCGAGGCCGCCTGACGAATCCCTGGGCCACTACCTGCGGGGAACGGGAGGCTGAGCGGTCACGGGACCGTCGCGGTGCGATCCCGGCGGCATGACTGGGGACCCGTGGCCGCGCAGTGTGATCGGGGGGCGCCAGGGCGTCGCCGGGAGTTAGTCGATGCCCGTCTGCCGATGGGACTTTCGGCGGAAACTAAACATGAGGGACTTTCGCATTTTCCCGCACCACGTTAGCGTGACGGAACGCACAGTGCCGTGCACGGTCGGACAGAGGAGCACACTGATGCCCGGAACAGCTCGTCGCGTGGCGGTGGCACTGGTCGCCGCGGTCACCGGATTGGCGCTCGGGGTGTCCGCCCCGGCCGCCGTCGCGGCCCAGCCTAACGACTACTGCGGCGGACAATGCAACGATATTCTGCCGCCCGGTGAGAACGGGAACGCGACGCTCGCCGACATCCTGGCGAACAAGGCGCTCGGCACGCGGCCCGCGCACACCGACGACCAGCTTTCCACCTACGGCTCCCTCGCCGACGGCTACCGGTCTCTCACCAACGCCAACCTCGGCCAGTTCTTCGACGACGCATCCTTCGGCGTCCCCGCCGACCAGGTCGAGAGCACGATCCAGCCGCGCTCCGACGTGACCATCGTGCGGGACAAGACTCTGGGTGTCCCGCACATCTATGGCACCACCAGGTCCGGCACGGAGTTCGGTGCCGGGTACGCGGCGGGGCAGGACCGGTTGTGGCTGATGGACGTCTTCCGCCACGTCGGGCGCGGGCAGCTGAGCGGTTTCGCGGGCGGTGCCTCGGCGAACCGGCAGTTGGAGCAGACCTTCTGGGCCGCCGCTCCCTACACCGAGCAGGACCTCCAGAACCAGGTCACGGCCATCGCCAACAGCGGCCCGGCCGGTGCGCAGGCCCTGGCGGACATCAACAGCTACCTCGACGGCCTCAACTCCTACATCAGCCAGGCGTATCAGGGCCGCTACTTCCCCGGCGAGTACGTGCTGACCGGGCATGTGGACTCGATCACCAACGCCGGCGGCATCGCGCCCTTCACGGCGACCGACCTGATCGCGATCGCCGGTGTCGTCGGCGCGTTGTTCGGCAGCGGTGGTGGCGGCGAGGTGCAGTCCGCGCTGGTCAAGCAGGCGGCCGACGCCCGCTACGGCACCGCGCTCGGCGACCAGGTGTGGCAGTCCTTCCGCGAACAGAACGACCCGGAAGCGACCCTGACCGTCCACGACGGGCAAAGCTTCCCCTACGCGGCAAGCCCGGGTAACCCGCAGGGTGTGGCGATGCCCGACCCCGGATCCGTGACGCCGCAACAGGAAATCTACGACCCCACGGGTTCCGCGGCATCCACCGCACCCACGGCGGCGGCCGGTGTGCTCCCCGGCGACCTGCTTTCCGCCAAGCACGGTATGTCCAATGCTTTGGTGGTCTCCGGGAAATACACCGATGACGGCCATCCGATCGCGGTCTTCGGCCCCCAGACCGGATACTTCGCCCCTCAGTTGCTGATGATGGAGGAGTTACAGGGCCCCGGGATCAGTGCGCGCGGCGTTTCGTTCGCGGGCACCAACTTCTACGTCGAGCTGGGTCGCGGCGAGGACTACTCGTGGAGCGCGACCTCGGCCGGACAGGACGTCACCGACACGTTCGCGGTGCCGTTGTGTGAGCCGGACGGGTCCAGCCCGGCCAAGGACTCGAACTACTACCTCTACGACGGACAGTGCACGGCCATGGAACCGTTGGAGGTGGACGACTCGTGGAGCCCCACGGTCGCCGACAGCACCGCGGCCGGCTCCTACAAGCTGATCGTCTACCGCACGAAGTACGGTCTCGTGCAGTACCGCGCGACCGTCGGCGGGAAACCCGTGGTCTACACCAGCCAGCGGTCGAGCTATCAGCACGAGGCCTCGTCGATCATCGGTTTCCAGATGTTCAACAATCCGGACGACATGGCCACGGCACAGGAGTTCCAGGCGTCCGCGTCCCACGTGAACTACACGTTCAACTGGTTCTACGTGAACTCGTCCCAGACGGCTTACTACAACTCCGGCTGGAACCCCGTCCACCCGTCCACTGTGGACCCGAATCTGCCGATCGACAGCCAGTACGAGTGGCAGAACTGGAGTCCTGACACGTTCACCGCCGACTACACGCCCTCCTCCGCGCATCCGCAGTCGATCGATCAGGACTATTACGTGTCCTGGAACAACAAGCAGGCGCTGGACTACACCTCGGCCGCGTTCGGCGACGGCAGCGTGCACCGCGCCGACCTGCTGGACTCCCGGGTGAAGGCACTGGTGACCAGTGGAAAGAAGATCAGCCGCGCGGACGTGGTGCAGGCCATGGAGGATGCCGCCGTGACCGACCTGCGTGGCGAGGACGTGCTGCCCACGCTGCTGAAGGTGATCACCAGCCAGCCGGTGACCGACTCCGGCCAGGCCGCGCTGGTGAACGAGCTCCAGACCTGGCTCGCGCACGGAGCCAAGCGGGTGGAAACCACACCGGGCAGTCACACCTACGCCGACGCGGCGGCGATCCGGGTGCTGGACGCCTGGTGGCCGCTGCTCGTGCAGGCGGAGTTCCAGCCGGGCATGGGCAACGACCTGTTCACGGCCATGGTGAATGCGATCCAGATCAACGAATCACCCTCCGGCGGGCAGACCGGCCCCAGTGCCGGGTCCTCGGACGTCAACCAGTCGGTGACCCACAAGGGATCTTCGTTCCAGTACGGCTGGTGGTCCTATGTGGACAAGGACCTGCGTGCCGTGCTGGGACAAGGGGTCTCCGGCGGGCTGGCGCAGGAATACTGCGGTGGCGGCGATCTCTCCGCCTGCCGCACGGCGTTGCTGACCAGCCTCAGCCAGGCCGGTGCCGAGCCGGCTTCGACCGTCTACCCCGCGGACTCGTCCTGTTCGGCCGGTGACCAGTGGTGCGCCGACTCGATCATCCAGCGGCCGATGGGTGGCATCACCGATCCCTCGATCACCTGGCAGAACCGGCCGACCTACCAGCAGGTGGTCCAGTTCACTTCGCACCGCTGAGCGCAGTCGGGGCCTGGGCGTGGCAGGAGGGCGCCCAGGCCCCCGCGAAGGTCCTGTCCCCGCACCGAGAAGCCGGTCGGGGCCGGGTGAGCGACCCGCCTGTGTCCCGGCGGCGAGGGCGGGGACGTTGTCCGGGGCGGTGTCGGCCCACGCCGAGACATCCCGTCAGAGCAGGACGGTGGAATGCCAGGGGCCGGTGCCCGGCGCGTCCTGCCAGCCGTGCAACAGCTTTCCGCCCTCGATGGCCACGAAATAGGTCAGCTTCCCGTACGCGTCCAGGCTCACCCCGACGTCACCGATGAGGCCGGTGGCGAGGGTGGTGCCGCTCCAGCCACCGTCCGGCGAAACCTGCCAGCCGTGCAGGAGTTCCCCGGTCGTTTCCCGAATGAAGAACGTGAGCTTCCCGTTGACGTCGAGCGCGCCGGCTGGGCTTCCCTGGATGCCCTCGCCGGCGACGGTGAGCGGGAACGCCGTGCCACCGGGCTGGTCCTGCTGTCCCATCGACAAGATGTCGCCGAAGCGCGCGAAGAACACCAGTCTGCCGAAGGGATCCAGGACCGCTGCCGGCTCGTCGCTCACACTCGTCGCCACGACCGTGGTATCCCAGCTCCCCCCGTATTCCTGCTCGACGCCGTACAGGAGGGTTTCGTCCTCGAGACGGCTGAAGAAGGCCAGCCGGCCGGACGCGTCCTTGAGCACGGCGGGTCGTCCGGGCCGGGCAGGGGTAGCGATCGTGGTGAAATCCCACGGGCCCGAACCGGGCGTGTGCTGACGGATGAGGGTCAGCGAGTCGCCGAAGGCGTAGATCCCGGCCAGCCGTCCGGTGGCGTCGAGGCAGACGCCGGGCAGCGCGGCCAGGTTGGAAATCGTGGTCGACTCGAACGGGCCGGTACCGGGTGCGCTCTGCCAGCCGTGCACGAGCGAGTCGAACTTCTGCACCGCGAAGTAGGTGAGGCGGCCGTTCACGTCCAGCGCCGTGACGGGCTGGGTGTAGACGAACCGGAATTCCGCGGCGATCTGGGTGGTGTCGAAGGGCCCGGTCCCCGGCGCGACCTGCCAGCCGTGGAGAAAGGTGTAGTAGGGCCCGTTGTAGAGGTTGACGACGAAGGTCATCTTGCCGTTGACGTCGAGCGCGACCGCCGGGCGAAACGGTGCGACGGTGCCGTTCGTCGCGGCGAGCGCGGCCGGCGCCGCCCCCAGTGCGAGGCCACCGGCGAGCAGGCCCGCGGTGGCGAGAAACGAGCGTCGGGAAAGTCCCCCAGGTTCCATACCCCCCGACACGCACCGGCCGTGCTTCCGGTTGCCCGTCCGCGAAAATGGTCAGCACGCGGCGGTCAGGCCGCGTCCAGTGCGGGGTCGGGGGTGGACCGGCCGGCGCGGCGCAGCGCCACGGTGTCGGGGATCAGGGTCAAGACGGCCAGCAGCGCCAGGACGATGCCGATCCAGAGCGGGCCGCGCAGCCCCATGCCCATGCTGATGCCGAGGCCACCGACCCAGGAGCCGATCACGACGCCGAGCATGATGCAGGCGGTGTGGACGGAGTTGACCAGCATGCTGTTGTTGCCGACCCGCGCGCCGCGGGTGACCAGCGCGGGATTCATCGACACGCCCGCGAGGCCGATGGCCGCGACCGCGATGGCGGCGACGGCCGGGACACCGGCGAACAGGGCGAACAGCAGGAGAGCCGCGGTGGTGACGGCGAGACCGCCGAGCAGCACGGGAATGGTGTAGCGGTCGGCAAGCCTGCCGACGAGGATGTTGCCCCCGATGGCGGCCAGCCCGTAGGCCAGCAGGAGGACCGGGACGACGCCGTCGGGAAAACCGCTGACCTGGGTGAGGATCGGGACGAAGTAGGTGAACGCGGCGAAGGTGGCACCGATCAGCAGCAGGCTGGTGGCGTAGACCGCCCACAGCTTGCCGTTGCGGAAGGCCGCCAGTTCGGCGCGGACTCCGACGATTCCGGGCGGCGGAGCCGCGGGCATGAACCGCAGCACCGCGAGACCCGCGAGCAGCGCGACGGCGGCCACGGCCAGGAAGCTGACGCGCCAGCTCACCGCCTCGCCGATGAAGGTGGCGGCCGGCAGGCCGAGGACGGTGCCGACCATGAGTCCGCCCAGCACGATCGAGGACGCCCTGCCGAACAGGGCGCCCTCGACCAGTTCGGCACATGAGGTGAGGGCGACGCCGAAGAAGGCCGCGGCGGCGATGCCGGTGATCACGCGGGCGAGGAGCAGCATCGGGTAGCTGTTCGCGGCGGCGCCCAGGATCTGGCCGGCGACGAACGCGGCGACCAGCAGCACCAGCGCGTTCTTGCGGGACAGGCGCAGGAGGGCGACGGTCAGGAGTGGACCGCCGATCGCCATGGCGCCCGCGTAGGCGGTCACCAGGTATCCGATCGCGGCGAAGGACACCCCGAACTGGCCGGACAGGGCGGGCATCAGCCCCGAGACCATGTACTCGCTGGTGGTGAGCGCGAAGATGCCCACCCCGAGGACGTAGACGACGAACGGCAGCGCTCTGCTACCGGATGACGGCATGACGATGACCTCCCCTGTCGGTGCTGCCGGTCCGTGCGTGGTGCGGGTTAGGGGGCCTCGCCCGCCTCGATCACGCGGTCGACGAAGCCGTACGACAGCGCCTCCTCGGCGGTGAACCACTTGTCGCGGTCGGCGTCCTTCTCGATCTGCTCCACCGTCTGACCCGTCTGTTCGGCGGTGATGCGGGCCATGCGCTTCTTCATCTGGTTGAAGATGGTCGCCTGGATCTCGACGTCGGTCGCGGTGCCACCCACACCGGCGGAGGGCTGGTGCATCAGCACGCGGGTGCTGGGCAGCAGGCTGCGCTTACCCCGCTGGCCGGAGGAGAGCAGGAACTGGCCCATCGACGCCACGAAGCCGAGACCGATCGTGGCGACGTCCGGCTTGATGTGGTTCATCGTGTCGTAAAGCGCCATGCCCGCCGTCACCGAACCGCCCGGCGAGTTGATGTAGAGCGTGATGTCGGACTCGTCGTCCTCGGCCGCGAGCAACAGCAGCTGCATGGACAGCCGGTTCGCGACTTCGTCGTTCACCTCCGATCCGAGGAAGATGATGCGCGATTTCAGCAGCTGCTCGAATACCGGATCGTGCAGCATGGGCCCGTCACCGTTCGATCGGGCCCGGACCAGAGACGAGATGTCCAACGCTTTCCACTCCATTCACATTCTCGTGGAAAAG
>DASSAD010000436.1:0-9646 GCA_035685725.1 Amycolatopsis sp. | reverse complement strand
CCTTCCCGCCGTGGTGACACTGGCGGACAACCAAAACGTCGATACCGTCTACGTCGCCGGGGCCCCCGTCAAGGCCGCGGGCCGGATCCTCAGCCACGACATGCGCCGCGTGCGGCGGCTCGCCGTGGAGTCCAGGGACCGGCTCCTGCGGAACTGGTCCGGTCCCGGTTACGTCGACTCTCTTGCCCGGCAGGTGAGCATCTGATGAGCAGTTCCCGACAGGCGGATCAGGTATTCCTCAACGGGCTCGTGTGGCCGGGTTCCGGCACCGCGGGGCCCGAGCCGACCGCGCTGGCCACGGCCGGCGGCCGCGTGCTGGCCTACGGCAGCGACGCCGAGATGCGCGAGCTGGCCGGGCCGGCCACCCGCGTCATCGACCTGCAGCACCGGCGGCTGATCCCGGGCCTGATCGACGGCCACATGCACGCCACGCGGGCCGGCTCGACCTGGTCGAGCGAGCTGCACTGGACCGGGGTGCCCGACGTGGCCACCGCGCTGTCCACCATCCGCGACGCGGCGAACCGCGCCAGGCCGGGTGAGTGGATCCGGGCGATCGGCGGCTGGCATCCGTGCCAGTTCAGTGACGGACGCGAACCCACCAGGGCCGAACTCGACGACGCCGCCGGTGAACACCCCGCCTATGTGCAGGCGCTCTACGAGGTCGCGGTGCTCAACACGGCGGCGATCCGGGCGAGCGGGCTGGACAAGCTCACCGAGGATCCGCCGGGGGGCCGGATCGAGCGGGACCCGGCGACCGGCGAGCCGACCGGCCGGATCCACGGCATGGGGGCCTTCACCTTCTGCCTCAACGCGATCGAGCCGCCCGACCCGGCAGGCCAGCGGGAGTCGACCAAGGCGATGTTCGCCGACCTGCACGCCAGCGGGCTCACCGGGATCGTCGACCCGGGCGGCTTCGGGATGGCGCCGGGACGCTACGACCCGCTGTTCGATCTGTGGCGCTCGCGCGAGCTGTCGATGCGGATGCGGCTGTTCCTGTCCGCCGTCGATCCCGGACAGGAGCACGCGCAGCTGGAGTCGTGGCTCCAGCACGCGCACACGCGCTTCGGTGACGACATGTTGCAGTACCTCGGAATCGGCGAGGTCGTGCACTACGGCTGTCACGACTTCGAAGGGCTGGAGCCGTTCACGATCTCCGACGAGGCGGCCGACGAGCTGTACCGGATCAGCCTGTCCACCGCCGAGCACGGCTGGCCGATGAACATCCACGCCGTCCTGGACGAGTCGGTCGACCGCATCCTGGACTGCTGGGAAAAGGTGCACGCGCAGATTCCGCTGACCGGGTTGCGGTTCTCCCTTTCGCATGCCGACCGGATCAGCCCGCGCAACCTGAGCCGGCTGCACGCGCTCGGCGCGGGCGTGGTGCTGGACGACCATCTGGTGTTCAAGGCGGGTACTTCCGAGGCCGTCTGGGGTGCGGGCGCGACGAGCCGTACGCCGCCGGTGGCCGACATCCTCGCGGCGGGCGTGCCGATCGCGGCGGGCACCGACGCGAGCCGGGCCTCCTCCTACAGCCCGTGGCTCTCGTTGTGGTGGCTGATCGCGGGCACCTCACTCGACGGCATCCGCCGCCGGGACACCAAGCATCTGCTCACCCGCACGCAGGCGCTGGCGAGCTACACCTCGGGAAGCGCGTGGCTGAGCTTCGAAGAGGCCGACCGGGGGCACCTGCGGCCGGGCGCGCACGCGGATCTGGCCGTGTTGAGCGAAGACTACTTCACCGTTCCCGAAGACCGGATTTGTGCGCTGAGTTCGGAACTGACCGTGGTCGGCGGTGAGATTGTGCACTCGAGCGGCGCGATATCGTGACGACGTCGGCGGGCGGGCCGACGATGGAAAGCGATAGTCACAGCCGCGAGGAGGGCGAAGATGGAAAGCGACAACAAGCAGAGCGTGTTCGATGTGGACGCGGAGATCCGCCTCCTGCCGGAAACCGCGGACACCATGTTGGCGGACAAGTACTTCCTCGACAAGGAGTCGGCCAGCTCGCGCATTTTTCGCATCTACCGCGAAGTTCCGTTGCACTACCACAACGAGTGTGACGAGAACCTGTACGTCGTGAGCGGGCGCGGCACCTTCCATCTCGACGGCCAAGAGTACGAGGCCCGTCCGGGCATGTTCCTGTGTTTCGAAAAGAAGAAGGTGCACGGGTTTCCGGCGGTCACCGAACATCCGCTGGTGGTGCTCGCCATCGACGTCCCGCGTCGGCGCCCGGACGACATCGTGTTCGTCGATCCCGCTTCGGGCAGTGCGGAGACCTTCATGGCTCGCAACGCCCGCACGGCGAAGGAGTAGCCCACCCGCCGGTCCGCCGGTGGTGCGCCGTGGTTCACGCTGGACGAAACCGTCCGGTTCCCCCAGTGGAGCCGGACGGTTTTTTCGTGCCGCAGCCCCGCCGGGCGCGCTCGTGTGGTATCCCGGGCCTGCCCGGAAGTCGGGATTCCCGGCGGGAGGGGATTCGCGGCCCGGGGGAGAGGAGTGGCCGATGACGGTCGAGGACTGGCCCTATGGACCGTGCGCGCTGGTGGTCGGCGCCTCCGAGGGCCTCGGCGCCGCCTTCGCCGAGGAACTGGCGGCCCGCGGCAGCGATCTCGTGCTGGTGGCCCGGCGGCAGGCCCCGCTCGACGAACTCGCGAACCGGCTGCGTAGCGAACACGGCGTGCGGGTCAGAAGCACGGCGCTGGACGCGGGCACCCCCGACGGGATCGCGACCCTCGCCCGCGCCGGAGAAGACATCGGGCTGATCGTGTGCAACGCGGCACTGAGCCCGATCCGGCCGTTCCTCGAGCTGACACCGGCGCAACTGGACGCGATGCTCGACCTCAACTGCCGGTCGGCCGCCCACCTGGTCCACGCGTTCGGCCCCCGGCTGGTGGCACGTGGCCGGGGCGGTGTCGTCCTGCTCAGTTCCATGGCGGCGAACCAGGGCTCGGCCCTGGTCGCGCATTACGCGGCGACGAAGGCCTACCTCCGTGTCCTGGCCGAGGGATTGTGGGCGGAGCTGGGGCCGTCGGGGATCGACGTCCTGGCCAGTTGTCCCGGCCCGGTCGACACCCCGGGTTTCGGTCGGTCGGCGCCGACCGGCCGCCTGGTGCCGCCGCCGATGTGGCCCTCCGACGTCGCTCGCGAAACGCTGGCCGCCCTGGGGCGCCGGCCCGTCGTGGTACCCGGTCGCTGGAACCGGATCGCCGCGTTCGCCGCCGCCCGCCTGCTGTCCCGGCGGCAAGCGGTGCGGCTCATTTCGTCCCGGACGCGGGCGATGTACCGGCCGGGATCTCCTCGTCCGGCTCCGGCGGACGAACCAGACCGGTGATCACCCGCCCGGCGCGGGACAGGGCGGCGCCGACCGCCCGCCGCGTCGGTGACGGCGCCGAGCCGTCGGCCCGCGGCAGCTGCCAGTGGTGACCCACGAGTGTGGCGTAAATGCTCAGGGTCTGCGCCGCCGTCGCGTAATCCAGCGCGCTGTTCAGCTCGTCGGCCAGGCCGAAGGGAATCGAAAGCGGCAGCGGGCCGCGGGCGTATTCCACCGCCCACACGCCGGTGGTGAAGTTCATCGCCCTGGCCTGTTTCGGCCCGACATAGACGCGGTCGCCACGGCGGTAGACCGTTTTCTCGAACTGTCCTTCGGCGTAGTACCACATTTCGCCGTCGATCACCGTGTCCCAGAAACCGACCGCGTGCCGCCCGGAATGGCCGCCGGAGCCGATCGGCGTACCCCAGATCATGATGTACTCGGAGATCGAGGCGTAGTACAGCTTCAGCTGGATCATCGCGCCGCCCGCGTTGCTGAAGATCCACGGCTGGTCGAGGTCGAGCCGGTGCGGATATCGGCGTTCCATCGCTCCCGCGAAGGTATCGAACATGGCCGGTTTGGGTTCGCCGATACTCGCCATCGCGCATTCGTGGACGAGCTCGGGGTCGAAAACGTGATCCATCCGCCCGCTCCCTTCTCTTCGGGTCTCGTTACCAGTGTCGCCCCGTGTCCCCGGGCTTCGGCGAAGTCGGTGGCGTCGGATTTGCGCTCAAGCGCGGCCGCTTCGACGAGATCGAGACGGTTCGCGCGAACGCCATGTCATGGACCGGGGCGGCGGCGTCCCGCCACAGTGCGAGACCACCTCCGTCCCAGCCTTGCGTCACCTATCGAGATTCGATAGATTCCCATCGCAAGTCGATGGAAGGTTGGACATGGGAAAGCTGACAGTGCATGCGCTGCGCGCCGTGCTGGTGGTGGTGCTCGCCGGCACCGTGTTGGTACAGGCGTTGATGGTGTGGGCGTTGGTCACCGACCCGGAGGACGGGTCGCTCCCGCTGACCCCGCTGCGCGCGATCACGATCCTCGGCCTGGGGTCGGTCCAGGTGGCCTCGGTCTGCGTGTGGCGGCTGGTGACGATGGTGCGACGCGGAACCGTGTTCTCCCACGCCGCCTTCCGGTACGTGGACGTCATCATCGGCGCGATCGTGGCGGCTGCCCTCGTGTGGTTCGCGGTCACGGCCATCAACGCGCCGGGCCAGCGGGACGACCCGGGCGTCACCGTGATCATGGGCGGGGTCGGTGTGGCCATCCTGGGGGTCGCGCTCATCGTGCTCGTGCTGCGGATGCTGCTCGCCCAGGCCGTCGCGCGCGACGTCGAAGCGGCGCGGATGCAGGCCGAGTTGGACGGGGTGATCTGATGCCGATCGCCGTCGACGTCGACGTGATGCTGGCCAGGCGGAAGATGTCCGTGGGTGAACTCGCGGAGCGCGTAGGGATCACGCCCGCCAACCTGGCGGTACTCAAGAACGGCCGCGCCAAGGCGGTGCGCTTCGCGACGCTCGCCGCGCTCTGCGAGGTGCTCAAGTGCCAGCCGGGCGACCTGCTGCGCTGGGAGCCCGAGGACACCGAGGGCGGATGACGCGCCCCGGAGCCGGTGTGAAACCGCGCGAGCGGTCCGTGACATGTGCACCGCCTGAACGTGGATCGCCGATCATCCTCGGCACTTTCCCGATCTCGTGGGGGTTCCGGCTGACCTGCGCCGTCCCGGCCGATGATCGCGACCTGCGAACACGGAAGCGAGGGGTTCGTCGTCGGGCGGGCAGTCAGGGCCTTTCCTCACCGGCGGTGCGTCACGTCACCGGCGACGGCGAGCCGTCAGCTCTTCCGCGGTCAAGGTGTTGATCACGCGTTCCGCGGTGATGCCGCACTCCTCGGCGCGCGTGCACCCGTTGTCCAGCCAGGCCAGTTGGCCCGGGGCATGGGCGTCGCTGTCGATGGCGAACACACAGCCCAGTTCGGCGGCCTTGCGCAGCAAGGCTTCCGGTGGGTCCTGTCGCTCGGGACGGCAGTTGATCTCCACCGCGACGCCGTGTTCGCGACAGGCGGTGAAGACCTTCTCGGCGTCGAACACCGACTCCGGCCGGCCGCGCCCGGCGATCATGCGGCCCGTGCAGTGGCCCAACACGTCGACCAGCGGGTCACGCACGGCGGTCAGCATCCGCTCGGTCATTCCTTCCGCCGGCATCCGCAGCTGTGAATGCACGCTGGCGACGACCACGTCGAGACGCGTGAGCAGATCCTGGCGCTGGTCGAGCGTGCCGTCGGCGAGGATGTCCACCTCGATACCGGTGAGAATCCGGAACGGGGCGAGGTCCGCGTTGAGTCGCCCGACGAGGTCCAACTGAGCCGACAGCCGTTCCGCCGACAACCCGCCGGCCACCGTCAGCCGGGGCGAATGGTCGGTGAGCGCGACCCACGCGTGGCCGAGCGTGCGAGCGGCCTCGGCCATCTCCTCCGGTGGGCTGCCCCCGTCCGACCAGTCCGAATGGGTGTGGCAGTCCCCGCGCAGCGCCGCCCGCAGCCCGGTCGGCTCCGGCCGGGACACCTCCGCCAGCAGCTTGGTCAGGTAACCGGGACGGCCGCCGGCCCTGGCTTCCTCGATGACCGCACCGGTCGCCGCGCCGATCCCGGGCAGCGCGCGCAGGGTGCCCTGCCGGATCCGCTCGTCCAGTTCCGCGGCCGTGAGGTCGCCTACCACCGCCGCGGCGCGCCGGAACGCGCGGACCCGGTAGGTCGGCGCGCCGGAGCGTTCGAGCTCGAAGGCGATCTGCCGGAGTGCCTGTACCGGATCCACTCACCCGAGATACCGCACCTCCGCCCGGACCGCACGGTGAAGCCCGTGGTCAGGCGCGCCGCGGAGTCCGGTCCGCCTGCCCGGCCCCGGCTTCGTCGCGGATCGCACCTCCTCCCGGGTCGGGCTCAGCGCAGGCCCAGCAGACTGTCCGCGACATGCTGCAGGTGGTCGCGCATCTTGTCGCCTGCGCCGAACGGGTCGCGGTCACGCAGGGCCTCGACGATCTCGGTGTGCTCGCGGTGGTAGCACCGGCGCAGCTCCGGGGTGGAGGTCCGCCGTTTGAGGCTGCCCCACACCGGCAGCGCGCGGGCGGTGTTCATCACGTCGAACATGGTCATCAGCAGCCCGTTGTGCGCGGCCACCGCGATCGAACGGTGCAGGGTCGCGTCCCATCGCTCGAAGCCGTCGAAGTCCTCGGCCGCCCCGCCTGCCGCCAGCGCCTCCGCGATGCGGTCGAGATCGGCCTGCGTGGCCACCCGCGCCGCCACCGTCGCCACCTCCGGCTCCAGCACCTGCCGCACCTGCATGATCTCGGCCGGGCTGGTGTCCGGCGGCGCACCGTCCGTGGGCCGCGTCGCGACCTCGGTGAGGAAGGTGCCCCGCCCGACGTGCCGGATCACCAGGCCGTCGCGTTCCAGTGCCTCCAGCGCGCGGCGGATCGCGCTGCGCGGCGCCTCCAGGCGCTGCACGAGATCCCGTTCGGTGGGGAGCTGGGAGCCGGGGCTCAGCGTGCCGTTCCGCGTGGCCTCGGCGACCAGCGCCCGCAGGGATTGCTCCACCGTCGTCATGGGAGCACCTTAAACCACCACTCGTGACCAATCGAGACCAATTCAACCGATCTCGCGAAAACCGGCGCGCACAGGTCGACACAGATGGGTAACTGGACGTAAGGTCTCCCTTGCCCATATTGGTCTCGATTGGTTCGGATTGGTTTCCTCATGAAGCTGGTCACCTTCGCCGCTCCGGCGGGGAACCGGGTCGGCGTGCTCGACCCCGATGGCGGCACTCTGCGCGATGTCACCGAGCTGCTGCCGCCCGGTGCCGGTGTGCTCGAAGTCGTCGCCGCGTGGCA
Source organism: Amycolatopsis sp. (assembly GCA_035685725.1). Lineage (GTDB taxonomy): Bacteria > Actinomycetota > Actinomycetes > Mycobacteriales > Pseudonocardiaceae > Amycolatopsis_E. The sequence continues at coordinate 2,449 of DASSAD010000436.1, read as the reverse complement.
CGAGCTCGGCCCCGTGTTGCGCGAGCGGGCGGCTTCGTCGCCCGGCGTCGCACCGGACTCGGTGCGGCTGCTGGCCCCGCTCCCCGCACCGCGCCGGAACATCTTCTGCGTCGGGAAGAACTACCGCGAGCACGCCGCCGAGTTCGGGCGCAGCGGCTACGACACGCCCAGCCGCTCGGCGGCGGTGCCGGACCGGCCGATCATGTTCACCAAGGCCACCACGGCGGTCACCGGTCCCTACGACGACATCGACCCGCACACCGGGGTCACCGCCGAGCTCGACTACGAGGGCGAGCTGGCCGTCATCATCGGCCCCGGCGGCCGGGGCATCAGCCGCGAGCGCGCCTACGAGCACGTCTGGGGCTACACGATCATCAACGACGTCACCGCGCGCGACCTCCAGCGGGACCACAAGCAGTGGCTGCTCGGCAAGTCGCTGGACACGCACTGCCCGATGGGCCCCTACGCGGTGAGCGCGGACGAGATCTCCGACGTCACCGCGCTGGAGCTCACCACGTCCGTCAACGGCGAAGGCCGGCAGCACGCGCTGGTCAAGGACCTGATCTTCGACATCCCGGAGCTGATCGCGACGCTGTCGGCCGGCATCACGCTGCTGCCCGGGGACGTGATCGCCACCGGTACCCCGGTCGGCGTCGGGATCGGGTTCGATCCGCCCCGGTTCCTGCACAGCGGAGACGTGGTCGAGGTGTCCATCACCGGGCTCGGAGTCCAGCGCAACCACGTCGCCTGACCGAAGAAAGTCGCCCGACCGAAGAGAGGAGAGATGTGAAGATCAACGGCACAGAACTGGCCGTCGAGGTCGACGGGCAGGGCCCCGCCGTGCTGCTCGTGCACGGTCTCGGCGGCACGTCGAACTACTACCAGGTCCTGGCCGATGCCCTGGCCGAACGCCGCCGGGTCATCCGGGTGGACTCCGCCGGCGCCGGGCGGTCGGCCGCGCGGGAGGGCATCACCGTCGAGTCGCACGCCGACGACCTCGCCGCCGTCCTGGACGCGCTCGACATCGGCTCGGCCGCGGTGGTCGGGCATTCCATGGGCACCCTGGTGGTGCGGGCGCTCGCCGCCCGTCATCCCGGCAAGGTGTCGGCCCTGGCACTGCTCGGCGCGGTCGCCGAGCCGGCCGAGGCCGGGCGCAGGGCCCAGCGCGACCGGGCCGCCGTGCTGCGGGAGCACGGCACCGGCGCGGTCGCCCCGGTCGTGGTCGCCAACGCGCTGTCGGAGACCACCCGCCGCGACAAGCCCGAAGTGGCCGCGTTCGTCCGTGAACTGGTCATGCGCCAGGACGCGGAAGGCTATGCCCGCAACTGTGAAGCACTTGCCGCGGCGACCGATCCCGGTCCGATCGCCGCCACGCTGCCGCTGCTGCTGATCACCGGCAGCGACGACAAGGTCGGCCCGCCCTCGGTCAGCGCCGCGCTGGGCGCGGCACACGGCAACGCCACGGTGGAGATCCTGCCCGGCGTCGGCCACTGGACCGCGCTCGAAGCCGCGAGGGAGACGAACGAACTGCTGCTCAAGTTCCTGTGAGCCCACCTTTGTCCATGCCTCAATGACGAGGAGAGACATGCCTGTAACGCCAGAAAAGACCCTGTTCCGCGATGTGTCCATTCTGGACTCGACCGGTGCGCTGCCCTACCCCGGCGACGTCCTGGTCGACCACGACCGGATCGCCGCGGTCGGCGCGGTGGATCCCGGCGCCGCCGCCGGCGCCCGGGTGATCGAGGGCCGCGGCCGGACGTTGATGTCCGGTTTGTGCGACGCCCACACCCATTTCACCTGGAACAACAGCGGCGACCTCGACGGACTCGCCGCCCTGCCGGTCGAGGAGCACCTGCTGTTCGCGATCGAGTCGGCACGGACCTTCCTCGATTCGGGCTACACCATGTGCCTGGGTGCCGCGTCCGCGAAGGACCGGCTCGACGTGGTGTGCCGGGACGCGATCAACGCCGGCCGCTTCCCCGGGCCGCGTTACCTGGCCAACGGGCCGGAGATCGCGGTGACCGGCGGTGAGCTGGTCAAGGGCATCACCTGGTTCGCCGACGGGCCCGACGAGATGCGCAAGACCGTGCGCCGGCTCATCGAGATCGGTGTCGACCAGATCAAGCTGTCGATGACCGGTGAGGAGATCACCGGCACCCAGCGCGCCGAGGACACCTACATGTCCGACGAGGAGGTCGCGGCCGCCGTCACCGAGGCCCACCGCCGCGGCAGGCGGGTGTGCGCGCACGCGCGGAGCGCGGAAAGCGTGAAGATGTGCGTCCGCAACGGCGTCGACATCGTCTACCATGCCAGCTTCACCGACGAAGAAGGCATGGACATGCTGGAGGCGGCCAAGGACTGGATCTTCGTCGCGCCCGGGGTGAACTGGCTCGTCGCCACGCTGTACGAGGCGTCGGACTTCGGTTACCCGCAGGAGGCGGCCGAAGCC
>DASSAD010000435.1:0-17393 GCA_035685725.1 Amycolatopsis sp. | reverse complement strand
AATCCGGGCCAGATGGTATTCCAGTCCCGTCACGGTCAATCCGGCACCCACACCGAGAATGAACACGACGTAGTTCACGCCCACCGCGACCGCGTACCGCACGGCTTGCCGGCCCACCGGCGCGTGCGATCGGAAGTTCATACTCCGGTTGAGCACGAAGCTCAACGCGAAGGCGCACAGGTACGCGAAGGTGATGCTCACGGGGAGCGGTAGCGCGAACACGCCGTGTGCGAGCGTGAGTAACGTGAGGTCCACGCCGAAGGTGAATCCGTTGATCAGGGCGAAACCCAGCAAACTGGGCGCGACCACGGCGGAGAGACCGAAGGGCAGCCTTCGGACGACGGCGTCACAAAAGGACGCGAACAACTCGGGGGTGGTCTTGCTGTCGGCTCGCACGCGGCGAGGATGTCACCCGCAGATGTCCGGAAGGTGTCACGCACCGGAAGCGGAAAGTAGGGACAACCTCACTGTGACGCGCCGCCATCACTGTTAACGTCACTGGGATAACCATCCTCTGGAGGCACGATGTTCGGCTGGTTCTGCGTGACACTCGGTGTCGCGTTCGGATCGGCGCTCGTGCCCGTCATCAGCATCGAGGTCTTCGTGCTCGGGCTGGTCGCCAGCGAACCGCGGGCGCACTGGGCACTCATCGGCGCGGCCGTCGCGATCGGGCAGGTCGCCGGGAAACTGGTGTACTACCTGGCTGCCCGCGGCTCGATCAAGCTGCCGGACTTCCTGCACGTGCGGATGCATCGCGAGCGCTCGCTGACGCGCCGTCGCGAATGGATCAACGCACGCACGAAATGGTTACGCGCCAAGGTCGAAAGTCTCCGGGAGCGCTGTCACCGTCACCCGGCGTGGATGACCGGTACCTACGCGGTCAGCGCGGTCTTCGGGCTGCCGCCGTTCATGGCGACGGTGGTGCTCGCGGGTCTGGCCGACATGCGCCTGCCCACCTTCGTCACCGCCGGTCTGGCCGGCCGCTTCGTCCGCTACAGCGTCCTCGCCGCCTGCCCAGGAATCTTCGCGACCTGGCTACACCACTGGTGAACGCTCAGTGATCGGCGGCTTCCAGATCGACGGCCTTGCGCATGGTGTCGCGGGCACGACGCCGGTCGCCCGCGACGTCGTAGGCATAGGCGAGGCGATACCAGTGCCGCCAGTCATCGGGATGCCGTTCCAGTTCCGCGCGCTGCTCCTCGAACCAGGCGTCCGCGGCCTTGCGGTCGACCCGGCCCGACGGCATCCGCGGCAGATCGGAGACGTCGGGCAGCGCTCCCTCGGCGTCGAGGCGCCGGGCCAGCCGCTGGATCCGCGTGCCGGAACGCCAGGTCGCCACGACCATCCACGCGCCGAGCACCGGCAGTACCAGCACCGCGGCGCCGAGCGCCACACCGGCCGCGGTTCCGGTGCGCAGCAGCAGGATCGCCCGGTCGGCCAGCAGCACCAGGTAGACCACCAGCGCGGCGGTCAGCAGCAGGGCGGTGTTGCGCGCGGTCACAGGCTCAACACATTCTCCAGGCCCACCGTCAGTCCCGGACGGCGCGTTACCTCGCGCACCCCGAGCAGCACACCCGGCATGAAGGACGAACGATCCATCGAGTCGTGCCGGATGGTCAGCGTCTCGCCTTCCTGTCCGAAGAGGATCTCCTCGTGCGCGACCAGTCCGGGCAGCCGGACCGAATGCACTCGGACCTCGTCGACCAGCGCGCCGCGCGCGCCGTCCAGCTCCGCCGTGGTGGCGTCCGCGCCGGGGGCGAGCCCGGCGTCCCGGCGCGCCTGCGCGACGAGACGGGCGGTGTGCGCGGCGGTGCCCGAGGGCGCGTCGGCCTTGCGGTTGTGGTGCAGCTCGATGATCTCGACCGAGGAATAGAACCGGGCCGCCTGCTGGGCGAAGCGCATCGCGAGCACCGCGCCCAGCGCGAAGTTCGGTGCCACCAGCACGCCCACGCCGGGCTTGTCCGCCAGCCACCCGCGCACGGTCGCCAGCCGCTGCTCGGTGAAGCCCGTGGTGCCCACCACGGCGTGCAGACCGGACTCGATCGCGAACTTCAGGTTGTCCAGCACGGCGTCGGGGTGGGTGAAGTCGACGACCACCTCGGCCTCGGCGAGCCGGTCACGCGCGTCCCCGGTGTCGATCGCGGCCACGAGCTTCAGGTCGGCGGCGGCCTCGACCGCGTTCGCCACGGTGGCGCCCATGCGGCCCCGCGCGCCCAGCACACCCACGCGAATCATGCGATCACCTCGTGCAGATCTTCCGGCAACTCGTCGACATGAGCGTACGGTCCCACCACCGCGGCCGCCGAAATGCCCGCGCCACCGAACAAACCGCGCGCCAGCTCGTAGACGTCCTCGCTGGTGACCGCGTCGATGAGTCCCACGGTCTCGTCGACGCCACGGTAGTGCCCGTAGTTGAGCTCCTGCTTGCCGATGCGGGACATGCGCGAGGCAGTGTCCTCCAGACCCAGCACGAGCCCACCGCGCAGCTGCCCCTTCGCGCGCGCGACTTCGGCGTCGCTGAAGCCTTCCTTGCCGATCTGGCCCAGCACGTCCCGCAGCACGCCGGAGACCTCACCGAGCCGGTCGGGCTGACACCCGGCGTAGATGGACAGATACCCGGTGTCGGCGTAGTTGGTCACCGACGAGTACACCTGATAGGCCAGCCCGCGCTGCTCCCGGATCTCCTGGAACAGCCGCGAACTCATGCCGCCGCCCAGCGCCGCGTTGAGCACGCTCAGCGTGTACCGGCGCTCGTCGTGCCGCGACGGCGAACGCAGGCCGGCCATCACATGCGCCTGCTCGGTGTCGTCGGAGTGCAGCACCAACCTGCGCTCGGCCCTGATCCGGGCGTTCCCGCGGCGGGGCGGGACCGGGGTGTCCGAACCGGACAGTCCACTGCCGACCCGGCGCAGGGCCTTGCGCACCAGGCGAAGCACCTGGGCGTGCTCGATGTTGCCGGCGACCGCGAGCACCATGCGGGGCGGGGTGTACCGGCGGCGGTAGAACGATCGCAGCGCCTTCGCCGACATCCCCTTGATCGACTGCTCGGTGCCCAGCACCGGCCGCGACAGCGGGTGTCCACTGAAGACGGTGCCGACGAACGTCTCGTGCAGCAGATCCTCGGGATCGTCGTCGCCCATCGCGATCTCTTCCAGGACCACGCTGCGCTCGGTGGCCATGTCGGAGTCCGCGCACAGCGCCTCGAACACCACATCGGTCACCAGGTCCACGGCGAGCGGCAGGTCCTCGTCGAGCACCTGTGCGTAGTAGCAGGTGTGTTCCTTGGCGGTGAACGCGTTGAACTCGCCGCCGACCGCGTCGATCTCCTCGGCGATCTGCGTGGCGCTGCGGTTCGCGGTTCCCTTGAACAGCAGGTGTTCCAGATAGTGCGCGGCCCCGGCCACGCTCGGCGGCTCGTCCCGTGAGCCGATGCCGACCCACAGTCCGACGGTCGCCGACCGCACGCTGGGCACCTGCTCGGTGACGACCCGCAGTCCCCCGGGCAACACGGTGCGCCTGACACCGGTGTCGAGGGTCCGCGTAGTGCCGATCGCCTGCTCGTATCCGGGTGTCTGTCGCCCCATGCGTCCCTTTGGTTCGAAGTGGAAGCGCCCCGGGGTGACCCCCGGCCACGAAGGGCCGGGCGTCACCCCGGGAACGGCTTCGGTCTACTACTGGGCGGAGTCGGACTTCGCCTCGGCCGGCTGGTCGGCCTTCTCGTCCTCGTCCTTGACGAGCACCAGGCTGATCTTGCCGCGGTTGTCGATGTCGGCGATCTCGACGCGGAGCTTGTCGCCCACGTTGACCACGTCCTCGACCTTGCCGATGCGCTTGCCGTTGCCCAGCTTGGAGATGTGCACCAGGCCGTCCTTGCCCGGCAGCAGCGAGACGAACGCGCCGAACGCGGCGGTCTTGACCACCGTGCCCAGGAACCGCTCGCCGACCTTGGGCAGCTGCGGGTTCGCGATCGCGTTGATCTTGCTGATCGCGGCGTCCGCGGAGGGCCCGTCGGCCGCGCCCACGTAGATGGTGCCGTCGTCCTCGATGGAGATGTCCGCGCCGGTCTCCTCGGTGATCGAGTTGATCATCTTGCCCTTCGGCCCGATCACCTCGCCGATCTTGTCGACCGGGATCTTCACGCTGGTCACCCGCGGCGCGTAGGGGCTCATCTCGTCGGGGCCGTCGATGGCCTCGGCCAGCACCTCGAGGATGGTCAGCCGCGCGTCCTTGGCCTGCCGCAGCGCGGCGGCGAGCACCTCGGACGGGATGCCGTCGAGCTTGGTGTCCAGCTGCAGCGCGGTGATGAAGTCCTTGGTGCCGGCGACCTTGAAGTCCATGTCGCCGAAGGCGTCCTCGGCGCCGAGGATGTCGGTCAGCGCGACGTACTCGGTCTTGCCGTCGATCTCATCCGACACCAGGCCCATCGCGATCCCGGCCACCGGGGCCTTGAGCGGGACACCGGCGTTGAACAGCGCCATCGTCGAGGCGCAGACCGAGCCCATCGAGGTGGAGCCGTTGGAGCCCAGCGCCTCCGACACCTGCCGGATCGCGTAGGGGAACTCTTCGCGCTTGGGCAGCACCGGCACCAGCGCGCGCTCGGCGAGCATGCCGTGCCCGATCTCGCGCCGCTTCGGCGAACCGACCCGCCCGGTCTCCCCGGTCGAGAACGGCGGGAAGTTGTAGTGGTGCAGGTAGCGCTTGGTGGTCTCCGGGGACAGCGAGTCGATCTGCTGTTCCATCCGCAGCATGTTCAGCGTGGTGACACCCAGGATCTGGGTCTCGCCGCGCTCGAACAGCGCCGAGCCGTGCGCCCGCGGCACGACCGCGACCTCGGCGGCCAGGCTGCGGATGTCGGCCAGGCCGCGGCCGTCGATGCGGACCTTGTCGCGCAGGATGCGCTGGCGGATCAGCTTCTTGGTCAGCGCGCGGAAGGCGGCGCCGATCTCCTTGTCGCGGCCCTCGAAGGCCTCGCCCTCGCCGATCCCGGCCTTGGCCAGCACGACGTCCTTGACCTCGTCGATCGCGGCTTCCCGCTCCTGCTTGCCCGCGATGGTCAGCGCCTGCGCGAGGTCGTCGGAGGCGATCGCGGCGACGGCGTCGAAGGCGTCCTGCTCGTAGGCGGGGAACACCGCGAACTCACCGGTCGGCTTGGCCGCCACGTCGGCGAGCCGGCGCTGCGCCTCGCACAGCACCCGGATGAACGGCTTGGCGGCGTCCAGGCCCTCGGCGACGGTCTGCTCGTCGGGCGCCTTGTCGCCACCGGCGATCAGGTCGAGGGTGTGCTCGGTGCCCTCGGCCTCGACCATCATGATCGCGACGTCCGCGTCGGCGTCGGCACCGACCACGCGCCCCGCCACCACCATGTTGAAGGTCGCCTTCTCCAGCTGCGACCAGGTCGGGAAGGCGACCCACTGGCCCTCGATCAGCGCGACGCGCACGCCGCCGATCGGGCCGGAGAAGGGCAGCCCGCCGATCTGGGTGGAGGCCGACGCCGCGTTGATCGCCAGCACGTCGTACGGGTCCTCCGGGTGCAGGCTCTGCACGGTGACCACGATCTGGATCTCGTTGCGCAGGCCGTCGCGGAACGACGGGCGCAGCGGCCGGTCGATCAGGCGGCAGGTCAGGATCGCGTCGGTGGACGGGCGGCCCTCGCGGCGGAAGAACGCGCCGGGGATGCGGCCCGCGGCGTACATACGCTCTTCGACGTCGACGGTCAGCGGGAAGAAGTCGAAGTGCTCCTTCGGATGCTTCGACGCCGTCGTCGCCGACAGCAGCATCGTCTCGTCGTCCAGGTACGCGACCACGGACCCGGCGGCCTGGCGGGCCAGCCGTCCGGTCTCGAACCGGACCGTCCGGGTGCCGAAGGGCCCGTTGTCGATGACGGCTTCGGTTTCGTGTACGCCGAATCCGGCTTCATCAGTCATTGTTCGTGTTTCTCCTCGTCAGTGCGGGCCACACGCATCCCCACGAGGAGCGAAACCGGTCATCGATCGAAGCCCTCGGGGCCCTGCCCCGGGAGCCACTACCGAGGACCGGCATCCCTTGTCCCCGCGTACGCGTAGCCCTCTCCTCTTTATTGCTGTGTCCTACCACGGAAACGCACGAGACCCGGCAGAATCTCCCGGGACCGGCCGGCACCCGCCGTTTTTTCCGCCCTATGTGCCGAGGGGGAGTGACCGGGTGGTCACTCCCCCTCGGAGCTTTGTCAGCGGCGAAGGCCGAGTCGCTGGATCAGCGACCGGTATCGCTCGATGTCCACCTTCATCACGTAGTTCAGCAGCCGGCGGCGGCGGCCGACCAGCAGCAGCAGACCGCGACGCGAGTGGTGGTCGTGCTTGTGCACCTTGAGGTGCTCGGTGAGCCCGATGATCCGCTTGGTCAGCAGGGCCACCTGGGCCTCCGGGGATCCGGTGTCCGAGTCGTGCACGCCGTACTCGGTCAGGATCGTCTTCTTCTCTTCGGTGGACAGCGCCACTCTTCGTTTCTCCTCGATCTACGTGCCGTGTCGAAAGACGGTACCGGCCACCACGGACCGCAGCCGGACCCAATGCATCAGGATACAGCCGGGGCTTCCGTGGGGTCCCAGTGGGGATTCAGCGGTGACTCAGCGGTGATTCAGCGGGCTTGTCCGGACTCCAGGCCGAACCGCCGGAGCACCGCGTACCGTGGCCCCTCGGCAGTGCGGTCGCTGCGCATGAGCACCACCTCGGTCGCCGCCCACTCCCGGCTGGCAAACCCGGCCAGGCTGCGCGGCAGGCCGGCCGGCACGTCCGCGCGACTCCTGGCCACCGTCAGGTGCGGCAGGTAGGGGCGCTCCTGCCCGGCCCCGGCGGCCACGGCCAGTTCGGTCAGACCGTCCCCGTAGACACCGAGGTACAGCACGCGGGAGAAGGCACCCGCCCCCTGGATCCGCAGCGTGGGCGCGGGCCGGCCGGCCAGCCGCCCCGCCAGCCAGTCCCCGCGCGGGCCAGGATCGTCCTCGCCGTAGAAACCGAGGGTGACATGCCAGAGGTCCGGCTCGGACCAGCGCAGCTCCGCCGGCGCTTCGACGCCGGAGAGGTCGGCCCGCAGCGCGGAGACGACGTCGGCCGGGGGAAACAGCGCGGAGAAAAGGACCATGTCTCAGCCCGTCAGCCCGTCAGCCCGGCCCGGCGGAGCAGGTCCGCGATGGCGGGGAAGTCGTCGTCAAGCCGCTTGGCGGCCTCGGAGAGATCCTCGTCCTCGGCGATTTCGCGCAGCGCGGCCAGCACCAGCCGGTCGTCGGCCGCGCCGACCGGGATGTTGTCCCTGCCGACCGTGGGCCGGGCGTCCCGCACGTCCTCCAGTGCCGCCATCAGCGCGTCCTTGCGGCCCGCGGCGACCTCCGGGATCAGGCACTTGCGTTCCAGCATGATCATCCGCGCGAGCACGACCGGGTTGCCGATCTTGGCGCGCCGGCCGCTCATCACCTGACTGAGCATCGGCGCGCTGATGCCGAGCACCTCGGCCAGGAAGGCCTGGGACACGTCGAACGCCACCACCAGCCGGCGGACCCGGTCTCCGAGCGGCTCCCCGTACCACTCCCGCTGCAGGGCGATGTTGCGCTGGACGATCTTGTGGTCCTCCACCTTGTGCCCGCTCCCCATAGTTTCCGGTGAGGATCCGCCTCACCCCAGTACCCCCTTGCATCTTGCCAGCCGGGGCCCCGCCGCCGGGGCGGTTTCGGCCACCGATTCGCAATCGCATGCGCACCGGCCTTCGCGACCGCACCCCGCCGCTAGCGCAGGATTTCCCTGGTCCGCACGACGTCGTCATCGATCTGGGCGACCAGGTCCTCGACGGCGGTGAAGGTGATCTGGTCACGCAGCCTGCGGACGAAGTCCAGCGCCACGTGCTGGCCGTAGAAGTCTTCGTCCACGTCGAGCACGAAGGCCTCGACGGTCCGTTCACGCCCGGAGAAGGTCGGATTCGTGCCGACCGACACGGCCGCGGCAAGTCCGCGGCCGGGATCGGCGCCCCGGACGAACCAGGCCGCGTACACCCCGTCGGCCGGAACCGCCGCGAAGCGGGGCGTGGACAGGTTCGCGGTCGGGAAGCCGAGGTCGTGGCCACGCCCGTCGCCGCGGACGACGATGCCTTCCAGCCGGTGCGGGCGGCCCAGCGCGGCGGCGGCGGCACCGACGTCACCGGCGTCGATGCACGAACGGACGTAGGTGGAGGAGAAGGTGATTTCCACCGCCTCGCCGTTGAGCACCGAATCGCCCTGCAGCTCGGAGCCATGGGTGACGAAGCCGAAGCGGCGGCCGAGTTCGCGGAGCAGGTTCACGTTGCCGGCGGCCTTGGCACCGAAGGTGAAGTTCTCCCCCACCACCACGGCGGCCACGTGCAGCCGGTCGACCAGGACCTCGTGCACGAACTCGTCGGCGGGGACCCGGGACAGCTCCGGCGTGAACGGCAGCACGGCGAAGACGTCCGCGCCCAGTTGCTCGACGAGTTCCGCCTTGCGCCGCAGGGTGGTCAGCTGCGCGGGGTGGCTGCCCGGCCGCAGCACCTCCGAGGGATGCGGGTCGAAGGTCAGCACCACGCTCGGCAGGCCGCGCTGCTTGGCGATCTCGACGGTCTTGCCGATGAGCGCCTGATGTCCCCGGTGCACCCCGTCGAAGACGCCGATCGTGACCACGCACCGTCCCCAGCCACCGGGAAGGTCTTCCAAACCACGCCACCTTTGCACGGTGTGCAGCGTAGCCGCCGGCGGTCGCCACCGGAGACACCGAGCCCGGCCGCAGTGGGCCCTTACGCCGGATCGAGCACCACGATCGAGCGCGACACCCCGCCCGCGTCCACGGCCAGGGCGACCGCGTGCCCGTCCGGGCCGAACACGCCGTAGGTGCCCTCGATGCCGGAGGCCCGGATCTGCCGTCCATATTGGACGGACCGGGCCGTGCGCGCGTCCACCTCGTAGCGCGGGAAGGCGGCGGCGACCGCGGCGCTGAGGTCGTGGGACAGCATCGGGCTCTCCTCGAGCTGCTCCAGGGTCCTGGCCCGGCCGAGGGTGAACGGGCCGACGGTGGTGCGGCGCAGCGCGGCGAGGTGGCCGCCGACGCCGAGGGCGTTGCCGAGGTCGCGGGCCAGCGCGCGCACGTAGGTCCCCGAGGAACACTCGACGATGGCGTCGAGTTCCAGGCGGCCCGGTGCCCGGCGGGTGGCGAGCAGATCGAAGCGGTAGACGGTGACCGGGCGCGCCTTGAGCACGACGTCCTCACCGGAGCGCACGCGGGCGTAGGCGCGCTTGCCGGCGACCTTGACCGCACTCACCGAGCTGGGCACCTGCTCGATTTCCCCCGTCAGCGCGGCGATTCCGGCGACGATGGCGTCGTCGCCGATCGCCGCGATCTCCGCGGGCTCCGCGGTGGACACTTCTTCCCCCTCGGCGTCGTCGGTGACGGTGGCGACACCGAGCGCGAGGGTGGCGAGGTAGGTCTTGCGGTCCAGCGCGAGGTGCCCGAGCAGTTTCGTGGCGCGTTCGACGCCGAGCACGAGCACGCCGGTCGCCATCGGATCGAGCGTGCCGGCGTGGCCGATCTTGCGCGTGCCCATGATCTTGCGGACGCGGGCGACCACGTCATGCGAGGTCATGCCCGGGGATTTGTCGATGACGAGCAGGCCGGACGGGACGGAAGGACGGGTCGTTTTCGCTTCGGGCACGGCTGAACTTTAGGCGAGCGCCCACCGTGTCACAGCTCACGGGCGTAACACCGGGAAAGCGGTTGGCCACGGTAAGGGCCGAAGTTCTCGATCGGCCGGTACCCCTCGCGCTCGTAGAAGCGGATGGCGTCGGGTTGCGCGGGTCCGGTCTCCAGTTTGAGCGTGGTCAGTCCGCGACGCCGGGCGTGGGTCTCCAGCTCCCGGAGCACGGCGGTCGCCACGCCGCCGCCGCGGGCCTCCGGCACCACGTACATGCGCTTGATCTCGGCCGCCGCCGCGTCGAGCAGGCGCAGCGCCCCGCATCCGACCGCACGCCCGCGGCGGTCGCGGGCGACCACGAAGACCGCGACGTCCTCGGCGGTCGGCTTGACGCCGGGCTCGTGATCGTCGCAGCCGTAGCGCGCATCGAGCTCCGCACGCTGGTCCTCGCGCAGTTTCGCGCCTTCGGGTTCGGCCCAGTCCTCGACCGCCACGTTGATCATCACGACTGTTACCGTAACAGTCGTTACCGAAAGGCGGGGCCATGGCGAGGACGGCGGACAAGGCGGAACAGGCCGAGCGGATCTCGCGGGCGGTCTGGCGGATCATGGCCGGATCCGGGCCGGGCGGGCTGACGCTGCGCGCGGTGGCGGCGGAGGCCGGCTGCACGACCGGCCTGGTCCTGCATCGCTTCCCCGACAAGCGGGCGCTGCTCGTCCACGCCCGCGATCTGCTCCACGAGCGCACCGGCCGGGAGATGGACGAACTCGAAGGCACCGGTTCGCCCGCGCAGGCACTCCGGGCCGTGCTCCGCTACGCCGCTTCCATCGAGGCGGACAAACGCCAGGAAGCGCGGGTCTGGCTCGGCTACCTCGCCGCCGCGCTCGGCGAGCCGGGACTGGCCGGTCGGCACGCGCAGGCGAACCGCGCCTTCCTGGCCAGGATCGACCGGCTCGTCGCGCGCGTGCGCCCGGACTGGGACGCCCGCGCGCGGACGACGGTGTCCACAGCACTGGTGGCGCTGGTCGAAGGGATGAACACCCTCGCCGTCGCCGACGACGAGACGTATTCACCGCGCACCCAGAAACGGGTCATCGACCGTGCGCTGAGGGCGTTTCTCGGCTGAGACGCCGGTCAGGCGGCCGCCGGCTGGGGAGCCGGGGCATCCCAGGGACGCCGGCGGACCGAGACCGGGATCTGTTCACCCCGGGCCTGCGCGTGGAACAGCAGGGCGCGCACGCGGCGCCACCAGACGAGCAACCGGAAGATCCCGAACACGAGCATCGCGACCACCGCCAGCAGCGCGATCCGGAACGCTCCGCCGGTCAGCTGAAGCAGCACACCGATCGCCAGTGCGGTGATCGTGGTCGCCAGGAACCCGCCCACGTTGACCGCGCCGTTGGCAGTGCCGACGCGCCGCAGCGGGTTGTAGTCGCGGGCCAGGGCGAACCCGATCGCCGACGCCGGGCCGCCCAGCGAGAGGAACGCGAAGGCGGGCAGCAGCACCGCGACCGGGATGGTGCCGGGCCAGGCCAGCAGCAGCGCCCAGACCAGCAGCGCACCACCCAGATACCCGCCGACCATCGGCATCCGCGTGCCCGGCCGGGCCGCGATGACGGTACCGATCACCGGGCCGCCGGCCATCGAGCCGAACACGAAGACGGTGAGCAGCGCGCTGGCCGTGCCCGCCGGCACCCCCTCGCCTTCGACCAGAAAAGGCAGCCCCCACAGCAGGGACAGCACGTTCGGCGCGAACATCGTGGTGAAGTGCACCCAGAAACCGAGCCGGGTGCCCGGTTCACGCCAGGTCTCGGCGAGCTGAGCGAGCACCTCGCGCGCGCCGATCCGGACCGGCTTCACCTCGTGCCCGGGCGGGGTGTCCTTGACCCGCAGCGTGACGACCGTGGTGTAGGCGACGGTGAGCACGCCGACTGCGAGGAACGTGGCGGTCCAGCCGGGACCAGCCAGCAGCCAGGACAGCGGGACCGTCGCGACCAGGTTTCCGAGGTACCCGGTGGCCTGGGTGAGCAGCGCGACGACGGCGTACTGGCGGCCGGGGAAGTGCGCGGCGACCAGGCGCAGGACGCTGACGAAGGTCATGGCGTCGCCGAAGCCCACGACGCCGCGGGCGAGCAGGCCCAGCGCGTACGAACTCGCCAGGGCCATCAGGATCTGGCCCAGGCCGAGGAAGAGCAGGGCGGCGGTGAGGACCTTGCGCGGCCCGAACCGGTCGACGAGCACGCCGGTCGGGATCTGCATCGCGGCGTAGACACCCACCTGCAGCACGGTGAACGTGCTCAGCGCCGCCGCACCGACGTGGAACCGCTGGGCGGCCTGGAGACCCGCGACGCCCAGGGAAGCCCGGTGGAACACGGCGAGGAAGTACACCGCCACCGCGCTCACCCAGATGAACCATGAACGGGCGGTGGCGTGGGGCGTCACGGCTGCCTGCTCGGGCGGCACGGAAGATTCCTCCTTGGACACGGCAGATCCACACAGCGCGGCACCACTCGCTGGGCTCCTCGCTGAACGGATCACGGAAGGGATGATCGGTCCCGGTACGGGACACGGCGAAGGACACCGGCCCTGGCGCCCCCGGTAGCTGTATCGCTTGCGCGGCGGGAAAACTTACCCGCGGGAGAGGTGGCTCTCCCCACAGTGGATTCCGGGGTGAGCCTGGTCACCGGGTCACGGTCCGTCCACTGTGGTCGGACGGGTCACCGGCGGCGCACCGACCACCGCCCAGCGCCCGGACCGCCAGCGCAGCACAACGGCCGCCAGGCGCAGCACCATGAACAGCGACAGCCCGGTCCAGATCCCGCTCAGCCCCCAGCCGAACCCGAGCGAGATCCAGATCAACGGCAGGAACCCGACGCCCGCGCTGACCAGCGTCGCGGTGCGCAGAAACGCCGCGTCGCCCGCGCCGAGCAGTACGCCGTCCAACGCGAACACCACGCCCGCGACCGGTTGCAGCGCGACGAAGAACCACCACGCGTGCGGGATCTGGCCGAGCACACCGGGATCGGTGGTGAAGGCGTGCGGGAGGACCTGGGATGCCGCGGCGAACAGCAGGCACAACACGCAGCCGAAGATCAGGCCGTAGCGGGTGATCTGCGCCGCAACGCCCTTCGCCTGGCGCTGTTCTCCCGCACCCAGCGCGGCGCCGACCAGTGACTGCGCGGCGATCGCCACCGAGTCGAGCACCAGCGACAGGAACGTCCACAACTGCAGCACGACCTGGTGCGCGGCCACAGCGGCGGTCGAGGTCCGCGCGGCCACCGCCGCCGCCGAGACGAAGCACGCCTGGAAGGCGAAGCTGCGCAGCACCAGGTCGCGGCCGAGGCCGAGGTGCGCGCGCAGCACCGATCCCCTGGGGCGCAAGGAGATCGCGGTCGCCCTCCGCTCACCGACGAGGGCCGCCAGGAACAGGCCCGCCGAGATGATCTGCGCGACGAGGTTGGCGACGGCCGAGCCGGGCAGTCCCCAGCCGGCGCCGTAGACCAGCACGGGGCAGAGCACGGCGGAAATCCCGTTGCCCGCCAGGACGAAACGCAGTGGCCGCACCGCGTCCTGCACTCCGCGCATCCAGCCGTTGCCGGCCATGGTGATCAGGATCAGCGGGGCCCCGCACAACGCGATCCGCAGCCAGGACGTCGCCGCGGCGGCCACCGCGTCGCTGCCGGACAGTGCTCGCGCGACGGGCTCGGCCAGCGCCTGCCCGGCCACCAGCAGCACCAGCCCGATGGTGATCGCGAGCCAGGTCGCCTGCACGCCTTCGCTGACCGCGTCGGCCCGCCGTCCGGCGCCGTACAAGCGGGCGGTCCGGGCGGTGGTGCCGTAGGACAGGAACGTCAACTGGGTCGAGACCTGCGAGAGCACGACGCCGCCGAGCGCGAGCCCGGCCAGCGGGAGTGCGCCGAGATGTCCGACCACCGCGGTGTCCACCAGAACGTACAGCGGCTCGGCGGCGAGGACACCGAGTGCGGGAACAGCCAGCTCGAACACCCGCTTCGCGGGCACCTGATCGACGATCACCCCGTCAGCGTAACTGACAATACGGCGAACAACAGTTACTCCCGAAGGAATCCGGGTCGCCTGACCCGTTCAGAGCAGCGGCGCGCCGGCCAGGGCTTCGCGGATCTTCTCGAGCACCTGCTCCGCGGTGCCGGACACGGTGCAGCCGGAAGCGAGCCGGTGCCCTCCCCCACCGAGACCCCGCGCCGCCACCGACACGTCGATCTTCCCGACCGCGCGCAGCGACACCGACCACTCATCCGGAGCCAGCTCCTTGAACACCGCCGCGACCTCCGCCTCACGGGTCGCGGTGACCACGTCGACGACGGCCTCGACCTCCTCCATCCGGACCGTGGCGGCGACCTCCGCGGTCACCGTCACGTGCACGAGCCCCAAGCCCTGCGCCGCGTCGGGTTCCAGCCGCGCGGTGCCCAGCACCCGCGACAGCATCGGCAGCCAGGCGAAGGGATGCTCGTCGAGGACCTCGCGGGCCAGACGGTCCGGCTCCACCCCGGCCGCCAGCAACCGGGCGGCCAGCCGATGGGTTTCCGGGGTCGCGCGGCGGAATCCGCCGGTGTCGGTCATCAAGCCGGCGTACAGGCAGCGCGCGATCGGCTCGTCCAGTGGCACGCCGAGTTCGTCGAGCACCCTGAGCACGAGCACCGCGGTCGCTTCGGCACCGACGTCGACGAAGTGATGCGTGCCGTAGTACAGGTTCGAGGCGTGATGGTCGATCACGACGACCGCGCCGCCCGCCGCGCGGGTTCGCTCGACGCGGTCGGCCAGGCCGCCCAGCCGGTCCGGGCTCGGCGTGTCCAGGCAGATCAGCAGCGGACCCACGGACGGCACGTCGGCGGCGGACACCACCAGGTTGCCCGGATCCAGGCCCCGCAGGCTTTCCGGCGTCCGGGCGGGCACCGCGAAGGACACCCGGACCGCCGCTCCGCGCTGCGCGAGGGCGCGCCCGAGCGCCAGCGCACTGCCCAGCGCGTCGGCGTCCGGACGGACGTGCGCGAGCAGCGTGACGTCGGTGGCCGCGCGCAGCAGGTCGGCGATGCCGGAAAGGTCGTGCTGACCAGGGGTGCTCATGCGAGGCAAGTTACGCTGTCCGGCGATGTTCCACTACGCGATCCTCGTCTATCCGGCGGCCAACCGGGTCTATGCCGACGCCTCCCCCGCGCTGCTGCGCGCCGAACTCGCGGCCTTCGGCGCGGCGCTGGCGGGCCAGCCCGCCGAGGTGGCCGAGCGGAGCATGGGCGGCGTCGGCTATGTGACGTTCTCGACCGCCGCTCCGCTGTCCGAAAAGGACATAGCGCTGTTGTCGAACCTGTCCTCGCTCTACGCCCTGTTCGAACTCGAGGGCGAGCTGCTGCGGCCGGTCCCGGTGACACCGCTGGACCGCTTCGACTCGGATCTGCTGACCATCCAGAAATACTCGGGCAAGACCAACGAGCTGTTCACCAAACTGCTCGTGAACGTCACCGTGTTGTCCACAGTGGACGGATTCGGTGGCACGCCGCTGGTCCTGGATCCCCTGTGCGGCCGGGGAACCACGCTGAGCCAGGCCATGATGTACGGCTTCGACGCGACCGGCGTCGACGTCGACCGCCGCGACTTCGAGGCCTACCAGAAGTTCATCGTCACCTGGCTGCGGGCCAAGCGCGTCAAGCACACCGCGAACTCGGGTCAGCTGCGCCGGAACAAGGTCAAACTCGGGCAGCGGCTGGAGATCGAGTTCGGCGCGACCAGGGAGTCCTACAAGTCCGGCGACACCCAGCGGCTCGCCTACTTCAACTGCGACACGCTGATCACCGACGAACTCCTGCGCCCGGAATCGGTCGACGTGATCGTCACCGACGCGCCGTACGGGGTGCAGCACGGCAGTCACCAGTCCGAGGGACTGTCCCGCAGCCCGCGCGAACTCCTCGCCGCCGCCGTGCCGGTATGGGCGCGCACGCTGCGGCCCGGCGGTGCGATCGGCATCTCGTGGAACACCCACGTCGCCAAGCGCGAAGAACTCGCCGAAATCCTGGCCGGCGCCGGGCTCGACGTCCGCGCCGACCTCGGGGACTTCACCCACCGCGTGGACCAGGCGATCCTGCGCGACCTCATCGTCGCGCGGAAACCGCGGTAGCTTCCGGGCGGCGGGCCTGGGAATCACCGCGGACCGAGCCGCTCGGTACCGCTCGGTGACAGTGGGTGCCGCTCGACGTCACCCAGCGCCGGTCACTGCCGGTCACTGCCATTCACTGCCGGTCATTGCCGCTCAGCGGGTCTCGGAATCGGCCTCGTCGAAGAGATCCTCGTCTTCTTCCTCCCGCGGCGCGCGGTAGGGATCCGGGTCTCCGGCGTGCCGGGCGCCGGTGGCGTGCCTGGCGACCTCCGCGTCGGCTTCCCGTGCCCGGGCCAGCAGATCCTCGATGTGCCGGGCGGTGTCCGGGATGGTGTCCGCGACGAAGGTCAGGGTCGGGGTGAACCGCACCCCGGTGCCCTGCCCGACCTTGCTGCGCAACAAGCCGCGCGCCGACTCGAGCGCGGCCGCCGCCCCGGCGAAGTCCGGCGACGAGTCGAGATTTTCCCCGAGCACCGTGTAGTACACCGTCGCGTCATGCAGATCCGCCGTGACCTTCGTGTCGGTGATCGTCACGTAGTTCAGCCGCGGGTCCTTGATCTCGTGCTCGATGGCCGACGCCACGATCTGGGAGATCCGCTTCGACAACCTGCGTGCGCGAGCCGGATCGGCCATGGCGCATTCCCTTTCTCATTCACGATGGACTCGGTCACTGTTCGTTGTCCGGAGAACCCGGTCTCGTGGCCGGGCTCCCGGGTGCGCGCTCGCGGCGGGAGCACAACCGCGCAGGCGCTCGCCGGTCATTCCCGCGGGTCGGGCTCGCCGGTCAAGCTCGCCGGTCAGGCTCGCCGGTCAATCCTCGGGCCCGAGCAGCCTACGGTGCGCCGACAGCAGTTCCAGTTCCGGCCTGCCGGCCACGAACCGTTCGCACCCGTCCAGCACATCGCGGACATGTTCGCCGTCGGCGGCGACCACCGCCACCCCGATCAGCGCGCGCCGATGCAGCTCCAGATGGCCGGCCTCGGCGACCGTCACCTCGAACCGCTTGCGCAGCTCGGCGATCAGCGGCCGGATCACCGACCGCTTCTGCTTCAACGACCGCACGTCGCCGAGCAGCACATCGAACTCCAACGCCCCTACGTACATGCCCGTCTTCCGGTGCTCTGGTCAGGATGTGACGGGACGGGGTTTCCGGTGCCGGGCACCGGAAACCCCGTCCCGCGGGTCACCTCAGGCGCGCGGCTTCTCGCGCTGCTCGTAGGTTTCGATCACGTCCTCGACCTTGATGTCGCTGTAGGACCCCAAGGTGAGACCGCACTCGTAGCCCTCGCGGACCTCGACCACGTCGTCCTTGAACCGCCGCAGCGAGCTGACCGGCAGGTTCTCGGCGATCACCACGTTGTCGCGCAGCAACCGGGCCTTGGCGTTGCGCCGGATCTCGCCGGAGGTGACCAGACACCCGGCGATGGTGCCGAACTTGGAGGACTTGAAGACCTCGCGGACCTCCGCCTTGCCGAGTTCGACCTCCTCGTACTCCGGCTTGAGCATGCCCTTGAGCGCCTGCTCGATCTCCTCGATCGCCTGGTAGATCACCGTGTAGTACCGGACGTCGACGCCCTCGCGGGTGGCCCGCTCGGTCGCCTTG
>DASSAD010000434.1:0-3428 GCA_035685725.1 Amycolatopsis sp. | reverse complement strand
TCAGACGCCCAACTGGGTGCGCGCCTGCTCGACCCAGGACTTGCGCTCGTCGGCTTCGGCCTTCGCCTGGTCGGTCTCCAGCGGGCTGCCGAGCGGGCTGGACAGATCGAGCAGCTTCATCTGCCGACCGAACTCGGTGAGCACCTTCCGCATCACCTCACCAGCGTCCACCTGGTTGCCGTTGGACAGTTCGATCACGTTCGAGCCCAGCAGCAGCGGCCGAGCCAGCTCGGTCACCGCCGGCGGAATGCCGAACTCGGAGGCAAGCCGGTCCCGCTCGGCCTCGTAGTTCCGCTCATCGAGCTGGGACTGGATGTTCGCCAGTTGCACCTGCAGCTCGGCGGTGCGGGCGTTGGCCAGCTCGACCGCGGCACTGTCGTTGGCGGCGGTGACCAGTTCCGGCTCCGGCTGCTTCGGGGCGACCTCGGCCGGCTCGTCGCCTCCCTCGGCGGCCAGCGCTTCGAGCGCGATCGCCTCCAGCTCCGCGTCCGTCAGCTCCGGCTCGCCCGGGGTGCCGCTGGGCGCGTCCTCGGTGGGCTCGTCGGGAGTGCTGGCCGGGGCGTTGTCGAACTCGGACAGCAGTGCCCGCAGTTTCGCGAGCTCGTCGTCGGTGAACTGAGCCATGGGCTTCTCCTTGGTGTCGTTGGCGAATGTGGCCGCAGTGAGGTCGACGGTGTTGTCGACCTCGATGGACAGGTTCACTGCCTCCCACGGCCGCATACCGGTGATGCGCTGGTCGGCGGTGATCAGGGCGTGCTGCATCGCTGCGGGGAACTGGCGGCCGTCGGCGCGGTCGTAGTTCTCGAGGATCCGCGCGCTGATGCCGATCTCCGGGTGCTTGTCGAGCAGTTCGGCGGCCTCCGGGTCGGCGTGCACGATCACGTCCAGACCATCCGCGGCGAGTTCCATGTCGATGACCTTGCCGCTGGTGGCGCGCGGATCCATCGTGTGCGTGTTCTTCTCGTCGGCCAGCACCAGCGGGACGAAGTCGAAAGCGCTGTCCCGGTAGGCGGCCTCGATCGCGGCGAGCTTCTCGCGGCTGAACTCGATCTTCCGGCCCTGGTAGTTGATGCTGCCGACCGGCAGGATCTGCTTGCGCCAGATGCTCGGCGCGACCTTGGTGGCGGCCCCGAAGTCGAGCGGGGTGAGGACCTGGGTGGGCATGCTGGTCACTCCTTCAGCTGCTGGATGCGGTCGAGCACGGCCCGTGAGGCTCCGAGGGCCTTGGCGCGCTTGAGCATGTGCGCCTTCACCTGGCCGGTGGTGCCGGCCTGTACGGCGTGACCCCAGTTGCGGAGCGCGTCGCCGAGTTCGCCGCGGGTGCGGATCGGCCATGACCCGTCCGGCAGCGCCTCGTCGGTGTCGGCGGCCTTCTGGCGGGCTTTCGCGCGTAGTCGTGTCGGCACCGCCAGGTCCACCGCGCTCCGTGTAGCGGCCATGTTCGCGACCTTCGGCGCGCCGTTCTGGTGCCGTGTCGCTGCTTGTTGAGCGAACCGGCGCGCCGCGTCGGGTTTCATGCCCTTGGCGAGGAACACCTTGTAGAGCCGTTCCACCAGCGGCGCGGTGGCCGACTTGGTGGCCGTCTTCGTCTGCTTCTGGTTCACGGTCGGGACCGGTGCGCTGTGTGGCGTAGCCGGATCGTCGGCGAACCACTGGCCGGCACCTGTGTTCCCGGTCGGTCGGCGCGGCTGCGAGAGCTCGATGGGCCGTGCCGTGGTGTTGCGGGCCAGCACGATCCCGCCGGGGAGGTAGCCGCCCTCGTCGTAGTCGCGAGCCGGGTTGTCGCACCAGGGGTTGGCATGGGCATGCTCGTTCGGCTTGGCCTTGGCTCGTGCCCGCGCGGCTTCCCACTCGGCGACCGCCTTGGCTGAGGCTGCCCGTACTTCTGGGCTGACCTTGCCTTTGCCGGTGGCCCAGTCCTCGACCCGGCCGATCGCGATGGAGATCGCGCGGGACTCCGGCACGCCGCCGCGCATGATGGCGCGGGCGATGTTCTGAATGTAGGCCGGGAGCTGGAGCCCCTTGACCTTGAACAGGCCGGGGCCGGCCGGGTCGCCGAGCGGGTGATGCACGCTGGCCAGCGCTGGTGTCTTCGCGGACAGCTCCACGGTGTTGGACAGGGTGACGGCCTCCCCGAGCGGGTAGTCGTGGGTCTTACCGCCGAGGGCGAGGCGTAGGCGGTCGAACTTCACCGGCCCGGTGTGGCGCAGCTTCCCGGGTGGCAGGTTGTATCCGGCGGTCACGTGCGGCACGAACGTTGGGTGCTGGCGCGGGTAGGCGTCGCCGAGCACGCGCTGCGCGATCCGGTGCGCGGCCTCCCGGACGGGCGCGAGTTGGCCGTTGACCATGTACACGTGCGCCGGGTCGAACTCGGTCGAGTTCGGGTTGAACACGGCGTGCCCGAACACCTGGCCCTGCACCGGCTTGCCCAGACCGCGGGCGATGGCGGCGGTGCCGCGCTTGAGCGCCGTCACCTGGTGGTCGGGCAGTTTGGTGACGTCGTCGCCGAGGTAGGCGAGCGTCAAGTGCATCTCGTGCGCCGGGTCACCGCCGGGGACGGCGAGTTTCTGCGCGTCCGGGGCGGTGGGGACAAGGGCAATCATGCCGCCGGTGTGGCCGTCCACGGCTACCTCCTGGGGTTGGGCGCGGCGACCTCGCGGGCACGGCCGGGCAGGTGCGGGAGTAGTCCGCCGTCGACGAGCTGGCGGGTCGGCCACGGCGGGACCGGGACGCATCGGCACTGGACGTGGACGGCGCCTGGCCAGCCGATACGCGGCTCTTGGTCGGCGTAGAAGTTCTTGCGGTGCGCGGCCCGGCAGTCGGGGGTGGTGCGGTCGTCGATGACGGCCTTCCAGCCCAGCACCCGCCGCGGCCGGGCGGGTTCTCGCGAGTCGGTGACCTGGCCAGCACTGGTGTCGGCGGTGGTGTCGACCAGTGCGGCGGTCTGGGTTCGGCGGTCGCTGGCGTGCAGGTGCTGCCGCCAGTACTGCTGTTCGCGCCTGAGCGCAGCCATGACGGCGTCCTTGGACGGGTTGGTGCCCAAGGCTCGGGTGAGGCGCTTCGCGGCGGCCAGGAGGAACTGAGCCCGCCGCAGGAGGTTCGTGCGCTGCATGCCGCGCCCGGCCGGGCCGAGCGGCAACACCGGGTTCTGACCGGCCGAGGTCACCAGCGCGACGACGGCGCGGGCCGCGGGCTGGGACACGCGATGCTGGGTGAGCAGCGTGACCAGACGTCCGACCGGCGGAAGCGGCACCATCGCGAGCAGCGCCGCGATCGCTGCGACAGCGGCCGCGTCCTCGGCGGTGTTCGACTGCTGCTGTTGCTGCTGGTCTGGGGCGACGGGCGTGGTCACTCTCGCCCCCTCGTTAGCGCGGCATTGAGACCGAGACCCCGGGCGCGGTCGGCGGCCTCACTGTCGGGGGTTTCGG
>DASSAD010000433.1:0-25036 GCA_035685725.1 Amycolatopsis sp. | reverse complement strand
AGAAGTCGCTCAGCACAACAACATCAGGCTCGATGGTGCACTCAACATGGCGTCCATGGAATGGCCTACCGCGCACGGCGGCAGAGCCTATTCACCCGGTGGCATTAACACGGCGGCCACGGCGCAATCGCCTGAATACGGTGAACTCAAGACGTGCCTCGACGCGGTGAACCCACCACGCGGACCCGGCGCGGCGCAGTCAGCGCGGTGGGAGCAGCGCAGGACCCCGCGGATGAACCCAGTGCGGATGAACCCAGCGCAGGTGAATCCAGCGCAGGTGGACCCAGCGAGGGGGGAGTTATCGCCTCGGACCGATCGCCGTGGAGCCGACCGGTGACGTGGAAACAACGGTGAATGCAGCCGCGTCTCAACTGCCTCGCTGTCGGTGACTTCTGGTCGACGCGTGGAGCTTTCCGGGATCCGCGCTCGTGTAGCGCCTGACCTGCGGTGTGCGAGCACGCCAGCCGCGAGCCATCACTGTGATGTGTGGACCAGTGCGGAGGAGGGGTTTTCGGAACGGGTGGAGGCGTTGGTCGCCGCGCAACAGGACCTCGCGTGCGAGCGGGCGTTGCGTGCGACCGGGCGTGGTGCGTGTGAAGGGGACCGCATGCGACCGGACTCCGTGTCACGGGACCTCGCGCGCGAGCAGGTGTCGCGTGCTGCGGCCTCATGCGCGAACTGGCGTCCGCCCGAACTGGCGTCCGCCCGAACCTGGAGCCTGAACCTGCGTGAGCCCGAACTTGCGTGCGCCCAGGCCCGCATGCACCCCG
This sequence comes from Amycolatopsis sp., assembly GCA_035685725.1. Classification (GTDB taxonomy): domain Bacteria; phylum Actinomycetota; class Actinomycetes; order Mycobacteriales; family Pseudonocardiaceae; genus Amycolatopsis_E. Next base: position 24,266 of record DASSAD010000433.1, on the reverse strand, counting down.
ATACCCGGTCTGACCGGACACAACGTGCGAGCATGGCGGGCAAGGGACCGGAAGGAAAGGGGAAGCCGGTGAGTTATGGTCGAGCGGTACAGGAAGAGCTTCGCGCGCCTGGGCGGGCGCTGCGGCAGGCCATCCCTGCGGTTTACCAGGGATACCGGGAGTTGCACGACGCGGCACTGGGTGCCGGCGCTCTCGATGCCAAGACGAAGGAACTCATTGCGCTGGCGATCTCGGTCGTGCGGGAGTGTGACGGTTGTATCGCGGCGCACGCCCGTTCCGCGGTGCGGCAGGGGGCTGGGCCCCAGGAGGCCGCCGAGGCCATTGGCGTCACCTTTCTGCTCAATGGTGGCCCGGCTACGGTTTACGGAGCGCGAGCGTTTGCGGCGTTCAACGAGTACTACGCCGCGCACGAGGGAAACACCGTTTCGTGACGTGTCGTCCGGTGCTGGGCCGGGAATCTCGGTCGGGAATCTTGGTCGGGAACCACCAAGCGCGGGGTGAGGAGTTCGCGTCAGCGTCGGGAGAGCGTGCTGCTCTTCGCCGTCAGGAACCGGCGTAGCAGGCTGAGCGGGTAAGCGTTGATCACATCTTGGGGACCGGCCCAGCCTCGTTGCGCCGTGGCGACGCCGAAGCGCAGATGGTCCAGGTGCGGCACGGCGTGCGCGTCGGTGGAAATGGCGAATCGTACGCCGAAATGCCGGGCACGGCGTACCAGTTCGCCGGTCAGGTCGAGCCGCGCGGGTAATGCGTTGATCTCCAGCGCCGTTCCGGTGCGGGCCGCGGCGCGGAACACCGCGTCGTAGTCCAGGTCGATCGGCGGCCGTGAGCCGATCACGCGGGCCGAGGGATGCCCGATGATGTGCACGCAGGGATGCTCGATCGCGCGCAGCAGCCGCGCGGTCATCTGCTCGCGGGGCTGGTGGAACCCGGAATGCACCGAAGCGACGACGATGTCGAAAGTGGACAGAAAGGCCTCGTCCCAGTCCAGCGTACCGTCGGGCTGGATCGTCACTTCGGTGCCGTGCAACAGCGCGACGCCTTCGGTCCGTTCGAGCTCGCGGATGCGTTTCCGCTGTTTCAACACCTTTTCGCCGGCCATCCGTTCCGTGGCGAGCAGGGCGGCGTGGTCGGTGATCGCGTAGTACTCGTACCGGTGGGCTTCGGCCGCCGCGACCATTTCTTCGAGGCCCGCGACGCCGTCGGTGAGGTCGGTGTGCGTGTGCAGATCGCCCCGGATGTCGGTCAGCTCCACCAGTCGCGGGAGCCGGCCTTCCAGCGCGGCCTCGACCTCTCCGGTGCCTTCCCGCAGCGTCGGCGGGATCCACGGCAAACCCAGTCGCTCGTAGACCTCTTCCTCGGTCTCGGACACGATCAGCTTCCCGGTCCGGGCGTCGAACAGCCCGTGTTCGGTCAGTTCCAGGCTTGCCCGAGCGGCCAGTTCGCGGAGCTCGATGGTGTGTGATTTCGACCCGGTGCAGTAGAGCAGCGCGCCACCCCACCCGGCCGGCTCGACGACCCGCACGTCCACCCGCACCCCCGCCGCGGTGACCACCGACGTCTTCGCCGGTTCACGGGTCAGCACGCGTGCCACGAGCGGAAGGCCGGCGACTCCGTTCATGACGGGTTCCGCGGCCTCGGCGGCGATCAACAGGTCGATGGTGCCGATGGTGTCCCGCATCCGCCGCAGCGAACCGGCGAAGGCCGCCAGGCGCACGCCGCGGACCCCGGAGATCCGGTAGAGCAACCGCGCCGCGAGGTCGAGGGCGGAACTCAGCCGGATCCGGCCACCCGGAGAAGGGGCGTCGTGCGGCATTTCGGCGATGGTGCCGTCGGATCGAGACATGGGCGAACCCGTAATTCCACCGGCCCGCCCCGGGAGGATTTCCCCGTCTTGCGACGCTAGGTCAATCTGGGCTCGTCCCTGGCCCTCACACCGTCCTCCCGGGCGGGTCACCGGGCTTCCCCGGTTCCCTCAGCATCCGGTACCGCGATCGGTGGTGTCGCGGGCCGAAAGTCATCGGCTCGCGGGACCCGCGTCCCTGCCCGCCGGCGCCACATCGCCCGGATACTCGGTGCGTGGCGGTCACGGTGTTCCTGTGCGGCGACGTGATGACCGGGCGGGGCGTCGACCAGATTCTCCCGCACGCCGGTGATCCGCTGCTGGCCGAGCAGATCGTAGGTGACGCCCGCACGTATGTGAAGCTGGCCGAAGAGGCGAACGGAGCCATCCCGTGGCCGGTGGGTTATGCCTGGCCGTGGGGCGACGCGCTGCCCTTGCTGGACGAGATCGCCCCCGATGCCCGGGTGCTCAACCTGGAGACGACCATCACCGCCGACGGCGACTTCCTGCCGGGAAAGGCGGTCCACTACCGGATGAGCCCGGGCAACCTGGGCTGCCTGACCGCGGTCCGTCCGGATGCCTGCGTGCTGGCCAACAACCATGCCCTCGACTTCGGACTTCGGGGGCTGACGGACACAGTGGACGCACTCGCCGCCGCGGGGCTGCGCGCGGTGGGAGCGGGGCGCGACGTCGGCGAGGCGGAGCGCGCCATCGGGATCGATGTCCACAATGGACGGAGAGTGGTGGTGGCCGCCGCCGGGGCGGAGTCGAGTGGGGTGTCCCGGCACTGGGCGGCCACCGGGAGGAGGCCGGGCGTGGCCTTCGTGCCCGACCTGTCCGGCCGCACCGCCGAAGAACTCGCGGAACGGGTGGTCGCGGCCAGGCGGCCCGGCGACGTCGGGGTCGTCTCCCTGCACTGGGGTTCCAACTGGGGCTATCCGGTCGAGTCCGGCCAGGTGCGCTTCGCCCGCCGGTTGATCGACGCCGGGGTGGACATCGTGCACGGGCATTCCTCGCACCATCCTCGCCCCGTCGAGGTGTACCGGAACCGGTTGATCCTCTACGGCTGTGGAGACGCCGTCGACGACTACGAGGGCATCAAGGGCTACCAGGCCTACCGCGATGACCTGCGCCTGCTCTACTTCGCGACCATGGCCGACGACGGCGCCTTGATCTCGCTGCGGATGGCACCGTTGCGGGCCAGGAACCTGCGGCTGGAGCGCGCCACGAGCGGGGACGCCGACTGGCTGCGCGCCCTCCTGGACCACATCAGCCGGCACTTCGGCACGCGCTTCGACCGCGAGCCGGACGGGCTGTTCGCGGTACGCCTGCCGTGAAAGTTACCTTCGCCCCTACCCCGCCGGGGCGTCCGGCACCGATCATCGCAGCATGCGCGGCCGCTACCTTTCCCCGAGCCAGCGGCGGGCGGCTGCCCAGCGGGCGCTCGGCGACCTCGGCGCGGACCGCCGGAACCACGTGCTGCTGCGCATCCGGTGTTCGGCCAGTCACCATGTGGCGGTCGTCTTCCGGACGGAGCTGGGGCCGGTGTTCGTCTCCGTGGTCGGGTTCCGCGCACACGGTAGCCGCGACTTCGCCGATGTCGCGCACAGTCCGCACGGACGCGGGACCGAGTACGTGGACCTCCTCGACGGCGACCGCCACGCCGACGACGAACTGCCGGCCCACTGCGAGTGCGGAGCGCGTTTGCTGTCGCGCCGAGCGTTACGGCGAGCGATCGACTCCGCCGAGCGGCTCGTCCTGGTCCAGTGAGCGACCGAGCCGGAAACCCGGGAGATTTCCATGACGCCCCAGAACGATCCCCTCGCACGGGCCCGCCACACCGCCCGCGAGTGGCTGACCACGGTCGCTTCCTGGCTCGGGACCGAGGACCGCGACTACACCTATCGCGCGCTGCGGGCCTGGTTGCACCTGGTTCGCGACCGGCTCACCGTGGACAGTGCGGCGCACCTGGCCGCTCAGCTGCCCGAGCTTCTGCGCGGTGTCTACTTCGAGGGATGGGTGCCCAGCCGGGTGCCGGTGCGCTACGGCGTCGCCGAATTCACCGGCCTCTTCGCGCGCGAGGCCGGGATCAGCCCGTCCGACGTGCCGCGCACGGTGACCGCGGTCTCGGCCGCGCTGAGCGAGCGCTTCTCGCCGGGACAGCTCGACCACGCGCTGGCGCTGATGCCGGCCGGTCTGCGCGGCGAGCTCTCGGGTGAGGCCGACACGGCGGCGCCGGCGCCCCGCAAGCCCACTCGCGGGCCCACCGAGCACCTCCGGTTGAACGCGTTGGAGGACAGCGTGCTGGCGTTGACCGAGGCGGTGGCCACGCTGGCCCGCGGCCTCGAGCAGCTCCCGCAGGAGGAGCCTGGTACCGGCCGGATGGCGAAGGCGGCGCAGGAGGCGCACCGCATCCTGATGGCGCAGAGCACGGTGGAATCGCCGCTCTGAGTTTGGTCGCCAACCGTGGGAGTCCGGCCGGATTCGGGAGACGATGCCTCGACACCGCCGCCGGGGAATACTCGGTGCGTTCGGGGTATCGCCCATTGTCATGTGTTCAACATCCTGTTTCTCACGAGTGCCAGCGCCCTTGACCCGCGCACCGAATAAGACCAATATCAGTTGGTCAAATCAGGGAAAGGCGTGCCGATGCACTCTTCGTCCGCACTGCGCGTGGTCCACCAGCCCCAGAGCGGCCCCGACCTGGACGCCGCCGAGGCCGCGGCCGCCCAGTTCCTCACCGCGTTGGGCATCCCGCTGGAGTCGGAAAGCCTCCGTGGGACACCGCGGCGGATGGCGCAGGCCTACGCCGAACTGTTCGCGCCGCGCGCCTTCGACCTGACCACCTTCCCCAACGACGAGGGCTACGACGAACTCGTGCTGGCCCGCTCGATCCCTTTGCGGTCGGTCTGCGAGCACCATCTGCTCCCGTTCGTGGGCGTCGCGCACGTCGGTTACCTGCCCGGCGAGCGCATCCTGGGCCTGTCGAAGCTGGCCCGCGTCGTCGAGCATTTCGCGTGCCGCCCGCAGGTGCAGGAACGGCTCACCAAGCAGATCGCGGACTGGCTTTGTGAACAGCTGAACCCCAAGGGCGTCGGGGTGGTGATCGAGGCCGAGCACACCTGCATGACCCTGCGCGGGGTGAAGGCCACCGGCTCCAACACGGTGACCTCCACCCTGCTCGGCACCCTGCGCGCCGATGCCCGGTCGCGTCAGGAGTTCTTCTCGCTCACCGGCATCCATTCCTGAGCGAGGCGGGTGCGCGGCTCCCATGGACCTCCGCATGGACCTCCGCACCGTCGTTGTCCGGCGTGGACGGTCCCGCGATCGCGGTGGCTCCGGTCACCAGGCGACGGGACGAGCGAACTCGGCGACCGGAAGGGGGGACACGGCGACCGGAAGGGGGGACACGGCATCAACCCTTCACGCACACGACCTGCTTGAGGTGGGCGACGACCTCGACCAGGTCGGTCTGTGCGGCGATGACGGACTCGATGTCCTTGTACGCGGCGGGAATCTCGTCGACCACCCCGGAGTCCTTCCGGCACTCCACCCCGCGGGTCTGGGCCGCGAGGTCCGCTTCGGTGAAGGTCTTGCGGGCCTTGGTGCGTGACATCCGCCGCCCAGCGCCGTGGGAGGCCGAGTGGAACGACGCTTCGCTGCCCAGGCCCCGCACGATGTAGGACCCTGTTCCCATGCTGCCCGGGATGATCCCGAGATCACCCGACCCCGCCCGGATCGCGCCCTTGCGTGTCACCAGGACATCGACGTCGTCGTAGGTTTCCTCGGCGACGTAGTTGTGATGGCACGAGATCGGCTCGTCGAAGCGCACTCCCGGTACCGTCTCGGCGGCCGCGCGCTGCACCAGCGCCACCATGGTGGCGCGGTTGCGCGCGGCGTAGTCCTGTGCCCAGAACAGGTCTCGCCGGTATGCCGCCATTTCCGGGGTCCCGGCGACGAACACGGCGAGATCCCGGTCGGGCAGGTCCGCGTTGTGCGGCAACCGCCGTGCGATGTCGATGTGCCGCTTGGCGAGTTCGTTGCCGATCCCGCGCGAACCCGAGTGCAGCATCAGCCAGACCCGGCCCGCGTCCGCCCCGCCCTGTTCGAGGCACACCTCGATGAAGTGGTTGCCGCCGCCGAGACTGCCCAGCTGCGCCCGCGCCCGCTCGTGCATTCCCTGTACGCCCTGGTGCAGTTCGCCGAACGACGACCAGAACCGGTCCCACCCGCCCAGGCCCGGTACCCGTGCCGGGGCGACCGGTGTCCGGTGTAGACCGAATCCCACCGGGACCGCCGATTCGATCCGCCGCCGCAGCGCGCCGAGATCGTCGGGCAGGTCCTCGGCGGTCAACGAGGTGCGCACCGCGCTCATCCCGCAGCCGATGTCGACGCCCACGGCCGCGGGGGACACCGCGTCGCGCATCGCGATGACACTGCCGACCGTCGCGCCCTTTCCGTAGTGCACGTCCGGCATCACGGCGAGTCCGTGCACCCAGGGGAGGTTCGCCACATTCCGCAGCTGCCGCATCGCGGAATCCTCGACCGAAGCGGGATCGGCCCACATCCGGATCGGCACCCGCGCACCCTCGACCGCGGTGAACATCTTCCATTTCCTCCTTCGGCTTCGTCACCACAGCATCACGCGCCGATCGTTGGGGGGCAACCGGATTAGGGACTTCCTGCCCTGCCGCGCCCGGCCGGAATCGGTGAAACTCCCGTGGTGGACCAGGTTCTGGTGGGCGTCGACGACACCGCGTCCGCGCTCGACGCGGTTCGCTGGGGTGCGCGCGAGGCGGCCCGGCGCGCCGCGCCGCTTCGGTTGGTGCATGCCTATTGGACACCCGGCCGGGATTTTCCGGAACTGGAGCTCGCCGAGGAGGATGTGCGGGCCGAGATGCGCCGGGCCGGTGCGGAACTGCTCGACCGTGCCAACCGGACAGTGACCGAAAGCGACCGGACGGTGGCGGTGGAAACCGAACTCCGCGCGGGTGACCCGCGGGTCGTGCTGATCGAGGAATGCCGTCGTGCGGCGCTGGCCGTGCTCGGGGCGCGCCGGCTGGGGCCGGTGGGCGGGCTGCTGGTCGGCTCGATCGGGCTGGCGCTGGCCGTGCACGGGACCTGCCCGCTCGTCGTGGTGCGCGGCCCGGCACGGGAGCACGGGCCGGTGCTCGTCGGCGCGGACGGATCAGCTTCCGCGGCACTGGGTTTCGCGTTCGCTGAGGCCGCGCTCGCCCGGGCCCCGCTCACCGTTCTCCGCACCTGGGACGGGATCACGGCCGACGCCACCGCCGAGCACGAGCATGCGCGGCAGACACTGGCGGAGTGGCTTTCGCCGTGGCGGCAACGGTTTCCCGAGGTGGCGGTCGATCCGGTGGTGGTGCGGGGCAGGGCGGGCACGGTGCTGCTGGAATACGGGGAGCACGCGCGGCTGATCGTGGTGGGCAGCCGGGGCCGCGGCGAGGTGACCGGTCTGCTGTTCGGCTCGACGAGCCGGCGGATGTCGCGCCGCGCGCCGTGTCCGGTCGCGATCGTGCGGTCCGAGCTGACCGTTCCGCCGCCCTCCCGGCGTTCCCCGGGCTGAGCCGAACCGGTTTCGGCCGGCTAGGACAGTCGACAGTGGACGTGGATGGTGGTGCCGGTGGGGCTGGTGTGCGTGCGCACGAGATCGGCGAGCTGGTTGACCAGCAGCAGCCCCCGGCCGCCGATCCAGTCGGGCGGGCTCGGGCGGCGACCGGCCAGCGGGTCGGTGAGGTGACCGCCGTCGCGCACCTCGCACACGAGGTCGGCCCCGGCGCGCCAGATCCGCACGGTGCATCCGCCGCTGGTGTGGGCGAGGCTGTTGGTGGCCAGTTCGTTGATCATCAGGCGCAGCTCGCTCACCCGGTCGGCGGACAGGCCGCGCTCCCCGGCGTGGCCGGCGACGAACCGGCGCGCCGCGGCCAGGTCGGCGTAGGTGTCCACTGTGTACCCGGGGGAGCCGGTGGGTGCGCGGATGCGGTGGTTGTGGTCCGCGATCACGCGCTCGGGGGCGAAATACTCGCTCGTCCGGGCTTCGCCCGACTCCCAGACGGTCGGGTGAGTCGCCCACGCGTCCTTGAGGATCCCGTCGTCGAGGCGGGCGGCGTCGTAGGGGCACACGATGGTGACGTCGCGGCCGGTGAACGACAGGTTGATCAACGCTTCGTGCTGCGCGCACGCCGGGTACTCGGTCTCCGTCCGGCTGGGCCAGACGGGTTCCCCGACGATCCGGACGGCGCGATCCGGATACCGGTCGGCGAAATCGCGCAGCACACCGGGGATGATGCGGCCCGGATTGCGGCCCGCCTCGGCCATGTCGATCATCCGGACCTCGCGCGCCGCGGCGCCGAGCGCGCCGGAGAGCAGCGCGAGCCTCCCGCCCGGGACGGCCACCGCCACCGGGGCGCCCTGGTCCAGACCTTCCTGGATGAACGGTAGGAGACCGTCCAGGTACTCCCCGTCACCGCGGTAGAACAGTACCGGGTGGACGAATGGATCAACCGGTGCCGAAACCGTCACGCCGCACATCGCTTTCGTCGGAACCCCACATCCAGCGCTCCCGGCGTTCCCGGTGCCCCGGATCGCCAAACCTGCCCGGGGTGGTGAACCTGTCCGGGGAAAGCGGCGGCGCTCTCGCGGGCGCTCCCGGGCGCTACCGGGCGCTGTGCGGGTTTCCGGCCCGGTGGTCCGCACGAGCCAGCCACCGGCGCAGGCAGGCGAGCAGCTCGTCGGGTTCGATCGGCTTGGTCAGGTAGTCGCTCGCCCCGGCCGCGAGGCACTTTTCGCGGTCGCCCCGCATCGCCTTCGCGGTGACCGCGATGATCGGCAGGTCGCTGAACCGCGGCATCTCCCGGATCGCGGTGGTCGCGGCGTACCCGTCCATCTCGGGCATCATCACGTCCATCAGCACCAGGTCGACGTCGTCGGTGGCAAGCAGGGTGTCGATGCCGTGGCGGCCGGTCGACGCGCGCAGCACCGTGGCCCCGCAGGAGCGCAGCACTCCGGTGAGGGCGAAGACGTTGCGCGGGTCGTCCTCGACGATCAGGATCTTGTACCCGCGCAGCTGGTCCTCGGCCGGGGCCGGATCCTCGTGCGGGCGGCCGGTGCTCACCGATGCCGGCGGAGGATCCTCCTCGGGTGCGGTCAGCGGCAGGTAGAGGGTGAACGTGCTGCCCCGGCCGAGTTCGCTTTCCACCCGGATCTCGCCGCCGAGCCGGCCGGCGATCTCCCTGCTGATGGACAGTCCCAGCCCGGTTCCGCCGTAGCGCCGGCTGGTGGTGCCGTCGGCCTGCTGGAACGCGTCGAAGATGCTGGCGAGGTGCTCACCGGCGATGCCCGTGCCGGTGTCGCTCACGGCGAACGCGACGGCCCCGCCGTCCCCGGGCCGGGAGTCCGGTGTGGACTCCGGAGCGGGCTGGCCCGTCCGCACGCGCAGCCCGACCCGTCCGGTCTCGGTGAACTTCACCGCGTTCGACACCAGGTTGCGCAGCACCTGGCGCAGGCGCGGCTCGTCGGTGACCAGCTCGGCCGGCACGTCGGGGTCCGCCGAGACGCTGAACTCCAGCCCCTTTTCCGCGGTCAGCGGCTGGAACGTGACCTGCACGTAGTCCAGCAGCTGGCGCACCGTGAACGGCGCCGGATGCACGTCGAACCGGCCCGCCTCCACCTTCGACAGGTCGAGGATGTCGTTGATCATCTGGAGCAGGTCGGTGCCCGCGGAGTGGATCACCTCGGCGTACTCGACCTGTTTCCCGGTGAGGTTGCCCGCGGTGTTCTGGGCGAGCAGCTTGGCCAGGATGAGCAGGCTGTTCAACGGGGTGCGCAGCTCGTGGGACATGTTCGCGAGGAACTCGGACTTGTACTTCGAAGCCAGGGCCAGCTGTTCCGCCCGCTCCTCCAGCTCTTCCTGCTGGGCGCGCAGTTCCGCGGCCAGCCGCTGCGACTCGGCCAGCAGCGCGTCGGTCCGGGCGCTGGCCATGATCGTGTTGAGGTTGACGCCGATGGTGTCCACGAGCTGTTCCAGGAACGCCCGGTGTACCGGGTTGAACCGGCTGAACGCGCCGAGTTCGAGCACCCCCAGCGTCCGGCCCTCGTACACGATGGGCAGCACGATCAGGCTGACCGGCGCGGCCTCGCCGAAGCTGGAGGAGATCCGGACGTAGCCGGGCGGTGTCCGGTCCACCACGATCGGTTTGCGGCTGCGCGCCGCCTGCCCGACCAGCGACTGTCCGAACGCGACTTCCCGCGGTCCCGGGTCGAAGGCGCCGTAGGCGGCGATCCGCCGCAGCCGCCCGTCTTCCCGGGGCCCGGCCAGGAAGAACGCGCCGTACTGGCCGTCCACCAGCGGCACCAGCTCGTCGAGGATGAGTTCGGCGACCGTGGTCAGGTCGCGGTGACCCTGGGCCTGCGCGGAGATCCGGGCCAGATTGGTCTTGAGCCAGTCCTGTTCCTGGTTGGCCAGCGTGGTCTCGCGCAGGGACCGCACCATGGCGTTGATGTTGTCCTTGAGCTGGGCGACCTCGCCCTGCGCCTCGACCGCGATGGCGCGGGTCAGATCCCCGGTGGCGACCGCGCTGGCCACCTCGGCGATCGCCCGCACCTGCCGGGTCAGGTTGCCGGCCAGCTCGTTGACGTTCTCGGTGAGCCGTTTCCAGGTGCCGGACACACCTTCCACCTCGGCCTGCCCACCCAGCCGGCCCTCGCTGCCGACCTCCCTGGCCACCCGGGTGACCTCCGCCGCGAAGGAGCCGAGCGTGTCGACCATGGTGTTGATGGTGGTCTTGAGTTCCAGGATCTCGCCCCGCGCGTCGACGTCGATCTTGCGGGTCAGGTCGCCGCGGGCGACCGCTGTGGTGACCTGGGCGATGTTGCGCACCTGATTGGTCAGGTTGTTCGCCATCGAGTTGACGTTCTCGGTGAGGTCCTTCCAGGTGCCGGCGACGTCCGGTACCCGGGCCTGGCCGCCGAGGATGCCTTCGGTGCCGACTTCGCGGGCGACCCGGGTCGCTTCGGCGGCGAAGGCGGAAAGCTGGTCGACCATCCGGTTGATGGTCTCCTTGAGTTCGAGGATCTCGCCGCGCGCGTCGACCCGGATCTTCTGCGACAGGTCGCCCTGCGCGACCGCCGTGGCCACCTGGGCGATCGAGCGGACCTGGCGGGTCAGGTTGCCCGCCATGAAGTTCACCGAGTCCGTCAGCGCCCGCCAGGTGCCGGCGACCCCGGGTACCCGGGCCTGGCCGCCGAGGATGCCTTCGGTGCCGACTTCGCGGGCCACCCGGGTCACCTCGTCCGCGAACGCGGAGAGCTGGTCGACCATGGTGTTGATGGTGTTCTTCAGTTCCAGGATCTCGCCGTGCGCGTCCACCGCGATCTTCTGCGACAGATCCCCTTGCGCGACCGCGGTGGCCACCTGGGCGATGTCGCGGACCTGATCGGTGAGATTGCCCGCCATCGCGTTGACCGAGTCGGTCAGATCCTTCCAACTGCCTGACACGCCAGGGACTTCGGCCTGACCGCCCAGCTTGCCGTCCGTGCCCACCTCGCGGGCCACCCGGGTCACCTCGGCGGTGAACCGCGCGAGCTGATCGGCCATCCCGTTGAAGACACGGGCGATCTCGTCGGTCAGCTCGTCGCCGGTCTGGGGCAGGCGGATGCGGAAATCGCCGTCGCGGACCGCGGTCAGCCCGGCGAGGAGCTTCCGAAGCCGCGGGTCGTGCCAGCCCTTTTCGGCGGCCGCTGCCTGTCGGTCTTGTGAGGCCTCGGTCACCAGTGCGCTCCTCGTCGTCGGTCCGGCGTCGGCACAGACGAATTTACGCCGGATGACTACGATGAACCTTCTCCGACGGTGAAATGAGGGCGCGGTGACGGCCCAGCGGTCGACTACTTCGACGGACGAGACCATCGCACGGCTGATCGCCGTCGTCGAGCGCCAACAGGCCGAAATCGACCGGCTACACAGCGGCGAGTCGCGCCGCAGGCTCGTGCACCTGGCCGAGGGAAAGCTGATCGAGCAGCTGCGGTGTACGCCCACCGAGGCGGCCGAACACCTGCGGCGACTCGCGGAACGGGCCGGGAGCGGGTTGGCGGAACTCGCCGCGGATCTGCTCGGGCAGGCCACCCCGCCGGCGCAGGACGACGAGCGGGTCCGGTTCGGACTGACCGAAGCGGCCGCGCAGTCGGCGCGCGACGGATGCGAACTGGCCACGGTGATGCTGGACGAAGCGCTGCGCGCGGCCGGCGCGGTCGCGGTCGCGGTGTGGCGGCTGTGCCCGGACGGCGCGCTCGAACTGACCGGCTACGCGGGCGTCGACGCGCTGGAAGCGAGCCGCTGGGCACGGGTTCCGCCGCAGATGGACACCTTGTCCCAGCGCGTCGCGCGGACCGGGCGGGCGCTCTGGCTGCCCGCACCGGACGGGGACGATCCGCCCCGGTACGGGCCGTGGCCCGAGGGCGCCCGGGCCGCGCTTCCGTTGTCCGGAGCCAAAAACCTGGTCGGCGTGCTGTCGGTGGCCTGGCCCGCGGCGCGGGAGTTCCCGGCGGGGCTGCGGCGGGAACTGCGGACGCTGGCCGGGATGTGTGCCCGTACCCTCGATTTCCGGGTGGCGCTGGGCGATCCGCTGCGCCCGGACAAGGCCGAAGCGGCCGTGGTGGGGTCGGGGCTGCTCGCGCGTCCCGTCCGCGACCGGACGGGCACCGTGATCGATTTCGAGATCACCCACGTCGGCGAGCATCTGACGGATCCCGCCGGCCGCGCCCCGCGGGACCTCGTCGGTCGCGGCCTGGTGCAGGCCTTCCCGTGGCTGGGCGCGAGCGAGGCGTTCGACCGCGCGGTGGAGGTGTTCACGACCGGTGCGCCCTGCCGGCTCGATCGCGTGCTGTGCACCGTGTTGTCCCGGGACGCGGTCACCCCGGCCGTGGCCCGCGTGCGGATCGTGCGGTTCTTCGACGGGGTGCTGATCGACTGGCGGCTGGAGAACGACGCCGAGCGGCTGGGGACGTTGCTGCGGAACCTGCAGCGACTCGGTCAGATCTGTGGCTGGGAACAGAGCCTGCTGACCGGGGAGACGACCTGGACGGGGGAGACCTTCGCCTTGTTCGGGCTGCCCGCCTCGGCCGGCCCGATCGGTCCGCTCGACCTGCGCGGTCACGTCCATCCCGACGACGAAACGATTCTCGCCGTCTTCCAGGACGGCTTGCGGCGCGGGGAGGAGGCCGCGGCGACGTTCCGGCTGATCCGCGCCGACGGCACCGTCCGACAGCTCCGCGCGCACGGTGAGCCGGTGGTTTCCGAAGTGGGGGAGCCGATCGCGCTGCGCGGGATCTATCAGGATATTTCCGCCCAGTACCAGAGCCAGGTGGCGCTCGCGGCGACCCGGGACCAGCTCGCGGACACCGAACATCAGGTCCGCGAACAGCACCGGATCGCCCGTGAGCTGCAACGGGTGATCCTGCCCTCGTCGCAGCGGCCGCTGCGGGTGGACGGACTGGAGATCGCCGTGCGCTACCGGCCCGCCGAACAGGCGCACAAGGTCGGCGGTGACTGGTATGACGCGGTGATGCTGCCCGATGGCCGGGTGCTGCTGGTCATCGGCGACGTCGCGGGGCACGGCATTTCGGCGGCCACCGGCATGGTCGCGCTGCGGAACATGCTGCGCGGCCTGTCGGCCACCGGTGCCGGTCCCGGCGGATTGCTGCGCTGGCTCAACGCCACCGCCGTCCATCTCGCGCCGGGCACCACCGGAACCGTGCTGTGCGGCCTGTTCGAGCCGGCCACCCGGGTGCTGCGCTGGGCGCGCGCGGGGCACCTGCCGCCGCTGCTGATCCGCGCCGGGAAGGCCGAGTTCCTGCCGCTGCCCCAAGGAATCCTGCTGGGTGCGCTGGCGGACCCCGAATTCGCCGAAACCACGACCGTGCTGCGGCCGGACGACATGCTCGTGCTCTACACCGACGGCCTCATCGAACGCCGCTCCGTGGTCATCGACGAAAGCCTGGCGCGGTTGTCGTCGGCCGCCACCCGGATCGCCGGAACCGTCGAGGAAATCGCCGACGGACTCCTCGAACACAGCTCGCCCGACACCGACGACGACACCTGCCTCATCGTGGTCCGGGTGGGATCGACCACTCCCCGGGCTGCTGCTGCGAAAAGCTCCAGTCGGGTATCTTCTGGTGGTTGAGCGACCACGGAGAGGACATGGACGGCAGCCAGCTGTTGCAAGTCGCCACCGAGCGAAACGGCTCGGCCGTCATCGTGCGGGTCGAGGGCGAAGTCGACATGAACACCGTGACGGCCTTCAGCGGCGCTTTGACGCAGGCCTGTGATCTGGTGACCGCACCGATGCGCGTGGTGGCCGACCTGACCGGCGTGACGTTCCTGTCTTCGGCGGGTCTCACGGCCTTGCTGGAGATCCACAGCCGGTGCCGTCACCAGGGGACGCCGCTGAGCGTCGAGGTGACGCACCCCACGGTGCGGCGCGCGCTGGAGATCACCGGGGTGGACCAGATCCTGGATCTGCGGCGCCACTGAGCGGTCACGCGCCGAACCGAGCGGCGCCACCGAAAGCTGTGGACAATGATCTCGTGCCCCCCACCTCCGAACAGGACGAGCATCCGGCAGGCGACACCGAAACCGCGTCCGCCGCACCGGACCCGCCGCTGCGGCTGGCCCTGAGTGCCCAGTGGGTGTCTCCGTCCATCGCCCGCGATGCGGTGCGCCGCTGGCTGCGGGCACACCGGTGGTCCCCGGAGGGCATCGACGAACTCGTCCTCGCGATCAGTGAAGCGGTGACCAACAGCATCGAGCACGGCTACGGGGTGCTTCCCGACCGGGCCGGCGAACCGGCCGGGCACCCGGGGATCGTCGAGCTCGCGGGGCGGGTGGTGCCCGCGGCGGACGGACGGCGCGCCGAGTTCACCATTTCCGACCAGGGCCGCTGGCTGAACCCGGCGGGCGTCCCTGGCGGTCGTGGGCACGGTCTCACGATCATCCGCGCCTGTGCCGAAGAGGTCCGGGTCTCCGGCGGTGCGTCGGGGACGACCGTTTTCCTGCGCAGCCGTCCCGGCCCGCGGCGGTGGTGAAACCCAGGATTCCTTCCCGCATACCGTTTTTTACTGTCGTCCCTCGGTGTCGTCTTCGCCGCTGTGGTCGCTGTTCTCTTCGACCGTGAAGGCGGCCAGCAGACCGGTCAGGTCGAGGACCCGCCGGGCATTGCGGTCGAGGTTGGCCAGTGCCAGCGTCCCGCCGCGCTCCTCGGCCTGGGCGCGCGCCCGGACCAGCGCGCTGATGCACGCGGAATCGAAGAACGAAAGCTGCGCGAAGTCCATCACCAGCCGGGTCACGCCGGACTCGAACAGTTCCCGCAGCGCCGCGTCCAGGTGGCCGACGGCGCCATGGTCGATCTCCCCGAGCAGCAGGACGCGGGCGGCCGTACCCGCCACCTCCGTCCGGACCACCGCGTCGGCCGCCGGATCGCGATTTCCCTCGTGTCTGGTCATGGCGGACTTCTCTTTCCCCGTCGGCTCGCCGCGTCGTCACCTCAGTTTGCCGGAAAGCAACGAACTTCGCGGGCCGAGGACATCGCGACGACGTGTGTCCGCCGTCGTGCCGGTGGAACGGAAAACGCTTGCCGCCGAGCTACGCGCGGTCGAGCCGCGGGTAGAGCACCTCGTTGAGGATCAGGCCGATCACGGCCGCGACCGGGATCGCGACGAACGCCCCGACCACGCCGAGCAGCGCGCCGCCGACCACGAACGCCACCACCGTCGTCACCGCCGGCACGCGCACCGTCTTGCCGATGATCTTCGGGAACAGCAGGTAGTCCTCGGCGAGCCGGTAGGCGAGGATGTAGCCGCCGGTGGCCAGCGCGAGCGGGAACGAGATGCTGAGCGCGACCAGGCCGACGATGAGCCCGCCGACGGTCGAGCCGATCACCGGGATGAGGTCGAGGATCGCCACCAGCAGCGACAGCAGCACCGGGTAGGGGATGCCGGTCGCCTCGGTCCAGACGAAGGTGGCGATGCCGGCGATCAGCGAGGTGATCAGGTTGCCGAGGAGGAATCCCCCGATCCGCGTGAAGATCTCGTCGCCGATCAGGATCACCCGCGGCCGGCGGGAATGCGGGACAAGGCGGTAGACCGTGCGGCGGATGCGGGGCAGGTCGGCCAGGAAGTAGATGGTGAGGATCACGACGGTCAGCAGTGAAGCCACCGCGCCCAGCACGATCCGGCCGGCGCCGATGGCGCCGTTGAGCAGGCCGTTGGCGTCGGTGCTCAGCAGCGAGGTCAGCCGGGCCTGCAGGTGGAAGCGGTCGTTGAGCCTGCCCAGCAGCGAACTGTGGTTCTGGAGCTCCTGCCACCACCGGGGCAGCTGCTCGACGAACATGGTGCCCTGGCTGATCAGCGGTGGGATCGCGGCGGCGAGGAAGCCGCCTACCACCACCGCGGCGGCGAGCAGCACGGACAACACGGCCGCCCACCGCGGCAGGCGTCGGCGGACCAGCCACTCCACCGCCGGGTTGAGCCCGATGGCAAGGAACGCGGCCAGCCCGATCAGGGTCAGCACGTCGCGGGCCGCGACCAGCAACTGGAAGAACCCGTAGGCGACCCCGACCCCCAGCGCGCCGACCAGGCCGATGAAGAACGGCGAACGGCGGTCCATGGGCCGGCCCGGGCGGCCGAGCGGCTGATCCTCGGTGCTGATGCGCGAGGCGAGGTCCTCGGCCTGGGCGATCGGTTCCGGCGTGCCCAGGTCCGGGATGTCGTCGGCGCCGGCCCCACGACCGGCCCGGCCCTTCCGGCGCGGGGGAAACGGGACCTGGGCGGCGCGCCACGCCCTGCGACGCTCCCGCAGCGCCGCGAGCTTGTCCCGGAAGTCCCGCCAGGCGGTCATGGTCTGAGAGGTACCCGGTGATGGGCCGGTGATAACGGGACCGAACGGATGGGTTCGCCGGCGGTGCGCGTCGCCGCGCGCCGGTGGTGATCGACTTCCGGCTTCCGGTGCGCGGCCGTCCACTGTGTACGACCGCGGGAAGTCGAGGCCGCGATGGTCATCCGCCGGTTCCCCCCAGGCGCTCGTCCGCCGCCCGCGCGGCCCGTTCGGCGGCGTCGCACGCCTTGCGTGCGGCCGTCACCGTCGCCTTCTTGTCACGTTCGAGTCCGACGGCTTCGGCCAGCCGCTCGCGCAGCCGGGCGACGGCGGCGGCGGCGTTGTCCGCCTCCCGCTCGGCCTTCGCCAGTGCGCGCCGGGCTTCTTCCCGGGCTCGGGTGGCGTTCTTGGCTTCCTGGCGGGCCTTTTCGCGTTCTCGTTCGCGCTCTCGCCGCATCGAGGGCTCGGCCGGTGCCGCCCTGGTCCGGCCGGGAGTGCCGCGCCGGGCCGTCTCGGTGCGTGGGCGCGTGGCGACCGGTGCGGAGGCTGCTCCGGCCCCTTTGTCGCCGACCTCTTTGCCGGCCGTGCCGGGTTCGCCGGTCCGGCCGCGGGGCGGCGCGGTCGCGGCGGTCAACCAGTCTTGGGACGCGCCGGGGGCCAAGGCGGTGCTCAGCCGCGCGGCCCGCACCGCTTCGGCGGCGCGCGCGTCCAGCACGATGGCTTCGAAGGTCTCCTCGACCTGTCGGAAGGTCGCGTCGCCGAAGGGGTGACCGGCCTGGCGCGCCAGCTGTCCCGCCCGCGCGCTCAGTTCCTCGATCAGTGCGTGCCGTTGGCGGGAAAGGGTCCTCAGCTCGTCGCCGGCGAGATCCTGGTGCGCCTGCCGCAGCGCGCCGCCGACCCGGGCCAGCCGCTCGACTTCCGCCGGATGGGCGCGGCTGAGGAGATTCACCAGCCACGCCGCCACCGTCGGTTTGCGCAGGCTCGCGATGTTCCGCGCGAGCTCGCGATCGGGGCGCGCCTGGCGGACCCGCCGGTCGCGCAGCGCCGTGAACTCCTCCCGCGGCGCGGCGAAAAGCTCGTCCGCCACCGACTCGAAATCCATCGCACCAGTCAAACACAGGACCATTGCTAGTGTCGGATTCATGAGCGAGCGGGCGGTGCGCGTGGAGCGCGGCGGTGCGGTGTACACGGTCGTCCTCTCTCGTCCCGGGGTGCGCAACGCCGTGGACGGGCCGACCGCCGAAGCGCTGCTGGCGGCCTTCGAGGAATTCGACGCCGACGACTCCGCCGCCGTCGCGGTGCTGTGGGGGGAGGGCGGCACGTTCTGCGCCGGGGCCGACCTGAAGGCGATGGGCACCGCCCGGATGAACCGGCTCGCCGAGGAGGGTCCCGGGCCGATGGGGCCCACCCGGCTGCGGCTCGGGAAACCGGTCATCGCCGCCGTCGCCGGCCACGCGGTGGCGGGCGGCCTGGAGCTGGCGTTGTGGTGCGATCTCCGGGTCGCCGCCGAGGACGCGGTGTTCGGCGTGCTCTGCCGGCGCTGGGGCGTCCCGCTGATCGACGGGGGGACCGTGCGGCTGCCGCGGCTGATCGGCACGAGCCGGGCGATGGACCTGATCCTGACCGGTCGTGAGGTCGGTGCGGACGAGGCGCTGCGGATGGGGCTGGCGAACCGGGTCGTGCCGGCCGGCGCGGAGCGCGCGGCGGCCGAAGAGCTCGCCGCCGCGATCGCACGATTCCCGCAGACCTGTTTGCGCGAGGATCGCCTTTCGGTGCTGGAGCAGGAAGGCCTTTCGCAGCCACAGGCGCTGGCCGCGGAATGGCGTCACGGGATGATTTCCCTGGCCGCCGACGCGTTTTCCGGAGCCGCCCGTTTCACCGCCGGGGCGGGCCGCGGCGGGTCCTTCGACGATGTCGTCTAGACACCGGGAAGGCCACCCGGAGAAGACCACGCAGCGGCACCGTGGAGCCACCACCGAGACACCACGGAGACGACCGGGAGACGCTCGCGGGACACCGGCGACACGTCACCTGATGGAACACTTATTTCACCGCTTCCCGTTGCGCTCACACACAGTTACGGCGAAGCCCCATTCTTTCGGATGATGTTGGTGCGCCCGATGTCATGCCAGCATAGGGAGACAGGTGATCTTTTCCGGCTGTGACGGGTAACGCACAGCGGCCTTGGTCTCGTTCGCGAGCCAATTCGGGTACCGGCGCGCCAAAGTGGGTATTGCGCAGTGTGCGCCATGTCCATGAAGAAAGGGGGACCGAAGACCGTGAAGCGACCATTCGGGCGGGTGGCCCGTCTCTGGCGTCGCATCCACCTTGGTCGAAACCCATTGGCCCGAGTGTCGGATCGAGTGGAAGGGGCTCTTCTGCTCGCCGTCGTGCTCGGTTTACTCGTCGCGCTGCCGTGCGCGGTGGTCGTCGGTTTCAGTACCTACGGCACTCAACGCGCGGCCGCACAACAGCAGCGTGACACTCGTCATCCGGCGGTGGCGACTCTGCTCGAGAACGCGCCGTCACCGGTTCCGTCGTCCGACGGAACCTTCGCCACCAGCTCGACCAACGTGCACGCCCGGTGGACGGTCACCGGCGGCGTCGAGCGCACCGGCACCATCGTGGCGGACCCGGGCACCGCGGCCGGGGCTCAGGTGCCGATCTGGCTGACCGACTCGGGGGACCCGAGCCCGCCGCCGCTGTCGCCGTCCGATGTCGCGACCACCGGCGTGCTCGCGGGGGTGCTCAGCTGGCTGGTCACCGCACTGGTGCTGGCGGGGGTGTACTGGACGGCGCGGTTGATCCTCGACCGGCGCCGGGTCCGGCGCTGGGACCACGAATGGGCCGCCGTCGGCGAGAAGTGGGCGCGGTCCTGACCGGGCCCTGCCGAGACTGATCGAGCACGGGATCGGGCTCGTTCCTCGCTTGCCGAGCCGATGATCGCGTAGTGGGTTCATCGCTCGGCGAGCGAAAGGCTCCTCCGTCGGTCGCGATGTCCGGCCATTCGCGTGAATTACCGGACCTCTCGTTTGCGGCCGGTAGGCGAATCATCGCTTCTGCGCGGTTTTTGTCCGCTGGGCGCGCGACTTCGGGTGCCCAGCGTCCGCGGCGAAGGCGCGCCACCGGCGGGCGGCTACCGCACGCCCCGCGGGCGGAACTGGACGCTGATGCGCCCTCCGGTGGATCTGGTCGTCTTGGGGACGGCGTGCTCCCAGGTGCGCTGGCAGGAGCCGCCCATCACGAGCAGATCCCCGGAACCGAGTGAGCGGCGGATCGTCCGGCCGCCCGCTCGAGGGCGCAGCAGCAACATCCGCGGCGCGCCGAGCGAGAGGATGGCGACCATGGTGTCCTCCTTGCCGCCGCGGCCGATCGTGTCGCCGTGCCAGGCGACACTGTCACGTCCGTCACGGTAGAAACACAGTCCCGCCGTGCGGAACGGCTCGCCGAGTTCGTGGCGGTAATGGCGGGACAGTGCCGATCTCGCTTCGGTGAGTGCGGGATCCGGTAATGGATCCAATTCGTCGTAGAAGCTCAGCAACCGCGGCACGTCGACGACCCGGTCGTACATCCACCGCCGTTCCGCCGGCCACGGCACGGTTCCGGCCAGGCGGTCGAACAGCTCGTCCGCGCCGGACAGCCAGCCGGGCAACACATCGAGCCACGCGCCCTCGGTCAACTCCGTGCGGTGGGCGGCCGCGAGCGGGCCCGGTTCGACGGTCTCCAGACCGCCGAACAGTGATCCCTGCACCGATCCCCGGAGCGAACCGGGTCGCCCTTCCGGCATGGTTTCGATGGTACATGACGATCGAACGCCTGTTCTACTTTAATCTTCACGGTATCCGAATACCGCGAGTGCTTCACTGCAGGAGTGGGTGTGTCACGTTTGGTCGGCAAGGCCGCTGTCGCTCTGGTGTCCTTGCTCGTGTTCGGTGGCACCTGTCTGGGCTGGTCGCAACTACATCAGTTGAACGGTCTGTCCACGGCCGATGTCATCGATCCGGGCGCTTCCGTCGGGCCAGCCGACGAGCAGAACATCCTGCTTGTCGGCATCGACACGAGAACCGACGCCCAGGGCAACCCGTTGCCGCAGTCGATTCTGGATCAACTGCACGCGGGGAGCTCCGGTGACGGGGGCGACAATACCGACACGATGATCGTCATCCACATCCCGCAGGGTGGCACCGGGGCGACGGCCTTTTCGATTCCGCGTGACTCCTACGTTCAGTTGGCCGGCGGCTACGGCATGCACAAGATCAACTCGGCCTACACCTACGCCGAGGTCGCCGCGTTGTCGAAGCTGCGCGCGCAGGGGGTCGACGGCGCGAGCCTGAACGTGCAGGCCGCCCAGGCCGGCGCGAAGAACGCGATCCAGACCGTGGAGAACTTCACCGGGCTGACCATCAACCACTTCGCCTCGGTGAACCTGGTGGGCTTCTACGACATCAGCCAGGCGATCGGCGGCGTCCCGGTCTGCCTCAACGAAGCCGTCCACGACTCCTATTCCGGGGCGAACTTCCCGGCGGGCCCGCAGGTCATCTCCGGCACGCAGGCGCTGGAATTCGTGCGGCAGCGCCACGGCCTGCCCAACGGCGACCTCGACCGGATCAAGCGGCAGCAGGCGTTCATGGCCAGCATGGCGCACACCGTGCTTTCGGCCGGTGTGCTGACCAGCCCGTCGAAGCTGTCCGCGCTCATCGACGCGGTCAAGAAGACCGTCACGATCGACGCGCAGTGGGATGTGCTTTCCTTCGCGCAGCAGATGCAGAACATGAGCGCGGGCAAGATCCAGTTCGAGACCATTCCGGTGGTCAACCCGGACTACACCACCCCCGACGGTTCCTCGGTCGAGGTGAGCCCCAGCCAGGTCAAGGCGTTCATCGCCAATGCGATCGGCGGTCAGACGGGGGCCGCCGCGCCGTCGTCGAGCGCGGCGTCGTCGCAGAGTTCGCTGCAGGGCTCGCCGGACGTGACGGTCGACGTGGAGAACGGCACCGGCACCAGCGGCCTGGCTTCGCGCGTACTGGATGACCTGTCGAGCCATGGCTACACCGCCGGGTCCGCGACGAACGCGTCGTCCCGCTCGTCCACGGTCGTGGAGTACGCGAGCGGGGAACGCACCGAAGCGCAGAAGGTCGCGGCGTACCTCGGCAGCAACGTGACGGTGACTTCCGACACCGCGTTGAGCTCCGGGCACCTGCGGATCGTGCTCGGCTCGGACTACTCCGGTCCGACCGGCCAGTCCGCCTCCGGCGGCTCCTCCGACGGCGAGTCCAACATCACCGCGGCGTCACCCTCGACGCCGGCGGCACCGTCCACAAGCAACCAACCGCCTGCCATCACGGCCGGCGGCCAGAACTGCGTCAACTGATACCGGTCACCTGATACCGGTCACCTGACACCAGCGATTCCAGCGCGCGGGCCGGGCACTCCGGCCCGCGCTTCGCTGTGCGGGCACCGGAATGGATCCGAAGCGTTCGCCAGGCGGCCACGCGTGGCCCGGGTCCGCGGTTCCCGCGCTAGGGCTTGAGCGCGGCCTGCGCGTAGGCCTCGGCGTCACTGAAGACTTCCTGGCCGTACTGGACGGAGTTGTTGTAGGTCAGCACGGCCGCCCACCAGCCCGCCGGCGTCGCGAGATCCCCGCCCTTGGCGCACAGGTACCGCGCCGCGGTCAGTGCCGCGTCGTCGATGTTCTGGGGATCGGGCGCGGCACCGTCCCCGGAGGCACGGACTCCCCAGCGGAACCAGGTCTGCGGCAGGAACTGCATGGGCCCGACGGCGTGGTCCCACACCGGGTCGCCGTCGAGCCGGCCCCCGTCGGTGTCCGCAATCCGGCGCACGCCCGGTGACCCGTCGAGCGCGACGCCGATCACCGGTGGGCTGGTGACGCCGTCCGCGCCGATCGAGGATCCGTCGTGCATGCCGTGGTAGGACTCGGTCCGCCCGATCCCGGCGAGGGTGGACCAGTTGAGGTGGCAGCCCGGGTCGGTGGCGCTGGTCTTCGTCTCCGCCCCCGCGTAGGCCTCCAGCGCGCGCAGCGGGATGTCCGTTGTGGACGAGACGTGTGCGAGCCAGGCGGCGGGGTCGGCGGGAACCGCGACCGGCGCCGGGACCGCGGAGCGCGGCGCCGGCGCCAGTTCCGGGATGACGAACGGCGGAGGACCGCTCCACGCGGGCGGTTGGGCCACCCGGTAGAGGATCAGCCCGGCCCACGCGCAGGCCGCCACCAGGACGGCGGTCAGCGCGAGCCGAAAGAGCGGCCGGCGCCGCGGGAATTCCTGGTACGGCGCCGGCCGGGAGTCGGCGCGCGTGTTGGTCGGTGACGGCGGTAGAGCCACGCGACCACGTTACGCGACCGTGACTCCGGTGGATGTGAGTTCGGATCAGGGCAGGCGGTTCGCCACCCCGCCCGTTCCCCCCGCCCGTTCCCCCCGCCGTTCCGCCCGCCCGTTTCGCTTGTGCGGTGCGAGTCGCGGGCGCGTCTTTCGCGATAGGACGGTTCACACCGCGACCAGGCGGGTGCCCGTCCACGCCGCACGTCGGCCGGTCCGTGCCCGACCGGTCTTGGTCCGACGCGTGGGCGACTCCGTGGTGGCCCGGGCTGTCAGAGGCGTTCCTGGAGTGCTTCGGCGGCGGCGAGAAGATCGGCCGCCCAGCGGACCCCCGGCTTGCGCCCGATGCGTTCCACCGGTCCGGACACCGACACCGCGGCGATGACCGTGCCGGAGGAGTCCCGTACCGGCGCGGAAACACTGCCCACCCCGGGCTCGCGCTCGGCCACACTCTGCGCCCAGCCGCGCCTTCGGACCTCCAGCAGGGTGCGCTCACCGAACACGGCGTCGGCGAGGATCGCGCGCTGTGTGTGGGGATCGGCCCACGCGGCGAGCACCTTGGCCCCCGAACCGGCGGTCATCGGCAACCGCGATCCCACTGGGACGGTGTCCCGCAGCCCGCTCATCGGCTCCGCGGCGGACACGCAGACGCGCTGTACGCCGTCGCGCCGGTAGAGCTGGACGCTTTCCCCGGTGATGTCGCGCAACTTCGGCAGGATCGAACTGGCGGCGTCCAGCAGGGGATCGGTGGTGCCGCCGGCGAGTTCGGCCAGTGCGGTGCCGGGCCGCCACCGGCCGTCCGGCCCGCGGCGCAGCAACCGGTGCACCTCCAGGCCGACGGCGAGCCGGTGCGCGGTGGCCCGGGGCAGTCCGGTCCGGGTGCACAGTTCCGCGAGCCCGCACGGATCTTCGGCCACGGCCTGGAGCACGGCCACCGCCTTGTCCAGAACTCCAATGCCGCTGTGCTGTTGAGAAGGGCTATGCTGTCCCACGAAGCGATATTAGCTTCCCGAATCATGGGAAGTCCACAATCTGGGAAATACCGGACTCGAAATCCACGCCGAGTTTCCCCGTTTCCCGGCCGACCCTCGTGGGAGGAGCGCAGATGACCACCACACGGCCCCGCACAATGGCCGAGAAGGTGTGGGAGGCGCACACCGTGCGCAAAGGTGAAGGCGCGGAGCCCGATCTGCTCTACATCGACCTGCACCTG
>DASSAD010000432.1:0-17972 GCA_035685725.1 Amycolatopsis sp. | reverse complement strand
GCCGACACCGAAAAGGCGCCGGCGATGGTGTGCGGAATGGCGGCGAGCGCGGTGCTGTTGGTCAGCACCGCCCAGATCGAGTCCATGGTCGGCTTTCCGTTCACCAGCCGCACGCCGACCGGGTGCTGCATCCACGAGTTGGCCGCCAGGATGAAATACGCCGAGGCGATCGTGGCCAGCGAAAACGCCCACGCACAGGCGAGATGGACCCGTTTCGGCAGCCGCTCCCAGCCGAAGATCCACAGCCCCAGGAAGGTCGACTCGACGAAGAACGCGACCAGGCCCTCCATGGCGAGCGGAGCCCCGAACACGTCACCGACGAACCGGGAGTAGGCGCTCCAGCTCATCCCGAACTGAAATTCCTGCACGAGCCCGGTCACCACACCCATGGCGAAGTTGACGAGCAGGAGCTTGCCCCAGAACTTCGTCATCTTGTAGTAGCGCGCGTCACCGGTGCGGACCCACGCGGTCTGCATGCCCGCGACCAGCACGGACAAGCCGATCGTCAGCGGAACCATGAGGAAGTGGTAGACGGTGGTGATCCCGAACTGCCACCGGGCCAACTGGAGGACATCCACGCGATCAGCATGCCGGGATCACCGGTCACCGCATCAGGTCCCGGGGTCCTGATCTTGGCGGGACCTTGGTCCCGATGACGGCAAATATCCCCGCCCACCAACGGGACGGCGCAGGTGCTACGGACGTAGGGTAGCGGGGATCACATGGCTGGGCCACCCCTCCGGCGACGGCAGGCCGGTCACCGTGGACGCCGCTCGGTGCGGCCCAAAGCGTCCACTTCGGATGACCGGGGCGAGCGGCGGGGCGCGTCCCACCGCCGGCGAAAGATCATCCCATGCCCCCGGGAAAACCGATTTCGGTGCGCCGAAAAAATTGTCAGCCGGCACCAAAAACAGCGATTCGCGATTCCCATCAGCTGGCTTTTCCGGAAATCCCCCTTTATCGTTGCAGAGGAAAGGGGGAGAACCTGCTGATGACGACCGCGCTACTGGCCTTGGCCAGCACCTTCGTCCTGGTGCTTGCGGTGGAGTTACCCGACAAGACGTTGGTCGCCACGCTCGTTCTGACCACCCGGTTCCGGGCCTGGCCGGTGTTCGGCGGGGTTGCCGTCGCCTTCGCGGTGCAGTCCCTGATCGCGGTGCTGTTCGGGCACGCGTTGACCCTGCTGCCGGAGAAGGCTGTCGCCGGTATCGTCGCGGCGTTGTTCGGGGTCGGTGCCTTCATGTTGCTGCGCGAGGGATTCTCCACGGCCCGGGACGGCGACGAGGACGCGGCCCGCTCGGGCGCACGCCCGGTGTCCTTCCTGCGCGCCGCGGTCACGTCCTTCGGCGTGCTCTTCGCCGCCGAATGGGGCGACGCTTCCCAGCTCGCGACGGCCGCGCTCACCGCACGCTACGGCCATCCACTGGAGGTGGGCGTCGGGGCGTTCCTCGCCCTGATCTCGGTGGCCGCGGTGGCCGTGTTCATCGGGCGCAAGGTGCGTTCCCGCATCCGCCCGCACATGGTGCAACGCATCGCCGGATTCGCCTTCGCGGGCTTCACCGCGCTGGCCCTGTGGGAAGTGCTCACCTGAGCCACTCCGGTCACCGCAGCGCTTCGGCCAGTGCCGCCGCCGCTTCCAGCACGTGCGGAGCGACCTTCCCACTGTCCATCGGCCCCAGCGAGACGACACCCACACTGGCCCGCAACCCCGGTACGCCCCGCACGGGAGCCGCCAACCCGGTCACCCCGCGCTGCAGCTCGGTGGAAGACGCCACCCAGCCGCGCCCACCGGGACGCAGTCGCAACGCCATTCCCGCTGCGCCCGACCCGATCGGCTGCCGGGAACCGACCCGGTAGACCACGTGGACGTTCGTCCAGGACGGCTCCACCACCGCGACCGACTCCAGTTGGTCGCCATCGGCGACCGAGAGATGCGCGGTCGCGCCGGCCTTTTCGGCGAGTTCCCGCAACACCGGGCGCGCCACCTCACGCAGCTGCGGCACGACCCGTTCGGCCAGCCGCAGCACGGCGACACCCAGCCGGACCTTTCCACCGTCGCGGCGCACCAGGCCGCGGGCGACGAGCGGGGACAGCAACCGGTAGACGGCCGCACGGCTGGCACCGATCGCGTCCGCCAGTTCCGAGATCGTCGCGGCTTCACCGCCCGCGTCCGCCACCGCCTGGAGCAACGCGAGACCTCGCTCCAGAGTGAGAGAACCTTCAGTGCTCACGACGTTTACACTGTCCCGGGCGAAATCACCGGCGACCACCCGCCGGCCCACCGCCCCGTTCCCGAGACGGTCGGCCATGACCTCGGCGTTCTGGTCACCGGTTCCTCACTCGCGTTTCTCATCTGGTCACAGCAGGCCGAGCCCCTCCAGGTCGGCGACCGGGCCGGAGAAGTCCGCCGAGGCGTAGGAGGCGAACAACGACCTCACCGCCTTGGCGGCCTGCTCGGAAAGCCCACGTGCCTCATCCGCCAGCGGTTCGGCGTCGGTGGTGGACAACGCAGCACGCACATCTCCGCCCGACAGGCTGCGCGCGACCGCGACCAGCAGGTTCAGGAAGCCATGGTGCACGAAACCGGTCTCGTCGTCCTGATGGCGCACCGCCCGGTGGAGGCTGTTCGTCGCCTTGAAGGACGCGCCGGGAGAACCGCTGACCACGGCCAGGAAATCCGCCAGCTCGTCCACGCTGGGGAAGTTCTCGCTGGAGAGCCCGCCGCAGCGGATCTTGGGCCAGCTGCCGTGCTCGATCACCTTGCGGACGCCGTCCAGCCAGCCGACGCCGCGCCGCGGCTCGACGACCCGGATCACGTCTTCCGGCACGAACTCCGAGACCCGCTCCAGCCACACCTCGTCGACGTCGGAGGGCGCGGGCATCTCGACCATGCGCAGCGACAACAGCTCGCTGCGCGACTCCACGATCGAAATCGCCTTGGGCACCCCGCCGAGGCCGGTGTCGATGATCAGCGACAGTGGCAGCGGCTGCTTCGGCTTCACCTTGATCAACTCGGTGATCAGTTCGGGTAGCCGGGACGCCTGGCAGAGGAACACCCCGAGCAGTCCCGCGTGCTCGCCGGCTCTGGTCGCGAAGTGGGCACGAAGCGCCTCGGGCATGGTCGCGGTCCCCGGCGGAAACAGCGCCGAGTCGTCGACGAGCCGCGCGAACAGGGGAGGAATTCCTCGGGGGCCGGGTGGCGTGAGTTCCACAGCGCTTGACACAAGGGACACGCTAGTAGCGTACGGCAAGCGGACAACCGTGTTCGTTCCCCGTACAGTTGAGATTAGGCCAGTTGGCCTAATCTCTGCTGAGCGGCCCGGAAACGCGCTCGTGTCCCTCAAGCCTCCCGCACCTCCGTCCGATGCCATCAAGGCCTCCCCCGAACGTGCGCATCAGCAAGGGGGCCCTCG
Organism: Amycolatopsis sp.; assembly: GCA_035685725.1. Lineage (GTDB taxonomy): Bacteria > Actinomycetota > Actinomycetes > Mycobacteriales > Pseudonocardiaceae > Amycolatopsis_E. The sequence goes on along the minus strand of DASSAD010000432.1, from coordinate 14,559 downwards.
CTGATCCGCCCGCAGGGGCGGGCGAGGAGCTTTCCGTTCGCCGGCCAGCAGGTTAGGCTTGCCTAATAGGAGGTGCGCGTGACAACGACCCGACGCCCGCCCGCTCCGGGCCCCGCCGAACGCGCCAGGACCATCGCCGCACGCGGCTGCCCGGGCACACTCGTGTCCGCCACTTCGGGGGAACGCGTGGTGCCGGAGCTCTACCACGTCGATGTCGGCGGATGCACGAGCGTCCTGCTCCGTGACGATCACCCGCTGCTCGACCACGATGAAGTGGCCGTGCTGCTGGAACTCGCCGACCACGCGCCGGTCGACCTGCGAGAGCCGGTGCGCGGACTGCTGTGGATCACCGGGTGGCTGACGCCCCTCACCGGAACGCAGGCGCGCGAGCGGGCGGTGTCGATCGCCGAGGTCAGGCCCGATCCGCGCCTGCTCGATCTCGGGTACGGCGCACGCCTGCTCAGCTTGGCCCCGGCGTCGCTGGTCCTCGCGGACGCCGACGGCACGCATTCCCTACGGCCGCACCTGTTCAGCGAGGCCACCCCCGATCCGTTCCTCGGGCACGAGGCCGAGTGGCTGCGGCATCTGGAATCCGGCCATCCCGACGTCGTCGGGCAGCTCACCCGCCACGTGCCGGCGGAACTGCGCAGCGGGCGGATCCGGCCCTTGGGCCTCGACCGCTTCGGGCTGCGGCTCCGGGTCGAGGCCGCCACCGGCGACCACGACGTCCGGCTCGCCTTCTCCCGGCCGGTGCACAGCCCGCCACAGCTGGCTGTCGAACTTCGCCGGCTCGTCGGCTGCCCGTTCCTTCCGGCGTTGCGCTAGCCCGCTTGTCGCGAACGACCGGGCGTCGCGACCGGATCCCGGGCACCACTGCCGAAGTCCGGTCGCGTCCGGTCGAGACCGCTGGTCAGGAATCGGCCAGCTCGGGCGGGAACCCGCCGGTGGCGATCGGGCCCCAGCGGGTGATGGTGACCCGGATCAGGCTCTTGTTCTGCTTCTTCATGGCCTCGCGGTACTCGTCCCAGTCGGGGTGCTCACCCGAGATGCACCGGAAGTACTCGACCAGCGGCTCCAGGGCATCGGGCATGTCGAGCACCTCGGCCTGCCCGTCGAACTGCACCCACGCGCCGTTCCACTCGTCGGAAAGCACGCAGACCGACACGGCCGGGTTACGGCGGGCGTTGCGGGTCTTCGCGCGCGCGGGGTAGGTGGACACGACGAACCGGCCCTCGCTGTCGATGCCGCTGGCCACCGGCGAAAGCTGCGGTGTGCCGTCGGCACGGGTGGTGGTCAGGATGGCCCGGTGGCGGGTACGGAGGAATTCGAGCAGCTCCGCGCGCTCGACGCGGTCGGCGGTGGCAATCTTCATGGCTCCAAACGGTAGCGTGCTGGGGTGACATCCGTGGTCCGCGACTGGCTTCGCCCCGAGCGTCCGCAGGCGCCCGAGCCGGTCGCCGATGCGCTGGAACGGCGTCGGCTCAAGATCGAACTTCTGATTGTCTTCTCGGTCACGCTCGGCCTTTCCGGCGCCCGCAGCCTGCTTTCGCTCATCGACTCGCTGCTTCGCCCGGTGCCGCTGAGCAAGCAGCAGGTCGCGCTCAACGCACCGCAGGCGGCCGCCAGCCTGATCGACCTGCTGGCGCAGCTGCTGTCCGCGATCGAACTGTTCGCCTGGGGAGCACTGGGCGCCTACCTGCTGGTACGTGGCGGTATCCGGCTCGCGGCCGTGGGCCTGGACCGGCTGCGTCCGGGCCGCGACGCGCTGTGGGGTGCCGGACTGGCCGCGCTGATCGGCGTCCCCGGACTCGGGCTGTACTTCGTGAGCTGGAAGCTCGGCTTCAGCCTCGCCGTCGAACCGTCCATTTTGGATGACACCTGGTGGCGGCCGATCGCACTGGTCGCCTCGGCCGCGGGCAACGCCTTCGCCGAGGAGGTACTGGTCATCGGCTACCTGCTGACGAGGCTCCGGCAACTCGGCCTACGGGAGAACGCGGGCCTGCTCAGCGCGGCCGTGCTGCGCGGCTCCTACCACCTCTATCAGGGCTTCGGTGGGTTCGTCGGCAACCTGATCATGGGTCTGGTGTTCGGGCGCGTCTGGCAGCGCACCAACCGGCTCTGGCCGCTGATCGTCGCGCACACCATCCTGGACGTGGTCTCGTTCGTCGGCTATGCGCTGCTGCGTGGACATGTGTCCTGGCTGCCGTAACCTGCAGTCGTGACTCCCCGAGTGGACAGCGAGGTCGGGCCGCTACGGTCGGTACTGCTGCACCGGCCCGGTGACGAGCTCAAACGGCTGACCCCGCGCAACAACGACCAACTGCTCTTCGACTCGATCCCATGGGTGGACCGGGCGCAGCAGGAGCACGACGCGTTCGCGGCGGTACTGCGCGGCCGCGGTGTCGAGGTGTTGCTTCTCGCGGACCTGCTGGACGAGGCACTTTCCGACGCGCGTGCGCACGCGGCGGGGGTCGGGCTGGCCGTGGACGCCAAGCATCTGGGCGAGGCGCTCGCCGGCGCGCTGCGCACCCATCTGTCTACTGTGGACACCGCTACGCTGGCCGGGACGCTGATGTGCGGGCTCACCTTCGAAGAACTGCCCGAGCTGAACACGGGAGCGTCGCTGGTGCGCAGGATGCACCAGCCGCACGACTTCGCCGTCGACCCGTTGCCGAATCTGCTGTTCACCCGGGACTCGTCGGTGTGGATCGCCGACCGGGTCGCGATCTCGTCGCTGGCCATGCCCGCCCGCCGGCGCGAAACGGCGCTACTGGACCTGATCTACGCGTACCACCCGCGGTTCCGGCACGCCGCGCGCGCCTACGGTGCCCATTCGGCGCCGGTCGAAGGCGGCGATGTGATGCTGCTGGCCCCCGGCGTGCTGGCGGTCGGGATCGGTGAGCGGACCACGCCGGCCGGTGCCGAGTCGCTGGCCCGCTCGCTGTTCGCCGACGCCATCGCACACACGGTGCTCGCCGTGCCGATCGCACAGGCCCGCGCGACCATGCACCTCGACACCGTATGCACCATGGTGGACCGTGACGCGGTGGTGATGTACCCGCTCGCCCGCGATTCCCTGGTGGCCTACACGATGCGGCCGAGGGGAGACGGATCGCTCCGGGTCGAAGGGCCGGAGCCGTTTCTGCACGCGGCCGCGGCGGCGATGGGGATCGAGAAGTTGCGCGTGATCGATACGGGGCTCGATCCGGTGATCGCCGAGCGCGAGCAGTGGGACGACGGGAACAACACCCTCGCCCTCGCACCCGGGGTCGTGGTGGGTTACGAACGCAATGTGGAGACCAACGCCCGCCTGGCCGACGCCGGGATCGAGGTGCTGCCGATCGCGGGTGCCGAACTCGGCTCGGGGCGGGGTGGACCGCGTTGCATGTCCTGCCCGATCCTGCGTGACCCACTCGATTGAGGGACGCGACGAGTTCGGACAAAGTGGAAACACCGCACATCACTGCCTAGTCTGGCGGCATGGCCACCAGAAAAAAGGAACCGCGCTCCAAGTTCTACGAGCTTGTGCAACAGCAGGTGCGCAACGAGTTCGGCGCCGCCCAGCAGTATCTGGCCCTGGCGGTCTGGCTCGACAACGAGGATCTGCCGGAACTCGCGAAACGTCTTTACCGGCAGTCGGTGGAAGAACGAAACCACGCGCTGGCGCTCGTGCAGTACCTGATGGACACGGATCATCCGGTGGAAATTCCCGGAACCGGTGAGATCCGGAACGACTTCTCCGACGTTTCCGACCTCATCGAACTCGCGCTGGAGCAGGAGCGGGAGGTCGCCGCGGATGTCAAGGCCCTGGCCAAGGCGGCGCGCGCCGAAGACGACTACCAGGGCGAGCAGTTCATCCAGTGGTTCATCAAGGAACAGACCGAGGAGATCTCCCAGATGACCACACTGCTCAACGTCGTCAAGCGCGCCGGCGGCAACCTGTTCGACGTGGAGAACTTCCTCGTACGCCGGCCGGGGCCGACCGGGGCCGACCCCACCATGCCGCCCGTCGCCGGCGGCGCGCTCTGAGTCAGCAGGTGACCGCCGGGCCGATGAGTTCGTAGGCCGTGACGACGTCGCTGTCATCGAGGTAGAACACGTAACTGCCACCCGATCCCGCCGATGCGGTGTAGGTCGACGAGCCCTTCGCGAGGTCGGGGTAGGCCGCGCGCAGCTGTGCCAGTGTCGAACCGATCCGGGCGTTTTCCGGGGTAGCCGCCCCGGCGGCCTCGAACCGGAGGATCCCGGCGGTCGGCGAAATGTAGACGCCGGAGACCGCCGACGAGCCCTCGGCCAGCAGGTAGGTCGCGCAACCGCTCGGTGGCGCCGAGGCGTCGGCGAGCATCCCGGTCGCCTTCGCCGCTTCGAACGACATTCCGAGTTGGAGTGCGCCATAACCGGACGGGCCCAGGACCGAGCCCGAAACCACGGGAAGCCGCGTGGAAGTGGACGGCGGGGATGGTGCCGTCTGCCGCGGGGAAGACCGCGGGCTCTGCGTTTCCGGCAGGGGCGCCTGATCGCCGGACTGAGCACCCGGGGTAGTGCTCGTCGGCGCCGCCGTCGGCGCGATGGGCGGGACGAGAAGAGCCGGCCGGGAAGTACTCGGGACCGGTTGGCTCGCCGGTGGAAGCGCGACCTGCGCCGGGCCGGTCCGCAGGCCCCCGAGCGCCAGCACGCCCCCGGCCAGCGCGACGACGGCAAGCGCGCCCCCGGCGGTGGCGAGCGCGGCCCGGCGCCGCCGGATCCGCCGGGCTCCCGCCACGACGATGTCCTCCGCGCCCGCGCGCGGCGGCACGGCCAGGCGCTTGTCGTCGAACAACCGTCGCAGCTCACCATCCAGGTCGCCGCCCGAATCGTCGCCAAGGTCGTGGCGGTGGCCGGTCATTCCGTTTCCCTCCCTTCGGCCAGCTTGGCCCGCAGGCTGGTCATCGCCTTGCTGGCCTGGCTCTTCACCGTGCCCTGGCTGATCCCCAGGGTTCTCGCGATCTCGGCTTCGGACAGACCCTCGTAGTAGCGCAGCACGATCACCGCGCGCTGTCGCGGCGGCAGCTCCCGCAAGGCCTGCCACAGCGGTTCGTGCTCGAAGGGGTCGTTCGCCGCGGACGCGGCCAGGTCGGGAAGGTCGGCGACCAGGTTCTCGCGGCGGGTCCGCCGCCAGCGGGAGATGTGCGCGTTGGCCATGGCCCGCCGGACGTAGGCGAGCGGGTCCCCGGTCTTGCGCCGGACGCTCGGCCAGCGCGCGCCGAGCTTTTCCAGCACGGTCTGCACCAAATCGGCGGCGTCGTGCGGGTTGCCGGTGAGGGCGTGCCCATAGCGCAGCAGGCCGGGCAGGCTGGCGCGGACGAACTCCCCGAAGTCGCTGAGGCCGGCCGAGAAGGCGTCGGGAGCCCGGTCCGCCACCGCGGGGACGGTCGTGGTCACCTTGGCTCCTTCCGCCGGCACGTCTTCCTCGCCTGACTCACGCATCCCGGCCCCCTCCGGTTGTCCCCGTTGGGTCATCAGTCCGGAGGACGCGCCGGTTAGCCGCCGGTCGCAAGCCGTTACGAAATCGTGCGGCGGAGTCGGTCAGGAGGGCCGGGCGACGCCGGCGGGTGGCCGGAAGGTGCCGTCGGCCTCGGGCAGGAAGTCGTGCACGGCGACCACGGCGCCGGGCTCGATCGGGCCGTAGACGTGCGGGAACCAGATGCCGCCGGGATCGGGCGGATCGCCTTCCTCCCAGCGCAACGGGACGGTGAGCTTGGCCGGGTCGATCTGCAGCAGGATGAGATCGATGCGGCCCGCGTAGAGCCGGTTGGCGGGCAGGTGGACGGTGCCGGGGTCGGCACAGTGAATGAATCCGACCGTGTCGAGGGAGGGCGCCCGGTATTCCTCGCCCGTCCAGTCGGCGGCCGAACAGATGTGCAGGATCACCGCAGTGTCAGCTGCCGCCCGATCAGCCCGTCGCGGGCCCTCCGCTCGGCCGCGTTCAACGGCTCGTCGTCCAGCGACGCAAGCGCGTCGTCCAGCCGTACACCGAGCTGCTTCGCGGGGTCGATCCACTCGCGGGCGTGCGCCTCGGGGTCGAGGTCCCAGACCGGCACCAGCAAGCCGTGCGCCCGGAACGAACCGGCGTAGCGCGAGCCGTCGCCCAGCCCGAGCCCGCCCGCGGCCGACAGCCGCGCCATGGCCTGCAACAGCCGGTTCTCCGGCTCGGGCCGGACCCACCGCAGGTGCGCCTTCTCGCCGGCGAGGACCCAGTACGAGCCCGGGCCGAGCCGCTCGGTGGGCATGATGGCCTCGTTCGCGCGATCGAGCGAAAGCTGGACGTCGCCGGTGGGTTCGGTGTCCTCGGGCAGCCACCAGGAGAAGTCGCCGTGCAGGGTCACGGCCAACTCGGCGTCGGGCACCAAGAGGTCCTGCAGGCGCTGGCGTTCACCGGGCGGGCTGGTCGTGTCGGGTACGGAGAGCACGTCACCGGCCTTGGCCTCCAGCGCCCAGCGCAGGGACCGGCCGAGGTCACGGCTGATGTCCGACGAGTGGATCTGCACCTGCAGACCGACGAACACCTCGCCGTCGGCGCGGACGAAGGCGGCGGCGGCCATCGGCAGCACGGTGGCCAGCGTGACGACCCGCTCCGGGTCGTCGGCGATGGTCAGCCTCGCGGTCGCCGACGGGACGAACTCACGCAGCGCGATCAGCTCGGGCTCGGCTGCGAGCCCCTCGAACGGCTGTGCCACGAACACGTCGCGGATCTTGGGCGCCTTGTTCTTCTTGCGCGCTGCCTTACCCATGGCAGGAGGATAGATACCGCGGGAGCGCCCGGTCGCGGTGGGTATGTCGTCCCCGTATCCGTCCTGCTGCCGTCCGGACTCGCGAAACGGCCTTATCCTCACCAGGTGTTCGACCCGAGCGATCCCGAGTTCCTCGCCGATCCCTATCCCGAATTCGCCCGCCTGCGCCGGGCCGGAGAGGTGCATCGACACGACGGACTGGGGCTGGCGATCGCGGTGTCCCACGCGGCGGCTTCGGCCGTGCTGCGGCATCGCGGACTCGGCCGGATCTGGACCGACGCCACGCCCGCGGAGCGGTTCGTCTCGTTCAATCTGCTGCACCGCAACTCGCTGCTGGAAAATGAGCCGCCGGTGCACACCCGGCTTCGGCGGGTGATCTCCACCGCCTTCGCCCGGGGCCACCTCGACCGCCTGCGCCCCCGGATCGCCCGCCTGGCCACCGACCTGGCCCGCGGGCTCGCCCAGCGGACCGAAAACGGGGGACAGGCCGATCTGCTCGCCCACCTCGCCCAGCCGCTGCCGGTGCGGGTCATCACCGAACTGCTGGGCGTGCCGGCCGAGGACGGCGCGCGACTGCTGGTGTGGAGCAACGCCATCGTCAAGATGTACGAATACGGCCTGCCCGCCGCCGATCAGGCCGCGGCCGAGCGCGCGGCCGGCGAGTTCGTCGCCTACCTGCGGGAGGTTGTCGAGGACCGGCGCAGGCGCCGGCGGGACGACCTGCTCGGCGACCTGGTCGCGGCGGCCGGGGATGGTGCGCTGACCGGTGATGAGGTGGTGGCGACCGCTGTCCTGCTCCTCATGGCCGGCCACGAGGCGACGGTGAACGTGCTCGGCAACGGGGTGTGGGCGTTGCTGTGCGCCCCGGCCCAGTGGCAACGGTTGCGCGACGACCAGAGGCTGGTGGAAGCGGCCGTCGAGGAGTTGATCCGGTACGACGCGCCGTTGCAGCTGTTCGAGCGGACCGCGACCGACGACGTCGAGATCGCCGGGTTCCGCGTCGCGAAGGGCGAGAAGATCGCCGCCCTGCTGGGCGCGGCCGCCCGCGACCCGGCGGTGTTCGCCGAGCCCGACACCCTTGACGTCGGGCGCTCGCCCAATCCACACCTCGGGTTCGGCGCGGGCATCCACTACTGCATCGGCGCGCCGCTGGCGCGGATCGAGATCGCCGCGGCGATCCGTGCCCTGCTTTCCCTGGCTCCCGGCCTGCGCTTGGCGGGCGAACCGCGGCGCCGCCCCGAGTTCGTCATCCGGGGCCCGCGGACCTTGCCGGTGTCAGCGTGAGGCGCCGGCCGGGCGGGCGGGGCGCAGCTCGGGAGCCGGGGCCCCGGTGACGGCGAGGACCCGGCGCAGGCGGAGCCTGCTGGCCGAAACGGGTGCGATCAGGCTGCTCAACCGGTAGACCAACACGGCGGTCAGCGCCGCGAGGAGGACGGCCGACAGATCGAGGAAACCACTGAGCAGCACCGCGTCCGCCTGGGCCTGGATACCGGCGCGCAGGCGCCAGACGATCACCAGGACCATCAGCACCTCGTTGGCGATCCAGGCTCCCCACCACGACAACGCGAGCCGGGACGGCCGAGGCCGCCGGTCGGCCGGGCGGCCGGACACCGCATGCTCGAGTTCGGCGAGGATCGACCCGGCCATCGCCAGGTTGAGCCCGGGCACCAGGGTGCCGGCCAGCACCTCGCGCGAGGAGCGCGGTGGCGTGCAGCCGCTCTCTTCCGCCGCGGCCTGCCGGATGACGAGCAGCCACCACAGCACGCAGACCACCGCCATCAGCCCGAAGACGACCGTGAGCAGCGAGGCGATGACTTCGAGCGCGTCGGACATCGCGACGACGGAGGTGTTCAGGGCCGAGTCCCGGCTGATCACCAACAGCGCGTAGCGCCAGAACTCGGCGACCGTGGCCACCAGCGCCAACCCGGCCAGGAACCACAGCACGGTCAGCGCGTTGCGGGCCAGCAACCGCGTCCGTTCCAGCGGAGTCGGGAAGCTCGACGGGGTGCCGGGTACGGTCGTCGGCTCCCGCCAGGTGAGGTGCGGAAAGCCCCACCGTGGCGGCACCGGATACGCGGGCGGGCCGGTGTAGTGCTCGACGAACCGCGCTCGCCGGGGCCGATACGCACCCGGAGGCGGTGCGGCGACCCACCGCAGGCGCGCGCGGGGGCGCTCCTGCCTCGGGTTGTGGTACCACCCCGGCTGCATGTCAGAGGATTTCCGGTGCGATGCCCGCGTAGTCGCCGACCACGGGACGCCCCTCGACCTGCCAGGACTTCATCCCGCCGGCCACGTTCACCGCGTCCCAGCCGCTCGCGTTGAGCCAGGCCGCGGCGCGCGCCGAACGACCCCCGCTGCGGCAGATGACGTAGACGGGCCGGTCGTCGGGCAGCGCGCCCAGCTCACCGACCCTGGCCGGCAGCTCGCCGAGGGGGATGTGCAGTGCCTCGGGCGCGTGCCCGGCGGTCCACTCGTCCTGTTCCCGTACATCGAGCAGGGAAATTCCTTCGGCCGGCAGCTCGGACACGGACGCGGTCGGCAGTTGTCCCGAATTCACCTGCCCATCCTCCCACTAGCCTCCGTTGCCTGCCGATAAAGCCGCCGGGGTCACCGCTCCGACACCCCGGCGGTGACCCCGGCGAGTGCTCAGTGCGCGGTGGCCCCCTCGGCATGGACGCCGGTGAGCGCGCGTACCTCCATTTCCGCGTATTTCTCCGTCGTCTCCTTCGACAGGACGGTGCCGAGCCAGCCGAGGAAGAACGAGACCGGGATCGACACCAGTCCCGGATTCGACAGCGGGAACCAGTGGAAGTCGGCACCCTTGATCATCGACGTCGACTCGCCGGACACCGCCGGCGAGAACACGATCAGCACGATGGTGACGATCAGGCCACCGTAGATGCTGAACAGCGCGCCCCGGGTGTTGAACCGCCGCCAGAACAGCGAATACAGGATCGTCGGCAGGTTCGCCGAGGCCGCGACCGCGAAGGCGAGCGCGACCAGGAACGCCACGTTCTGGCTCTTGGCGAGGATCCCGCCCACGATCGCGACCGCCCCGACCACCAGCGCGGTGATCCGGGCGACCCGGACCTCGGCGCCCTTGCCGTCCGCCGCACCCTTCTTGATCACGTTGGCGTACACGTCGTGGGCGAACGAAGCCGACGCGGTGATCGTGAGCCCGGCGACCACGGCCAGGATCGTGGCGAAGGCGACCGCGGCGATGAGCCCGAGCAGCACCGGGCCGCCGATCTGCAGCGCGAGCAACGGGGCCGCCGAATTCGTGCCCCCGGGAGCCTTGCTGATCCGCTCCGGCCCGACCAGCGCGCCCGCGCCGTAGCCGAGGACGAGCGTGAACAGGTAGAACACCCCGATCACGATGATCGCCCACACCACCGACTTACGCGCGTCGCGCGCGGTCGGCACCGTGTAGAAGCGCATCAGCACGTGCGGCAGGCCCGCGGTGCCGAGCACCAGCGCGATGGCCAGCGAAAGGAAGTCGAGCTTGCTGGTCCCGGTCTTGCCGTACTGCTTGCCCGGCCCGAGCAACGCCGGGCCGTTGGCGCCGCCCGTGTCGACGGCGTGCTGCAACAGCGTGGAAAAGCCGAAGCCGTGCAGGCTCAGCACCCACACCGTCATCACCAGCGCACCGAGGACGAGCAGCACGGCCTTGATGATCTGGACCCAGGTCGTGCCCTTCATGCCGCCGATCAGCACGTACAACACCATGATCACGCCGACCACCGCGATGACGACGTCCTGCGCCGCCTCGCCCTCGACGCCGAGAAGGAGGTTGACCAGACCACCCGCGCCGGTCATCTGCGCGAGCAGGTAGAAGAACGAGACGACCAGTGTGGAGACCGCCGCCGCGGCTCGCACCGGCCGCTGCTTCATCCGGTACGCGAGGACGTCGCCCATGGTGAACTTGCCCGTGTTGCGCAACAACTCGGCGACCAGCAGCAGCGCGACGAGCCAGGCGACCAGGAACCCGATGGAATAGAGGAACCCGTCATAGCCGTTGATCGCGATCGCACCGGCGATGCCCAGGAACGACGCCGCGGACAGGTAGTCACCGGAGATCGCGATGCCGTTCTGGGGACCGCTGAACGCGCGCCCGGCCGCGTAGTAGTCCGAAGCGGTCCGGGTGTTGCGGCTCGCCCAGAACACGATCACCAGCGTGATCGCCACGAAGACCGCGAAAATGACGATGTTGAGCGTGGGGTTGGTGCCCTCGACGCCCGCGGCCAGGTTCCTCACTCGGCCTCTCCCTCGATCTCACGACGGATCTTGTCGGCGACCGGGTCGAGGTTCCGGTTGGCGTACCGGACGTAGACCCAGGTGATCACGAACGTCGACACGAACTGCAGCAGGCCGATGATCAGCCCGACGTTGACATTGCCGAACAGCTTCGTCGACATGAAACCGTGCGCGTAGTCGGCGAGCAGGACGTACAACAGGTACCAAGCGAGGAATGCGGCCGTCATGGGGAAGGCGAAGACCCGCAGCCTCCGCCGCAGCTCGGCGAACTCCGCGCTCCCCTGCACCTGGTGCCAGTCGACCCCCGGCCCCGGGTCGGTGGCGAGGTCCTCGTCGGCGCTCACGGGACAACCTCCAGCTGCATGGTCTACTCCTCTTTACCTTTTATGGATGCGCGCTAGATCTTGCCCTTAAAGAGTGCGGAAGTTACTAGGCCATTGGAGTGAATGAGTTTTCTATCGTAAATAGTTTGCCGACCGGTTCCACCGTTTCACCCGGAACAGCCCGTTCGCATGACGCACTTCTTCAGGAGAAGGTCATGAAAAGGTGAAGGTACCGCCGAATGGCCCAAATACCGGGCGTCTGCTCAGCGGGCGTCGTGCCGCGTTACTTCCGGTGCCGACCCCGGCCGGCCACCCGCGCCGCCGCCCGGCCGAACCTGTTCACCATGCGGTCGCGCATGAATCCCAGCGGGTCGGGGGCGTGCAGGCGCAACATGATCGAGTTGACGTCGGCGGGCCGGCCGGCCTTGGTCGCGAGACTCACCAGGATCGTGACCAGGAAGGCCACCGGCACGGTCACCAGTGCCGGCTGCACGCTGTACCAGTAGGTGGGACCGCCCAGGTGACTGTGGACCACATTGACCGCCAGCGCGGCCAGCACCAGACAGCCACCGATGATCATGCCCGCCAGCGCCCCCGGCCAGGTCAGCCCGCGCCACCACACGCCCAGCACCAGCAGCGGGGAAAACGTCGACGCGGCCAGCGCGAAGGCGAAGCCGACGCTGGTCGACAGATCGATCGGCCGCAACGTCAGCGCGACCGCGAAACCCACGACGGCGACAATGCCGGCCGCCACCCGGAAATGCGAGACGCGGCCCTTGAACACGTCGGTGGACACCAGCCCGGCAACGCCGACCAGCAGCCCGGAACCCGTCGAAATGAAGGCCGCGAAGGCCCCCGCCATCACCACCGCCCCCAGGACCTGCCCGCCCACACCGGGCATGACCGCCGAGGGCAGCCACAGCGCCGCCGCGTCGGTGCGACCGTCGACGAGCAGTTGCGGCAGATACATCCGGGACATCGCGCCCAGTACCTCGGGAAAAAGGTAGAACAGGCTGAGCAGCAGCAGAACGTGCAGCGTGGTCCGGCGTGCGGCCTTGCCGTCCGGGTTGGTGTAGTAGCGCACGAGCACATGCGGCAGGCCCATCGCACCGAAGAACAACGCCACGATCAACGAGTAGGTGCGCAGCATGTCGGTGAGGCCGCCCGAACCGGGCCGCAACCAGTCGCTGTTGGCCGCCTGCGCGTCGGAGACCACCGGGGTCGCCGTGCCCGCCGGGAACGTCAACCGGGTGCCCCGCGCGATATGCGCGGTCATCCCGGAGGGCCACGCTTCCAGATGCCGGGCCTGCTGGCCCGGCCCCTGCACCCACACCGGCGTCAGCGCGGCCACCTTGAGGTCCAGGTTGGACGGCACGACCACCGTCGTCTCACGCGCGAACATCGGCGAGGCGGGGGACCCGAGCGGGCCGGCGGGACCGGGCTGACCGCCGCTGAGGAAGACCGCGGACAGCACGAACGCCGGTACCGCGATCGCGAACAGCTTGACCCAGTACTGGAAGGCCTGGACCACCGTGATCGACCGCATTCCGCCGCCCACCACGTTGATCACCACCAGCACGGTCAGCGCCACCTCGCCGACCCAGATCGGGACCGGCAGCACGCTGCTCACCGCCAGCCCGGCGCCCTGCAGCTGCGGCACGAGGTAGAGGATGCCGATGAACACCATGAACGTGGTCGCGAAGCGGCGCAACACCACCGAACCCAGCCGCGCCTCGAGAAAATCCGGCAGCGTGTACGCCCCGGAACGCCGCATCGGCGCCGCGACGAACATCATCAACGCCAGATAGCCCGCGGTGAACCCGACCGGATACCACAGACCGTCCGCACCGTCCTTGAGCACGATGCCCGCGACACCGAGGAACGAGGCGGCGGAGATGAACTCGCCCGAAATCGCGGCGGCGTTGCGGCGTGAGCGCACGGTCCGCCGGGCGACCAGGAAATCCTGCGTGGAACTGGCGAACCGGGACGATCGGTGCCCCAGGTAGTACGCGGGCACGGCGACCAGAGCGACAGCGCTCAATGCCCACGGGTTCAACAGCACTCGGGGATTGTCTCAGGACAGGCAAATCCGGGACGCCAGGCCGCACCCGGCCGCGGCCGGACGAGCACGGAAAGCGCCCGTCCGCCTCAGTTGTCGATCATTTCGACGAAGTCGTGCTCGTGGTCCTCCGCGAGCTGGTTGTACGTCAGGCCGACCACGAGCAGCAGTGGGAACGGCAGGACTCCGAGCAACAGCCAGGCCAGCGGCACGCCGATCACGCGTGTCGCGGCGAAGTCCGGTGACAGGTAGAAGGCCAGCGGCAGCGAACCGAGCAGGAGCAGCACCAGCAGGCCCAGCAGGAAAGCGGTCCGGGCCTGGCGCTTGACCAGATCCTTGATCAGCGCCTCACCCCAGCTCGTCTGCTCCTCCAGCTCGACCCGCGCGCGCAGCGTCGGCCTCGACCGGGAACGCGGGTCGGCGAGCACCACGCGGTGCCGCTTCGGCGGTTTCGCCGGCGGCGGTTCGGGCTCCGACGGCGGCGCCGGCGGGATCGACTCCACCGGCGCGGGCACGTGGGAACCATGACCGAGCATCTGGTCCGGCTCGCGGATCCCGTCTCCGTGCAGGTGGTGATCCTCGGCGCTCACCGGCCGGTCAGCCGATCCTTGAGCTCACGCGTGTGGCGCCGCGAGACCGGTAGGAGCTTTTCCTCGTTCCCGATCACCACCTGATAGCCGCCCTGCCCCATGCGCAGCTCGGTGATCAGGTTCAGGGCCACCAGGAAGGACCGGTGGATCCGCACGAAACCCGCCTTGGCCCAGCGTTCTTCGAGCTGGGTGAGCGGAATGCGGACCAGGTGGCTGTTGCCGTCGTCGGTGAACAGCCGCGCGTAGTCGCCCTGTGCCTCGACCCAGCGGACGGTGGAGCGGGGCACCAGTTTCGTGGTCCCGGCCAGTTCGACCGGGATCACCTCGTCGTCGTCCGGTTTCGCCGGTGCCATGGTGGTCCCGGCCGGCGCCGGCACCGCCCGCAGCTTGTCCAGTACCCGGTCCACCGCCCGGTCGAGCCGGCTCTGGTTGCACGGCTTGAGCAGGTAGTCGACCGCACCGAGATCGAAGGCGTTCACCGCCTCGTGCGCGTGCCCGGTGACGAACACCAGCACGGGCGCGGGGTGCAGCGCCGAGAACACCCTCGCCATCTCCATGCCGGA
>DASSAD010000431.1:0-3803 GCA_035685725.1 Amycolatopsis sp. | reverse complement strand
CGCGACATGAGGTAGTTCTCGTGCGTGCCGTAGCTGGCGCCCTTGCCGTCCACGTTGTTCTTGTAAAGCTGCAGGGGCGGCTGGCCGGGCACGGTGGCCGCCTTGATCGCGGCCTGCTCCATCACCCGCTCCCCCGCCTTGTCCCAGATCACCGCGTCCCGCGCGTTGGTGACCTCGGGCGCCGAGTACTCCGGGTGAGCGTGGTCGACGTAGAGCCGGGCGCCGTTGGTCAGGATGACGTTGGCCGCGCCCAGATCCTCGACGTCGGGGTCGTGCCCGGGGCCGCCGGGGCCCGCCAGGTCGAAGCCCCGCGCGTCGCGTAGCGGAGACTCCACCTCGTAGTCCCAGCGCGCCCGGCGCGCCCGCGGGATGTCGGCCGCCGCCGCGTAGGCCAGTACCACCTGTGTCGAGGTCAGCACCGGGTTCGCGGTCGCGTCGCCCGGCACCGCGATACCGTACTCGACCTCGGTTCCCATGATCCGCCGCATGACTCAAGCCTACGGGTCCCGGCCCGCGACGGTGAGTGGCCCACGGGTTGCGACCGGGTAAACCCCCCGATAAGAGGCTGGTCCGACAACCGCGATGCCGGGCGTTGCGGACGGCAACCGAGGTCGGTGGTCCCCACGACGGCCTCGCACGCTCTAGGGTCGGAAGGCGTGCAAGGCAGTGAGCTCGTCGCGGTGTACGACGCCGGCGGCGCGGTGGTCGGCAGCGCGACCCGCGCCGAGGTGCGGGCGAAGGGGCTCTGGCACGCCGCCGGATCCGTGCTGGTGCGGTCTCCCGACGGAGAAAGCGCTTACGTGCACCTGCGATCGCCGGACAAGGACGTCTTCCCGGGTACCTACGACTGCTGGGCCGGCGGCGTCGTCGCGGCGGGCGAGACCCCGCTCGAATGCGCCTACCGGGAACTCGCCGAGGAACTCGGCATCCGCGACGCGCCGCTGGAACCGCTGTTCACGCACGTGTTCCGCGATCCACCGATCCGCTGCCACAACTTCACCTTCGAAACCCGCTGGGACGGGCCCATCAGCCACCAGCCGGAGGAAATCGTCGACGGCGCGTGGATGCGCCTGAGCGAGCTGGCGAAGTGGGCCGAAGACCCCGCGACGCCATTGATCCCGGACGGCCGCCAGGGCATCCGGGAGTGGTTCCGCCGGTACCCCGCCGCCTAGCGCGCCGGGACGAACGCGCCGCCGTCACCGGCCCGGGGTCAGGCCCCGGGCAGCTTGCCGCTGGCGATCGGCGCAACGCTTTTCACCGCGTCCTCGGCCCGCGACTGCGCACTCGCCACGACCTGCAGGCTGGAGAGCACGTGCCCGGTCGCGAGCAGCACGGTGCAGGTCTCGGCCTGGCACCAGCCTCGGGCCACGTCGGCGCCCGGGGTGTCCGGCATGCTGAGCTGCACGCCCCCGCAGTGCACCTGGTTCAGCACGTCGGTCGCGGACCTGTCCAGATACCCGGTGACCTCCTGGACGAGGCTGGAACCGCTGCCGTAGAGCCAGCTCGCGCCCTGCGGATCCCCGGCCGGGACCGCGGCGAGGCAGGCACCGTTCGCCGGACGCGTCGACGCCGCGTGCACGCCCTGCCCGGCCAGGTCCGAGGAGGTCAGCACCGCCGCGGTCACCTCGGCCGCGACCTGGGTCGCCACGGTGTTCGGCGCGCTCTGGGCCGTGCTCTGCACCGCCGCGTTCCGGTTCGGCGCCTCGACCTGCCCCGAGGTGGGTGTGGACGCATTGCCCGCGTTGTTGTAGTAAGTCTCCAAGTTGTTGGGACGGTTCGCGCAACCGGTCACACCGGTCAACACCACCGCAGCCAGGACCAACACCCGCCCGTGTCGCACCTGATCAGTCCCCTCCGCTGATTCGTTGAGGGCGCTGAGACTAGTGCAAGCGGTTACCGCCAGTGCAAAGAGGATCTCCGCGCCCAGTACTGACCTGATTGTTCGGCCAGCGCGGCCAGGGCACGCTGCTCCCCCGAGGTCAGCTTGAGCCTGGTCGCGGCCAGGTTGGCCGCCAGCTGGCCGGCACTCGAGGGACCGACGAGCACCACGTCGGCCCACGGGCGCGCGAGGACCGCCGCCACCGCCACGGCATCGGGCCCGACCCCGTGTCGCTGCGCGATCCGGGCGACCACCTCGGGGGCGTGCACCGCCAGCCGGCCGTTGGCCAGGGTTTCCTTCACCAGCACCAGGTTTCCGGCCGCATGCGCCTCCGCCAGCGCGCGGCCGGCCGAGGGTTCGAGCAGGTTCCACGTCGACTGCACGGCCGTGAACACCGGGCGGCCGGCGACCTCGAGCTCGAAGGCACGCCGGATCACGCCGGCCTGCCGCGGGCCGGACGTGGAGAACCCGACACGCACGCCGTCGTCGGTCAGCGCCGCCAACGCGCGCAGCAGTGGCTCGTCGGTGAACAGCGGGCTGTCCTCGGTGAGGGAATGCACCTGGTACAGGTTGATGGCCGAGCCCAGCAACTCGCGGCTTTCCGTCCACTGCCGGGAAAATCCGCTCGCGGAATGCTCCTTGACCTCGTGCATCGTCGCGTCGAGGCGCCAGCCGCCCACGTAGGTGTAACCCCACTTGCTGGAGACCGTCACGTCGGTGTGCCCCCGCTCGGCCAGCCAGTGCGCGAGAAACTCCTCGGCGCGCCCGTAGGAGCGCGCGACATCCATCCAGCGGACCCCCGCCTGGTAGGCGGCGTCGAGCACGGCCCAGCTCGCCTGCCGCATGGCGGCTACGCTACGGTCCGCGGGAAGCGCTTTCGGCCTTCCCAGATTGATGTAGGCGGGCCGGCCCAAGGCGGCCAGACCGAGTGCGATACTCAGCGGAACTTTCCCTTCTCCTGCCGGCTTTTTCAGACTCCTGCCGGCTTTTTCAGATATGGAACGAGCACTCGCCGCGAAAGTCACGCCGGCCGGGCGTCAGGCGATGGCACGACCGCGGAGGATTTCCAGCCACTGCTCCGCGCTGAGGGCCTGGCGGTGCAGCTTTTCCAGCCGCGCCGCCGGGGCGCGCACGTATCCCTTGCCGAACACCGGGGCGATCTGGCGTAGGCTCGCGCCCTCCTCCCGCGCGGCGAGGAGTGCCCAGTCCGACGCGTCGGCGCAGGCCGCCGAGGCGCGCCTGAGCTCCCCCAGGACGGCGATCAGGTCATTCGCGCTCACGGCGCCGGCACGCACCGACTCCGCGGTCTCTTCCAGCCAGGCAAGCACATCCGCGGCGGTGATCGGCGCGCGCGGACGAACGGGCTCCAGTTCACTCACGGGGAACAGTATAGTTCATTATACAGAAATCACCGAACTCGCTGTTCCGGTCGCCGAGTCCTCGCGTCCGGTCACCGAACTCGCTGTTCCGGTCACAACACGGCCAGCGAACGGGTGGACCCGGCGCTACGGGCAGGCGCCGCGCAGCCGCACAAGAGCACTCGCCGACCGGACGGGAGAACACGCGGACCGGACGGGAGAACACGGCGACCGGAAGGGAGAACTCGCGCACCGGACCAGAGGACACGCCGACCGGACTGGAGGACACGCGGGATGTGGGTGGGTCGGGAGTGGTGTCGGCCGACAAGCGCCCCCGCTCGGCCACGAGCGGGGGCGCTTGTGCACGCGGTGCCGGCTAGAGGTACTGGCCGGTGTTGGTCGCCGTGTCGATGACGCGACCCGATTCCTGGTTCTTGCCGGTGACCAGGGTGCGGATGTAGACGATCCGCTCGCCCTTCTTGCCCGAGATCCGGGCCCAGTCGTCCGGGTTGGTGGTGTTGGGCAGGTCCTCGTTCTCCGCGAACTCGTCGACGATCGCGTCCAGC
>DASSAD010000430.1:0-6497 GCA_035685725.1 Amycolatopsis sp. | reverse complement strand
TCCGGCATTTCCGGGTTGACCATGCGCCAGCCGAGGGTGCTCGAATGCAGGGTCTGGTTGCCCGCGGCGAACGCCCGCTCCGGCTTCAACAGGATCATCGGCGCGCGGCTCATCGACTCCACGCCACCGGTGACGACCAGGGACGCGTCGCCGACCTCGATGGACCGGCTGGCCTGCATGGCGGCGTCGAGACCGGAGCCGCACAGACGGTTGACCGTGGTGCCGGGCACCGTGGTCGGCCAGCCGGCCAGCAGCGCGGCCATCCTGGCGACGTTGCGGTTGTCCTCGCCGGCCTGGTTGGCGTCGCCGAGCACCACCTCGTCGACCAGACCCGGGTCGAGGTCGCTGCGGGCGGCCAGCTCCCGCAGCACGTGCGCGGCGAGATCGTCGGGGCGGACCCCGGACAGTCCGCCGCCGTATCGGCCGAACGGGGTCCGGACGGCGTCCAGGACGAATGCGTCGGTCATTTCGCTGCCTTCAATTCACGTAGTGCCTTCAGTTCCGCTTCGGTCGGCGCGGGGGTGCGCGACAGCTCCGGCGAGACCTTCAGGTCCCAGCCGGTCGCCGCGCGCACCTGGTCGACCTCGACGCCCGGGTGCAGCTGGGAAAGCACCAGCTCGGCGGTGTCCGGGTCGGGCCGGAACACGCCCAGGTCGGTGATCACCAGGGTCGGGCCGGCGCCGCGCAGCCCGAGCTTCTCCCGGTCCCCCTTGCCGCGCCCGTGACCGTAGGAGGTGACGAAATCGACCTGCTCGACGAAACTGCGCTTGCTCTGCCGCACCACCACATACACCTCACGGCAAGACGCGGCGATCTCGGGCGCGCCGCCGGCGCCGGGCAGGCGGACCTTCGGGTTCGCGTAGTCGCGGCCGATGACCGTGGTGTTGATGTTGGCGAACCTGTCCAGCTGCGCGGCGCCGAGGAAACCGATGTCGATGCGGCCGGGCTGCAGCCAGTAGTTGAACACCTCGGGCACGCTGATCACCGCGTCCGCGGTCTCGGCGAGGATCCCGTCGCCGATCGAAGCGGGCAGCCGGCCCGGCTTGGAGCCGAGCGTGCCCGACTCGTAGATCAGGACCAGGTCCGGCGCGTGCGTGCGGCGCGCGAGGTTGGCCGCGGTCGAAGGCAGGCCGATACCGACGAAACAGCGCTGGCCCGGGGCGAGCGCGCGGGCCGCGGCGACGGACATCATCTCGTCGGCGGTGAAGGTCGGCTCCGGTTCGGTGGCGGCGGTCATTTCACGGCCTCGGCTTCCTTGACGGTCCCGCCGTCGGGATCGGCCACGGAGAACACCTTCTCGTCGAGCCACCGCGCGAACGAGTCCCGTTCCCGCCCAATGGAATCCCAATGCTCGTAATACGGGTTGTCGCGCTCGTAATAGTCCTGAGCGTAGGAAGGATGCGCACCGCGCGGCACCCGGGCCACCGCGGTGACCGCCCAGCTCGGCAGCACCACGCCGCCCGGGACCGGGGTCAGCTCGTCGACGATCTCCTCGACGGTGACGAGGCTGCGGCCGGCCGCGAGCACCGCTTCCTTCTGCACCCCGACCAGGCCCCTGAGCTGCACGTTGCCGTTCCGGTCCGCGCGCTGGGCGTGGATGATCGCGACGTCCGGGTTGATCGCCGGTACCGCGGCGAGCCGCTCCCCGGTGAACGGGCAGGTGATGAATTTGATCGTCTCGGTGTGCTCGGGCAGGTCGGTGCCGGCATAGCCGCGCAACACGGCGAACGGCAGGCCCGACGCGCCCGCGACATAGCGGTTGGCCATGCCGGCGTGGCTGTGTTCCTCGATCTCCAGCGGGACCGGCCAGGAGTTCTGCACCGCGTCCCGGAACCGGTGCAGCGAGCCGACGCCCGGGTTGCCGCCCCAGGAGAACACCAGCTTGCGGGCGCAGCCCGCGCCGATCAGCTGGTCGTAGACGAGGTCCGGGGTCATCCGCACCAGGGTGAGGTCCCGGCGCCGCTGGCGGATGATCTCCTGCCCGGCCGCGTGCGGGATCAGATGCGTGAACCCTTCCAGTGCGACCGTGTCGCCGTCGTGCACCAGCCGGGAGACGGCGTCGCGGAGCGACAGTATCTCGGCCATTGAGCGCTGCCCACCTTTCCGATCTTCCTCGCCTTGCCCGGGGAGGGACACCGCGCCGCGTCAGCCACGTCACAGGCGGCGACTTCGACGACCCGGTCAACCCGCAAGGTTCGCATTCCGAACACAAGTTCTGCATATGAACTTACGTCTCGCTCCGCCATGGTGCAAGGTGTCTCCATGCGGATCGTGGTCACCAGGCGGATACCCGAAGCGGCACGGGAACTGCTGCGCCAAGCCGGCGAAGTGTGGACGTCGGAGGTGGACCGTCCCCTGACGCCCGAGGAGTTGCGCGAGGCCGTTCGTGGCGCCGACGCGATCGTGAGCATGCTGCACGACCGCGTCGACGGCTCGGTCGCGGACGCGGCGGGCCCCGGGCTGCGCGTGGTGGCCAACGTGGCGGTCGGATACGACAACGTCGACGTAGCCGCGCTGGCGGAGCGGGGCGTGGTGGTGACCAACACGCCCGGCGTGCTCACCGACGCGACCGCCGACCTGGCCTTCGGGTTGCTGCTCGCCCTCACCCGGCGCATCACCGAGGGCGACCGGCTGCTGCGGGCGCGCCGGCCGTGGTCGTTCCACCTCGGGTTCATGCTGGGCTCCGGCCTTCAGGGAAAGACGCTGGGCATCGTCGGACTCGGCCAGATCGGCACGGCCACGGCACGGCGCGCCAGGGCCTTCGGCATGCGAATCGTCTACAGTGGACGGTCGAGGTCCGCGGCGGAGACCGAGCTCGACGCACGGTTCGTCGCCTTCGAGGAGTTGCTGGCCACCTCGGATGTCGTGTCGTTGCACTGCCCCCTGACCCCCGAGACCCGGCACCTCATCGACGCCGCCGCCCTCGCCGCGATGAAACCCGGCGCGGTGCTGGTGAACACCACACGCGGACCCGTCGTCGACGAACCGGCGCTCGCCGAGGCGTTGTCCCGCAAGGAAATCGCGGGCGCCGCGCTGGATGTCTTCGAAAAGGAACCCGAGGTCGAGCCACGGCTGCTGGAGTTGGACAACGTCGTGCTGACCCCGCACCTCGGTTCGGCGACCGTGGAGACCCGCACCGAGATGGCCCTGCTGGCGGCGCGGAACGTCGTCGCCGTCCTGCGTGGCGAAGCGCCGCCAAATCCGGTTTACCCCTGACCGGCGCGGAAGTACTGTTCCCCGGGTGCGACACACCGGACAAGTCCTGATCTTCGACGCGGACGACACACTGTGGGAGAACAACGTCGTTTTCGAGCGCGTGATCGACGACTACCTCGACTGGCTCGCCCATCCCACCCTGAACCGGACCGAACTGCGGGCGGTCCTCGACGACATCGAGCGCGCGAACTCGGCCGCGCACGGCTACGGCACCAGGATCTTCCTGCGCAGCCTGCACGACTGCGTGGCCCGGCTGCGGGAGCGGCCGGCCACCGAAGCCGAACGGCGGGAAATCCGGGAACTGGCCGACGCGCTGATCAACCATCGCGTCGAGCTGATCCCCGGCGTCAGCGAAACGCTCGGCGAACTCGGCGGCCGGCACGAACTTCTGCTGCTCACCAAGGGCGATACCGGTGAGCAGCAACGCAAGATCGACGCCTCCGGGTTGGCGACACACTTCCGGAGCGTGCACATCGTGCGAGAGAAGCACACCGACACCTACCGCGAACTCGCGCGGCGGCACACCTGGTCGCCCGCGCGCGCGTGGATGATCGGGAACTCACCGAAGTCCGACATCCTGCCCGCCCGGCAGGCGGGCCTGAACGCCGTGTTCATCCCGAACGAAGACACCTGGTCGCTGGAGGACGGCGACCTCGACCCCGCCGACGATCGCGTCCTCCACCTGACCCGCTTCCCGGATCTCCTCCAGCACTTCTGACCGAGGCCGGCCCTCGCGGACGACCTCTGAGCACACCATCCGATCCGGCCCCCGGGCCCACCTCGCACCCGCCCTTTCGAACCGGCCCGCGGCGGCACCGGCGGGACACGGACGGGCGCGAGGTGAGCCGGCACAAGATCCTCAGGGCGGCCCGCCGGAACCCGGGCGGCCCGATCCGCCGATCAGGCGGGAGCGCCGGGCGCCGGCTGGGGCATCACGGCGAAGTTCAGCCGGCCCGCGTCGTCCTGCTGGACGTCGAGCACCTTGTCGTCGAGGAACTGGGCCGCTTCCGGCTCGAGGAACACGCGCGCCCCGCCCTCGGTACCGAGCACCTGGTCGCCCGCTTCCGGCTGGTCGGCCACCGACAGCGCGAGCTGCGCGCCCGAATCCTGCTGGGCCTGGACCGCGAAGCGCAGCCCGCCCGTCTCCTGCTTGCCCTCCTGAGCGGTCAGTGCGCTGATCGCGTCCGCCGCGGCATCCGTCATAGCGAGCATGATGTCTTCTTCCCTTCGGTCACGTGCGCTCGTACCACCGACCGTAGGGGGCGGCAGGCCGGGCCGCAGGGCAACCCCCAGTGATCGACATCACCCGAGCGGACCGGGGACACGGCGACCGGAACAGCGAACTCGGGGACCGCAAGGGAGAACTCGGCGACCGGAAGAGGGGACACGGCGACGGGAAGAGGGGACACGGGGGACGGGGATGACGTTTCGGCGACGGCGGGGCGCTTCCGGTCGACCGCCGAGATCAACGTCACTACGGCGGTGGTGTGGAAACTTTTCGGCGATCGGTAGGTTCGAGGTATGGCCGCCACCTCGTGGACGGGTGAGCATCGGAAAAGGACTCACCCGGTGGTCTGGTATGTGGTCGCGGGCGTGATCACCACGGGAATTCAGGAAGTGCTCTTCCTCGCGACGCGCCCGCTGCTCGGCTCGGTGACCGCGAACATCGTCGCCATCGCCCTCACCACCGTGGCGAACACCGAGTTCCAGCGGCGCGTCACCTTCGTCGGCCAGCCTGTTTCGTGGCGGCGCCTGCACCTTCAGTCGCTGGGCACTTTCGCGTTCTACGCCTTTTACGGATCATTGGCACTAATGTCACTTCGCGCGATCACACCGTCGCCGTCCGCGACATTGGAGGCCACCGCTCTTGCGGCCGCGAGTACCGTGGGCGGTGTCTTACGATTTGTACTGCTTCGCTGGTGGGTTTTCACCGGCAGCCGGCGGCCGCGGCGACCGGTTGATCAAAGTGGACAATTCTGCACTCTTTCGCTCGATGATGCGCGAAACCGGCAAGTCGGAAACGCCACCGAGCGCTGAATTGCTGCGAATGGATTATCTCTAGTTGAAAGATGGACTGCCCCAGCGGCACCGCCTTACGATTACGGACAGTCGCACCGGTGGTGAGTTGGCAGGGTATCAATGGGAGTGCTCGCTCACCGGTTGTAATCAGGGACCCCGACGACGACCGGTCGTAGGGTCGTCGCTGCCTTGGGGAGCCGATCAATGAGAACGAGAGTCCCACCCGCTTCTCCCGCTTCTCCCGCACCCGCCGCCGAAGGCGCGGAATCGGGGTTCCTGACCCCGAATTCGTTCCCCCGTTCGGGCCAGCGGCTGACCAAGGAGGAACTGGACCCGGCCGTGCGCGAAGCCGCCACCGGGGATTCCGCGGCCGTCGCGAAGCTTCTCGCCATGATCACCCCGGTCGCCGTGAGATACTGCCGCGCCCGTCTCGGCGGCCGGGACCTTTCCTACCTGTCGGCGGACGACGTGGCACAGGAAGTGTGCCTGGCCGTGCTGCACGCGCTGCCCAACTACCAGGACCGTGGCGGGTCGTTCCTGTATCTGGTGCACGCGATCGCCTCGAACAAGGTCGCCGACGCCTTCCGCCTCGTCTCGCGGGACCGCTCGGACCCGATGGCCGAACTGCCGGAACGGCCGCTGACCCACAACGAACCGGAAAAGCACGCGCTGGACGTCGACCTCGGCGAACGACTGACGAAGTTGCTCGCCACCCTCCCCGCGCTCCAGCGGGAAATCGTGACGTTGCGGATCGCGGTCGGGCTGTCCGCCGGAGAGACCGCCGAAGCGCTGGGGATCTCGGCCGGCAACGTGCGCGTCACGCAACACCGGGCCCTCACCAAGCTGCGTTCCCTGATCACTCGTGACGGAGACCTGGTCGACACCGACCGGGAGTAGGCCCCCGCCGGCAGCTCAGGTGCGCCCCCGGCGCGCCGCCTGCCGGTCCGCGTGCCGCCTCTGGTCACCGGGCTGCCGAAACGAACTCCTTCTCTTCCTCGCGTTCGTGACGTCCGTGACGTTCTTGGTGTTCGTGCAACAACTGCTTGCGACGGGCGATCGCCGCCCGGCGCTCGGTCTCGTCAAGTCCGCCCCAGACACCGAAGGGCTCCTCCGCGGTGAGGGCGTGGTGCCGGCACTCCACGATCACGGGACAGGACTTGCAGATCTGCTTGGCCCTGGCCACGCGGTCGGCCCGCGCGAATCCCCTCTCTCCGTCAGGATGGAAGAACACCGAACTGTCCAGGTTCCGGCAGTTGCCGTGC
>DASSAD010000429.1:0-49692 GCA_035685725.1 Amycolatopsis sp. | reverse complement strand
CTCGCGAAGCAAACCAGGCTCGCGTCAGCGAGCGGATCGTGATGAGGAGATCTAGTCGTGGCCGTCCCGAAGCGGAAGATGTCGCGAGCGAACACCCGCTCCCGCCGTGCGCAGTGGAAGGCGACCCCGGTGCAGCTGGTGCCCTGCCCCAACCGGGCCTGCCGGCAGCCGAAGCCGCCGCAGGTGGCCTGCCCGACCTGCGGCCAGTACGCCGGTCGCCAGGTCGTCGAACCCGCCTGAGGTCGTTGGCCGAAATGGGGGGTAAGTCGAAGCCGGGACCGGCTGCCGACCCAACACCATTGCTCGAAGCGCTCGGCGTCACCTTGGACGCCGAGCTGCTCACTCTTGCGCTGCGGCATCGTTCGTACGCCTACGAGAACGGTGGGCTGCAGCCGAACGAACGGCTCGAGTTCCTCGGTGACGCCGTGCTCGGGCTCGTCGTCACCGATCACCTCTACCGCACGCATCCTGAGCTGCCCGAGGGCCAGCTGGCGAAGCTGCGGGCCAGCGTGGTCAACATGCACGCGCTCGCGGGCGTGGCGCGCGACCTCGGGCCGGGCGGGCTGGGCGCGCACCTGCTGCTCGGCAAGGGCGAAGAGCTCACCGGCGGCCGGGGCAAGGCCAGCATCCTCGCGGACGGGCTCGAAGCCGTCATCGGCGCGGTGTTCCTCGAACACGGCATCGACGCCGGGCGCGCGCTGGTGCACCGGCTGTTCGACGGCCTGCTGGCGGAGGCGCCGCTGCGGGGCGCGGGCCTGGACTGGAAGACCAGCCTGCAGGAGCTGACCGCTTCGTCCGGGCTCGGCGTGCCCGAGTACCGGGTCGAGGACACCGGGCCGGATCACCGCAAGGAGTTCACCGCCACCGTGCTGATCGCCGGCCGGGACCTGGGCCGCGGCGAGGGCACGACGAAGAAGGAAGCCGAGCAGAAGGCCGCCGAGGCGGCGTGGCGTTCCCTCAACGAAGAGCTCAAGCCCGCCGAAGGCGCCGACTGACCGTCAGCGGAAGCGGCTGGTGTCCAGCTCCAGGTCGATCGGCCGGGCGAGGTGGACGGCTTCGCCGAAGGGCCGCGCGATGCTGCGCTGGTGGGTGCCGTCGGCCGGGTTCGAGTAGACGGTGACGCGAGGTTTGGGTTCCGCACAGCGGTCGATGAGCAGGTAGACGTCCACGCCGCCGCGGGCGTAGGCGTCTCGCCTGGTGGTGCGATCCGGAACGGGATTGTCCTTCGAGGTGATCTCCACCGCTCGGCTTTCCACCCATCGGGGAAGTCCAGCTCCTGCCAGGTTTGCAGCAGGGCGGGCCACCCACTGAGCGCGATCATGGGGACCACCTCCTTTTCCAGCCCGGGGCAGCGCCCAGGCTAGGCTGCTGGCGTGCCTGAGCTTCCCGAGGTCGAGGTGGTGCGCGCCGGGTTGCAGGCGCACGTGGCGGGCCGCGTCATAGCGAAGGCCGAGGTGCTGCATCCGCGGGCCATCCGCCGTCACCCGGCGGGCGCCGAGGACTTCACCGGACGGCTGGCCGGCCTGCCGGTCGAGGCCGCCCGGCGCCGCGGCAAGTACCTCTGGCTCGACCTCGGCGAAGGGCAGGCGATCCTCGCACACCTGGGCATGAGCGGGCAGATGCTCGTCCAGCCCGAGGGCGCGCCCGACGAGAAACACCTGCGGGCGCGGATCCGGTTCACCGACGGCGGGCCGGAGTTGCGGTTCGTCGACCAGCGCACCTTCGGTGGTCTCGCGCTGGTGGATCTGGTCGACTCCGACGGCGAGCCGGTGCCGGCCACCATCGCCCACATCGCGCGGGACCCGATGGACCCCGTCTTCGACCAGGACGCCGCCGTCACGGCGCTGCGGTCACGGCGCACCGAGGTGAAGCGTGCGCTGCTCGATCAGACCCTGGTGTCCGGGATCGGCAACATCTACGCCGACGAGGCGCTGTGGCGGGCCCGGCTGCACTGGTCCCGGCCGACCGAGCGGTTGACCCGCGCGCAGGGCGCGGCGGTGCTCGGCGCCGCGAAGGAGGTCATGGCCGAGGCGTTGCTGGCCGGCGGAACCTCGTTCGACGCGTTGTATGTGAACATCAACGGACAGTCGGGCTACTTCGACCGCTCGCTCAACGTCTACGGACAGGCTGACCGCCCCTGCGGCCGCTGCGGCACGCCGATCCGCCGCGAACCGTTCATGAACCGCTCGTCCTACTTCTGCCCGCGCTGCCAGCCGAAACCGCGCCGTTCCCGCTAGCGCGGGCATCGGAAACGGAAGTGTGTTTCCCTGGTTAGGTGCGTTCGCAGGAACCCGCCTTGACCAGCGTGGGCCCGGACACCTTCGACCTGCGCTGGCGCGTGATCCACGGCTACCGCCGTGCCTACCGGATGGCCGGCAGCGGTCCCGCCGTGTTGTTCCTGCACGGCATCGGTGACGATTCGTCGACGTGGCTCGACGTGCTCGCCTCGCTGGCCGGCGACTTCACCGTGATCGCCCCTGACCTGCTCGGGCACGGCGCATCCGACAAGCCGAGGGCGGACTATTCGGTCGCCGCCTACGCCTGCGGGATGCGGGACCTGCTGGCCACCCTGGACGTCGACCGGGTCACCGTGGTGGGCCACTCCCTGGGCGGCGGTGTGGCGATGCAGTTCGCCTACCAGTTCCCGGACCGCTGCGAGCGGCTGGTGCTGGTGAGCGCCGGCGGGATCGGCCAGACGGTGCATCCGCTGCTCCGGCTGGCGGCGACCCCGGGCGCTGACGCTTTGCTTCCCCTGCTGGGCACCACGCCGGTGACCGAGCTGCTGCGCCTCTTCGGTGGCCTGCTGACCGCCACCGGCGGTCTCGGCCTGGGCAAGGACATCGGCTACGTGTTCTCCAAATATGTACGGCTCGCGGAGTCGCCGAGCCGGCAGGCGTTCCTGCGGACGCTGCGTGCGGTGGTGGACTGGCGCGGGCAGGTGGTCAACATGCTCGACCGCTCCTACCTCACCGAGGGCATCCCGACCATGCTCGTCTGGGGCAGGCACGACCATGTCGTGCCCATCGCGCACGCGATCCGGGCGCACACCGAGATGCCCGGCAGCCGGCTGGAGATCTTCGAGGAGGCCGGGCACTTCCCGTTCCACACCTCACCGCAGCGTTTCCTGGCCGTGTTGCGGGAATTCCTCACCCAGACCCGCCCGGCCCGCCATGACGTGCAGAGCTGGCGGCGCCTGCTCCGCACCGGCCCAAAGCCCCGCGCCGTGAGTGCGCGCGGGGCTCTGGACTCGGGAGTGTCCAGCGGAACCTAGCTCCCGGCCCGAGGTGGCCGGCCGGGAGCGGCGGGTCAGCTGAACGCGGTGGTCCTGGCGGCGAGGTTGGCCAGCAGGTCCCGGCCACGCTCGGCGTTGCGCGGCTGGCTCAGCACGTCGTAGCGGCGCGCGACCAGCTGGCTGGTGGAGACGAAGTCGCGGCGGCCGCGGCTCGCGCTGTAGCTGATGGCCGCGAACACCGTGCTGAAGCCGACCCCGGCGACCAGCCCGATCAGGATGGGCAGCAGTCCCGCCCCGGCGGTGAACAAGCTCAGCAACAGACCCACGAACAGGCCGAACCAGGCGCCCGAAACCGCCGAGGTGCCCAGTACCCGGCCCCAGCTCAGCTTTCCGGCCACCCGCTCGACGAGCATCGGCTCGATGCCCACGATGGTGACGTCGGACACCGGAAAATCCTGGTCGGCGAGATAGTCGACGGCCTTCTGCGCCTGTTCGTACGACTCGTAGGAGCCGATCGGCCACCCGGTCGGCAGCGTCGGCAGCCGCGGATTGGCCGGGGTGTTGGTGAACGCGGTCCGAGTGAAAGCTGTGGTCATTCTTCCTCACCTCTTCCCCACTACAACGCGCGCGGCTGCCCGGTTGTGCCGAAGGCCTGATCTTCACAGCTAAAACTCAGTATGTCCGGTGTGTGTTCGTCATCACGAAGGCTTTCCGTGATTCACCAACCGCGATTCACCCAGCGCGGTCGGCGGCCGCGTCCCGCCGGGGAACGGACCCGGCGGGACGCGGCGGAGGGCCCGGTCAGCCGAAGGTGATTTCCGGGTGGTAAAGGTCCAGCCAGTGGTAGAGATCCAGCGTCCGGTCGAGGCAGTTGCGGGTCAGTGTGGTCATGGTGGCCGGGTCCTGTTGCACGGTCTCGGTCAGCCAGGCGCGGTCCACCAGGTCGAGCACCCTGCTGTCCGGCTCGGCGAGCACCTCCTTGACCTGCTGCTGCAACGCCGCGGCGTAGCCGGGGTCCTGAGTGGACGGATACGGGCTTTTCACCCGGTCCACGACGGACTGGGGCAGCACGTGCTTGGCGGCGTGGCGGAGCAGGCTCTTTTCCCTGCCGTCAAAGGTCTTCATCGACCACGGGGTGTTGTACACGTAGTCGACCAGCCGGTGGTCGCAGAACGGGACCCGCACTTCCAGGCCCACCGCCATGGACGCCCGGTCCTTGCGGTCCAGCAGCATCCGGACGAAGCGGGTCAGGTGCAGGTGGCAGATCGTGCGCATCCGGCGTTCGAGCTCGCTCGCCCCGTCGATGTGCTCGACGGCCGCGACGGCGCCGGCGTACTGGTCGGCCACGTAGGTGTCCAGGTCCAGCTTCGCGGTGACGTCGGGCCGCAGGAACGAGCCCCGATCGGTGAGGCCGGTCCGGAAAGCCAGCCACGGGAAGGTTTCGGCGTTGCGCGCGGTTTCGTCGTGGAACCAGCGGTAGCCGCCGAACACCTCGTCCGCGGACTCCCCGGACAGCGCCACCGTCGATTCCGCACGGATGGCCTTGAACAGCAGGCACAACGAGGAGTCCAGATCCCCGAAGCCGGCCGGGATGTCCCGTGCGGTGATCATGGCGCGGCGGGTGGCCGGGTCGGTCAGCGCGTGCGGGTCGAGCATCACGTCCTGGTGAGCGGACTCGACCAGCCGCGCGACGTCGCGGACGAACGGCGAGTCCGGGGTGTCCCGCATTTCGTCGGGCTTGAAGTTCTCCTCCTGTCCGAAGAAGTCGACCGAGAAGGTCCTCAGCTGTTCGTCCAGGCTCGCGGCGGCGAGCCCGGTGATGGCGCTGGAGTCCAGACCACCGGAGAGCAGCACGCACCGCGGCACGTCGGCGACGAGCTGCCGGTCGACGATGTCGGTGAGTAGTTCGCGAACCCTGGCGACGGTGTCTTCGGTGCTGTCGGTGTGGTCCTTCGCCGAGAGCTTCCAGTAGGTGCGGGTGTGCACTCCGTCCGCGTCGACCCGCACGATCGTGCCCGGCTCGACCTCGGTCATGTCCCGCCACAGCGACCAGCCGGGCGTCTTGGTGAAGGTGAACAGCTCGCGCAGGCCGTCGGCGTCGACCACCTTTCGCGCCAGGGGATTGGCCAGGATCGCCTTCGGCTCCGAGCCGAAGAGCACGCCGTCGCGGGTGGGGTAGTAGTAGAACGGCTTGATCCCCATCCGGTCCCGGATCATGACCAGCTTCTCGTCCCGGGCGTCCCAGATCGCGAAGGCGTACATGCCGTTGAGGTGATCGGCGACGGCTTCGCCCCATTCCAGGTAGCCGTGCAGGACCACCTCGGTGTCGCTGTCGGTTTCGAACCGGTGGCCGAGCCCGGCCAGCTCGGCCCGCAGTTCGGTGAAGTTGTAGGTCTCACCGCTGTAGACCATGGCGACTTCGCCGTTCGGGGTGCGCACCGACATCGGCTGGCGCCCGCCGGGCAGGTCGATGATGGCCAGCCTGCGGTGGCCCAGCGCGGCGTGCCGGTCGACCCAGGTGCCGGAGTCGTCGGGGCCCCGGCAGGCCATGGTGGCCGTCATCGCGTCGAGGACGTCCCGTTCCCGGCTGAGGTCGGACTCGAAGGAAACCCAGCCCGTGATGCCGCACATGCCCACGCCTCCAGAATGCTTAGCAACGACAAATATCCGTAACAAGGTGTTAACACGAAGAGGCGGCGGATGTCTGCCCGAAATGCCCGGCTGGTTGGACCATTACGGTCCGTGTGGCATGTCTCACTGCTCGTCAAGGAGTCGTTAAGGCTTTTCGGCAGGCCGTCAAGAGAACATCAGGCGGGGCCGCCGGACCATCGGCACTGCCCAGGCTGTGGGCACGGGTCGCCGAACGGGTGACATTACCGGTGACATGCCTGAAAGGTGCGAAGTGGCGGATCTGCTTTACACCGTCCTGCTGATCGCGATCTTCGCGGTCCTTGCGCTCACCCTGCGTGGACTGGAGAAGCTGTGAGCGGCACGGGTCTGGTGGCCAACCTCGTGGGCGGAGTGCTGGCGCTCGGACTGCTCGTCTACCTGTTCATCGCCTTGATCAAGCCGGAGCGGTTCTGACATGTCGGACCTCACGGCCGGCCTCGTCCAGGTCGGCCTTCTTCTCGTCGCACTCGCCGTGGTGTACAAGCCGCTGGGCGACCATCTGGCGAGAGTGTTCACCAGCGAGCGTGACCTGAGGATCGAGCGGGGACTTTACCGGGTGTTCCGGGTCGACCCGGAATCCGAGCAGCGCTGGGTCACCTACGCCCAGGGCGTGCTCGGGTTCTCCCTCGTCTCGATCGTGCTGCTGTACCTGATCCAGCGGCTGCAGCCCTTGCTGCCGCTGAGTTTCGGCCGGGGCGCGGTCGATCCCGGCGTCGCCTTCAACACCGCGGTCAGCTTCGTGACGAACACGAACTGGCAGTCCTACGTGCCCGAAAGCACGATGGGCGACGTCGTGCAGATGACCGGGCTGACCGTGCAGAACTTCCTGTCCGCCGCGGTCGGGCTCGCGGTGGCCATCGCGCTGGTGCGCGGGTTCGTGCGGTCGAAGACCGAGCGGCTCGGCAACTTCTGGGTCGACCTCACCCGCGGCACCATCCGCGTGCTGCTGCCCCTGTCGTTCGTGTTCGCGATCGTCCTGATCGGACTCGGGGTCACCCAGAGCCTGCACTCCGGCGTCGACGTCACGAATCCGGGCGGCTCGCACAGCACCATCGCGCTGGCGCCGGCGGCGAGCCAGGAGGCGATCAAGGAACTGGGCACCAACGGCGGCGGCATCTTCAACGCGAACTCCGCGCACCCCTTCGAAAACCCGAACGCCTGGAGCGATCTGATCGAGATCTTCCTCCTGCTGTGCATTCCGGTCTCGCTGACCCGGACCTTCGGCAGGATGGTCGGAAACCAGCGCCAGGGCTATGTGCTGTTGTCGGTGATGGGCGTGCTGTGGGCCTTCGTGCTGACGGTCACCTGGTGGGCCGAGGCGCATCCGAACGGTCCGGCGGCACTGCTGGCCGGCGGTGGGCTGGAAGGCAAGGAACAGCGGTTCGGGATCAGCGCCTCCTCGTTGTTCGCCACGAGCACCACGGGCACCTCGACCGGTGCGGTGAACGCGATGCACGACAGCTTCAGCGGGCTCGGCGGCGGCATGCCGTTGCTGAACATACTGCTCGGCGAGGTCTCGCCCGGCGGCGTCGGCACCGGCCTCTACGGGATCCTGGTCATGGCGGTGATCGCCATGTTCCTGGCCGGGCTCATGGTCGGCCGCACCCCCGAATACCTGGGCAAGAAACTCGGCCGGCGCGAGGTGGCCGCGGCCGCGGTGTCGATGCTCGCGATGCCGACCGTGGTGCTGCTGGGCGCGGGTATCGCGCTGATGCTCAAGAGCACGCCGGGGGATCTGTCGAACAGCGGCGCGCACGGCCTGTCCGAAGTGCTCTACGCCTACGCCTCGACCGGGAACAACAACGGCAGCGCGTTCGCCGGGATCACGGTCACCAGCCCGTGGTTCCAGTCGAGCCTCGCGGTGGCGATGGCGATCGGCCGGTTCGTGCCGATCCTGGCCACCTTGTGCCTGGCCGGATCGCTGGCCGCGCAACGCAAAGTGCCCGAGACCTCCGGCACGCTGCCCACCACCGGACCGCTGTTCGCCTCGATGCTGGCCGGCACCATCGTGCTCGTCGCGGCGCTGACCTTCATCCCGGCGCTCGCGCTGGGTCCCATCGCGGAGGCCATGGCATGAGTGACGGTGTGAGTGACAGCGTGGATGACACGAAATCCGTTGTGGGCGAGGACAACGCGACGGAGACCGACGCGAATGCCGGGCGAGTGGGCGCGGGCGCGTTCACCTTCAAGCAGCTGTGGACCGCGTTGCCCGAGGCACTGCGCAAGCTGAACCCGAAGTACCAGCTGAAAAACCCCGTGATGTTCGTGGTGTGGATCGGCTCGGTGCTCGTCACCGTCTTCGCGATCACGAGCCCGAGCACGTTCAACATCCTCATCGCGGTGTGGCTGTGGTTCACCGTCCTGTTCGCCAACCTGGCCGAGGCGGTCGCCGAAGGGCGCGGCAAGGCGCAGGCGGAATCATTGCGTCGCACCAAGAAGGAGACCGTCGCGCGCCGGCTCACCGCGTCGGGCGACGAAGAAGAGGTCCCCGGTGTGGACCTGCGCGTCGGGGATCTGGTCGTGGTCGAGGCCGGGCAGGTGATCCCGGGCGACGGCGACGTGGTCGAGGGCATCGCGACCGTCGACGAGTCGGCGATCACCGGCGAGTCCGCGCCCGTCATCCGGGAGTCCGGCGGTGACCGGTCCGCCGTCACCGGCGGCACCACGGTGCTCTCCGACCGGATCGTCGTGAAGATCACCACCAAGCCTGGCGAGACCTTCGTCGACCGGATGATCGCCCTGGTGGAGGGTGCCTCGCGGCAGAAGACGCCGAACGAGATCGCCCTGACGATCCTGCTTTCCACCCTGACGATCATCTTCCTGCTCGCGGTGGTCGCGCTGCAGCCGATGGCGGGCTATTCGGGCAGCCAGCAGTCGGTGATCGTGCTGACCGCGCTGCTGGTCTGCCTGATCCCGACCACCATCGGCGCACTGCTCTCGGCGATCGGCATCGCGGGTATGGACCGGCTCGTGCAGCGCAACGTGCTGGCCACCTCCGGCCGCGCCGTCGAAGCCGCGGGCGACGTGTCGACCCTGTTGCTGGACAAGACCGGGACGATCACCTTCGGCAACCGCCGGGCGACCGAGCTGATCCCGGTCGGAACGTCCACAGTGGACGATCTGGCCGCGGCGGCCCGGCTGTCGAGCCTGGCCGACGGCACTCCCGAGGGCCGCAGCATCCTCGAACTGACCGAGCGGGACCACGGGCTGGCCCCCGAGCCGGGCCAGGACGAGCGCGGCGGTGAGTTCGTGCCGTTCACCGCGCAGACGCGGATGAGCGGGATCGACCTCGGCGGGCGCCAGGTCCGCAAGGGTGCCGCGAGCGCGGTCCGGGACTGGGTCACCGGGCAGGGCGGCGAGTTCCCGGCCGAGACCGGCCGGGTCGTCGACGAGATCAGCCAGCAGGGCGGCACCCCGCTGGTGGTCGCCGAGCTGACCGGGGACCGCGCCTTCGCGCGCGGCGTGATCCGGCTGTCCGATGTGGTCAAGCCCGGGATGCGGGAACGCTTCGCGGAACTGCGGGCGATGGGCATCAAGACCGTGATGATCACCGGCGACAACCCGTTGACCGCCAAGGCGATCGCGGAGGACGCCGGGGTGGACGACTATCTGGCCGAGGCCAAGCCCGAGGACAAGATGGCGCTCATCCACCAGGAACAGGAGGGCGGCCGGCTGGTCGCGATGACGGGGGACGGCACCAACGACGCGCCCGCGCTCGCCGCCTCCGACGTCGGGGTGGCGATGAACACCGGCACCATGGCGGCCAAGGAGGCCGGCAACATGGTCGACCTCGATTCCAATCCCACCAAGCTGATCGAGATCGTGGAGATCGGCAAGCAGCTGCTGATCACCCGCGGCGCGCTGACGACCTTCAGCATCGCCAACGACCTCGCGAAGTACTTCGCGATCCTGCCCGCGATGTTCGTGGCGATCTACCCGCAGCTGGCCGCGCTGAACATCCTGCACCTGTCCACACCGAAGTCGGCGATCCTGTCCGCGGTGGTGTTCAACGCGCTGATCATCGTCGCGTTGATTCCGCTGGCACTGCGTGGCGTCCGCTACAAGCCGTCGGGGGCGTCGGCGCTGCTGCGGCGGAACCTGCTGGTGTACGGGCTCGGCGGCATCATCACGCCGTTCGCCGGCATCTGGCTGATCGACCTCGTCGTTCGTTTCATTCCGGGAATCGGGTGAAGTGTCGTGCTCAAACAGACCATGGCGGGCCTGCGGGTGCTGCTGGTGTTCACGGTGTTGCTGGGCGTGGTCTATCCGCTCGGGGTGTGGCTGGTGTCCCGGGTTCCCGGGCTCGAGTCCCACGCCGAGGGTTCGGTGATCACGGTGAACGGGCAGGCGGTCGGTTCCGCGCTGATCGGGATCGACCCGGTCCCGGCCGACCCGGCGCATGACCCGTACTTCCACACGCGGCCATCGGCCAGCGCGTCCACCCCGCTGGGCCAGGGCAATCCGGACACCTCGGGTGGCTCGAACAAGGGCGCGTTCAACCCCGACCTCGTCGCGACGATCCAGGCCCGCAAGGCAGAGATCGCCCAGCGCGAGGGAGTGCCCGAGTCCGCGGTGCCCGCCGACGCGGTCACCGCCTCGGCGTCCGGTGTGGACCCCGACATCAGCGTCGCCTACGCCGATCTGCAGATCGCCCGCGTCGCCCGCGACACCGGACTGTCCGAACAGACCGTCCGCCGGCTGGTCCAGGCGAACACTTCCGGCGACGGGATCGGCCTGCCCGGGGTGAATGTGGTGAAACTCAACCTTGCCGTGCAGGCTGCTGGAGCACACTCAGACCGTGGATGAACAGCGTGTGGCCGGCCGGTCGAGGCGGGGCGAGTTGCGGTTGTACCTCGGTGCCGCGCCGGGGGTGGGCAAGACGTTCGCCATGCTGGGCGAGGCGCGCCGCCGGGCGGACCGGGGCACCGACGTGGTGGTGGGGCTGGTCGAGACCCATCGCCGGGTGAAGACGGCGGAGCTGCTGGAGGGGCTCGAAATCGTGCCGCGGCGGCGGGGCAGCCACCGCGGAAGCGAGTTCACCGAGATGGACCTCGATGCGATCCTGGCCCGCTCGCCCGAGGTCGTGGTGGTGGACGAGCTCGCGCACACCAACATCCCGGGTTCGCGTCACGAGAAGCGCTGGCAGGATGTGGTGGAGCTGCTCGACGCCGGGATCGACGTACTGTCCACGGTGAACGTGCAGCATCTGCAGAGTCTCAACGATGTGGTCGAGAAGATCACCGGGGTGGCGCAGCAGGAGACGGTGCCCGATGAGGTCGTGCGCAAGGCCGAACAGGTGGAGCTCGTCGACATCACCCCGGAGGCGTTGCGGCGGCGGCTGGCGCACGGCAACGTCTACCCCGCCGAGCGCATCGACGCGGCGCTGGCCAACTACTTCCGGCCGGGCAACCTGACCGCGCTGCGTGAGCTGGCCCTGCTGTGGGTGGCCGATCAGGTCGACGTGGCGTTGCAGCGTTACCGGGCCGAACAGCGCATCACCGACACCTGGGAGGCCAGGGAGCGCGTGGTGGTGGCCATCACCGGGGGACCGGAAAGCGAGACGATCGTGCGGCGGGCCAGCCGGATCGCCGCGCGGGCCGGGGCGGAGCTGCTGGTGCTGCACATTCTGCGCGGTGACGGCCTTTCCAGCCTGGGGCCCGCGGAGATCGGGCGGTACCGCAAGCTGGCCGACGACCTCGGCGCGACCTTCCACACCGTCGTCGGCGACGATGTGCCCAGCGCGCTGATGGATTTCGCGCGCGGGGTCAACGCCACCCAGCTGGTGCTCGGCACCTCCCGGCGCTCGCGGCTGGCCCGGCTGTTCGATGAGGGCATCGGCGCGACCGTGGTGCAGCTGTCCGGCCCGATCGACGTGCACATGGTCACCCACGAGGAGGCCGGGGGCCGGCTCCGGCGCTGGCTGGAGCGGCGCAGCCCGCTCAAACCGTCCCGCCTGCTGGCCGGGTGGACGCTGGTCCTGGTCGCGCCGGCACTGGCCACCGCGGTGGGCATCGCGCTGCGCGCGCAGATCGACTTCTCCACCGACGTGGTCGCCTATTTCCTCGCCACCGTCGTGGTGGCCGTGGTCGGTGGGCTCGGCCCGGCCGTGGCGGCCTCGGTCCTCTCCGCCGGACTCCTCAACTTCTACTTCACCGAGCCGTTGCACAGCCTGGCGGTCCATTCGCCGCGTAACGTCATCACGTTGCTCGCGATGGTCATCGTGGGAGTACTGGTGGCACTCGTCGTGGACACCGCGGCCAACCGGGCCGTGCAGGCGGCGCAGGCTCGAACGGAGGCAGCACTGCTGGCGTCCTACGCTCGTACCGTGCTCACCAACACGGCACCGCTACCCCGGCTGCTGGAGAAGGTACGTGAGAACTTCGGCCTCGAATCGGTGGCGCTGCTGGAAAAGCAGGAGCGCGGCTGGCACTCCGTCGAGCAGGTCGGCGGCAATCCCTGCCGCGAACCCAGCGAGGCCGACATCGACGTGCCGGTGACCGCCGACGTCCACCTGACGTTGCGCGGCCGGGCGCTGCCGGCCGGGGACCGCCGGGCACTCGAGGCCGCGGCGGGGCAGGCGCTGCTCGCCCTGCGGCAGCAGCGGATGGCCGCCGCGGCCGCGCAGGCCCAGCGCAAGGCGGAGGCCACCGAGCTGCGCACCGCCCTGCTGTCGGCGCTGGGACACGACCTGCGCACCCCGCTGACCTCGATCAAGGCGGCGATCGGCAGCCTGCGCGCGCAGGACATCGACCTTTCCCCCGCCGACACCGACGAACTGCTGGCCACCGCCGAGGAGTCCACGGACCGGCTGGCGGGACTGGTCGACAACCTGCTCGACTCCTCGCGGCTGGCCACCGGTGCCGTCCGGCCGCGGCTGCGCCCGGTCGGCTACGACGACGTCGTCGCGCACGCACTGTCCTCTGTGGACGGATCGGAGCCGGTCGTGGTGGACGTGGACGAGCGGCTCCCGGAAGTGCTCGCCGATCCGGGACTGCTGGAGCGGGTCGTGGCCAACGTGGTCGACAACGCGTTGCGGCACGGCAAGGGCAGGGAGCCGGTCTCGGTGCGCGCCAGCACCCATGCCGAGCACGTGGAACTCCGGATCGCCGACCATGGGCAGGGATTGAAGAAGGGCGCGGCCGAAGCGGCCTTCGCGCCGTTCCAACGGCTGGGCGACCGCGACGCGACCCCGGGAGTGGGTCTCGGCCTTTCGGTGGCGAAGGGGTTCACCGAGGCGATGGGCGGCGTGATCCGGGCCGAGGACACCCCGGGCGGCGGGCTCACCGTGGTCATTTCGCTGCGGATGTACCAAGCGCCGCAGGTGGTTCCCATGCAGGAGGTGCGATGACGGAGGCCACGGTCCTCGTGGTGGACGACGAGCCGCAGATCGTGCGCGCGCTGCGGATCAACCTGTCCGCACGGGGCTACCGCGTGGTCACGGCGCACGACGGGACGGCGGCGCTGCGCGCGGCCGCGGAGACCAAACCGGACGTCGTGGTGCTCGATCTGGGGCTGCCCGACCTGGACGGCAACGAGGTCATCGCCGGGCTGCGCGGCTGGAGCACGGTGCCGATCATCGTGCTCTCCGCGCGCAGCGACTCACCGGACAAGGTCCGCGCGCTCGACGCCGGCGCCGACGACTATGTGACGAAGCCGTTCGGGATGGACGAACTGCTGGCCCGGCTGCGCGCCGCGGTGCGGCGGTCGTCGGTGTCCGGCTCGGACGGCACGGACGCGGTCGTGGAGACCGGCGACGTGAGCATCGACCTCGTGGCGAAGAAGGTCCGGCGGGACGGCGAGGAGGTCCACCTGACCAAGACCGAATGGGGCGTGCTCGAACTGCTGGTGCGCAACCACGGTCGCCTGGTCTCGCAGAAGCAGCTGCTGCGCGAGGTGTGGGGACCGACGTACGAGAACGAATCGCACTACCTGCGCGTGTATCTGGCCCAGCTGCGGCGGAAGCTGGAACGGGAACCGTCGCGCCCCCGGCACCTGATCACCGAGCCCGGGATGGGCTACCGCTTCGAACTCTGACCCGGTGCCCGCTCACTCGCTGGCGGGCGCGGAACCGCTGCCCCCAGGGCTTCCGGTCGGGGCGGTGCTGCTCTCGGTCGGCGTCGTGGTCGTGGTGTCCGTCGGCGGCGTGGGCGGCGTGACGCTCTGGGAATCGGACCCGGTCGGTGGCGGGCTCGGGGTGGTCAC
Organism: Amycolatopsis sp.; assembly: GCA_035685725.1. Classification (GTDB taxonomy): domain Bacteria; phylum Actinomycetota; class Actinomycetes; order Mycobacteriales; family Pseudonocardiaceae; genus Amycolatopsis_E. The sequence goes on along the minus strand of DASSAD010000429.1, from coordinate 35,588 downwards.
CCCGCTCGTCCGCGACGGTTCGGTGAGCCGCGTTCTGGTGGACTCGCCCGCGGTCGTGGTCGTGACGGTCCGCTTGCCGTCGGGGCCGATGGTGACCAGCGAGGTCGGCGCCGCCGAGGAGTCCGAGGTGGTGGGCTCGGTGCTGCTTTCCATCGTCGAGTCGGTGGTGGGCACGGTGCCGTCCGGTACCACCTGGTGCGAGCTGGGGCTGGTGTTCCCGCCACCGCCGTTGCCGGCCGGCGCGCCCGCCGAGGTGACCAGTTGCGCGATCCCACCGAACGCCGTGGCCAGGACGACCCCGCTCACGGCGAGCAGGAGATAGCCGCCGCGACGCGCGCGGGGAAGGCTGTCACTGGGCGAAGAATCGGTTCGCTGATCCGAGCTGGACCCCGGATGGGCCATCATCTGGCTCCTTGTTGAGTTCGCCTGAACTGCCGGGGCGTCTGTAGCCCAAGCGGTGGAACTTGACGCGGAGATTATCACCGCGTGTTAACCGAGGGAGAGCGCCGGTGCGCCCGGGGTTAACACTCCGAAGTCGCCGCCGGTGCGGCACGATGGCACGCGTGGATGACGAAGATGACAGCGTGCGATTGACCGCGTGGGTCGCCGGCCAGGTGCAGGGGGTCGGTTTCCGCTGGTGGACGCGGTGCCGGGCGCTCGAACTCGGGCTGGTCGGCAGCGCCGCCAATCTGCGCGACGGCCGGGTGGAGGTTGTCGCCGAAGGTCCGAAAAACGACTGTGAGCATCTTTTGTCCGCTCTGCGCTCCGCCGCTTCACCCGGACGAGTCGATCACGTCGTTGAGCACTGGTCGGTCGCCAGCGGCACCCTCACCAGCTTCGACGAACGCTAGACCTGGCCCGGTAGTGAAGGAAGGGGTGTTTCCTACGGAATAACCGGGGTGCCGCCCGCGGTCCATCCGGGGTCACTCCGGGGTCGTTCGCAGGGTCGGTCCCGGCTCGTTCGCAGGGTCGATTCCGGGTCATTCGCAGGGTCGATCCCGCTGTCATTCCGTAGCAAATATCCCTTCCTCTCGTTCCCGGTGACTGCTGGGGCTGGTGTGATGGTGGTGAAGCGGCGCGCCCGGGTGAGGGAAGCGTCCCGCGATCGGGCGGCGGGCACCGCTAGACTCTGTCGACTGGCAGCGCTTTCCCGCGTCCCGGCTGTGCTCCGTCCCCAGCGGAGACCCGTGGCGTCGTCAGGGCGTTGACGGGCGTGTCACTGTGTCAGCCGGATGATGTCGGTACGCATGATGTCACCGTGTGACGCGGTGCTTACGGAGACGTGCTTACAGACATCTAGACATGAGATAGACACACAGAGACGTACAGCGCCTCGGAGGGGTCCCCAGCGAAGTGCATCTGAAAAGCTTGACGCTGAAGGGCTTCAAGTCCTTCGCCTCGGCTACCACCTTGCGTTTCGAGCCGGGCATCACCTGCGTCGTCGGCCCGAACGGCTCCGGCAAGTCCAACGTGCTGGACGCCCTGCGCTGGGTGATGGGCACGCAGGGGGCGAAGGACCTGCGGGGCGGCAAGATGGAAGATGTCATCTTCGCGGGCACCTCCGGCCGTGCGCCGCTCGGCCGGGCCGAGGTGACCCTCACCATCGACAACGCCGATGGCGCGCTGCCGATCGACTACACCGAGGTCTCCATCACCCGCCGCATGTTCCGCGACGGCGCCAGCGAGTACGAGATCAACGGCAGCTCCTGCCGCCTGCTCGACATCCAGGAACTGCTGTCGGACTCCGGTATCGGGCGTGAGATGCACGTCATCGTCGGGCAGGGGCAGCTCGCCCAGATCCTGGAGTCCAAACCCGAGGAGCGCCGCGCGTTCATCGAAGAGGCGGCGGGTGTGCTCAAACACCGCAAGCGCAAGGAAAAGGCGCTGCGCAAGCTCACCGCGATGCAGGCCAACCTGGACCGCCTCGGCGACCTCACCGCGGAGTTGCGCCGCCAGCTCAAGCCGTTGGGCAAGCAGGCCGAGATCGCCCGCAAGGCCCAGACCGTGCAGGCGGAACTGCGGGACGCCCGGCTCCGCCTGTTCGCCGACGACCTGGTCACGCAGCGCGCGGCGATCGCGCGTGACGAGGCCGACGAGCACGCGGCCCGCGCGCGCCGCGCCGAGGTCGAGCAGGCGCTGGAAGCGATCAGCGCGGAGGAGAACCAGCTGGAGGCGCTGCTGGCCGAGGACGCGCCGCGCCTGACCTCCGCGCAGGACACCTGGTACCGGCTTTCCGCACTGGCCGAACGGCTTCGCGGCACGGTCCGGCTCGCGGTCGAACGCCAGCGGCACCTTTCGGCCGACGTCGAGGCGCACACCGGCGGACGTGATCCGGAGGAGTTGCTGGCCGAGGCCGAGCAGGTCGCCGAGCGCGAGGAAGAGCTCAACGAGGCCGTCACCGAGGCGCGCGCGATGCTTTCTCAGACCGTGCAGCGCCGTGAGCAACTGGAGCACGCGGTCCAGGCCGCCGAGCGGGCGCATATGGCCGCGGTACGCGCGATCGCCGACCGCCGGGAGGGCCTGGCGAAACTGACCGGCCAGGTCGAGGCGTTGCGCAGCAAGAACGGTGCCACCTCCGACGAGATCGACCGGCTCACCACCGCCATCGACGAGGCCGCGGCGCGGGCCGAGCTCGCCGTCGAGGAACTGGAAGAGGCCAGGGCCGAGGGCGGCGTCGAGGAGTCCGACGACGCCGAGCTGCGGGTGCGTCACGACCGGGCCGTCGAGGCGAACGACGCCGCCAAGTCCCGGGTCGAGGAGCTGGTCAAGGGGGAGCGTGCCACCGAGCGGGAGATCGCGTCGGAGAAGGCGCGCGTCGACGCTCTGTCGATGGGGTTGCGGCGCAAGGACGGCGCGGGTGCGCTGCTCGGCGCGGCCGATCACCTCCCGGGCCTGCTCGGCTCGGTCGCCGCGCTGCTCACCGTCGAGGCCGGGTACGAGGTCGCGCTGGCGGCGGCGCTCGGCCCGGTGGCCGACGCGGTGGCCGTGCGCGGCGGCGAGGACGCGCTCGCCGCGCTGAACTACTTGAAGGACAACGACTCCGGCCGGGCGGGCGTGCTGCTCGGCGGCCAGGAGTACACAGTGGACACCGCGGCCCTGCCGGCGCTGCCCGAGGGGGCGCGGTGGGCGCGCGAGGTCGTCCAGGCGCCGGAGGCGCTGCGGCCCGCGGTCGAGCGCGCGCTGGAGCGGATGGCCGTTGTGGACACGCTGGACACCGCGCGCCGCCTGGTGGCAGTACACCCCGAGGTCAGCACGGTCACCGCGGACGGCGACGTCTTCGGAACACACTGGGCCGCCGGTGGTTCGGCGCGCAGTGAGAGCGTCATCGAGGTTCAGGCCGCGGTGGACGAAGCACGGGACCGGCTTCTCGCCGCGGAGCGGACGCTCGAACGCACCGCCGCCGAGCTGGAGGGCGCGCGGGCCGAGCAGCGGGCGCGCGGCGACGAGGTCGGCCAGGCCAAGGACGCGCTCGGTGAGGCGAGGGTGCGCAAGGCGCGCTCCAGCGAACGGCTGAACCGGTTGCAGCAGGCGGTGTCCTCCGCCGAGGCAGAGGTCATGCGTTTGCGGGACCAGCGGGGAAAGGTCGAGTCCAGTCGCGAGGACGCGCTGCGCAAACTCGCGGAGCTGGAGGAGCGGCTGGCGGCCGTCGCGGAGCAGCCCGTCGACGAGGATCCGGACACCACAGAGCGCGACCAGGTCGCCGAGGAACTGGCCGTGCTGCGGCAGGAAGAGGTCGAGGCCCGGCTGTCCCTGCGCACCGCCGAAGAGCGGGCGCGCAGCATCGCCGGCCGGGCCGAATCGCTGCGTCGCGCCGCGCATGCCGAGCGGCAGGCCCGTGAACGCGCGGAAAAGTCGCGCCTCGCGCGGGCGAAGGGCGCGGCCATCGCCACCGCGGTCGTGGACGCCGGTGAACTCGCGCTGGAGCGTATCGAGCTGTCGGTGCAGCGCGCGGCCGCCGAACGGGACGAGGCGCAGGCCGCGCGCCAGCAGCGGGAGACCGCGCTGGCCCAGGTGCGCAGCCGAGTCCGGGAACTGACCGGTGAACTGGAAAAGCTCACCGACGCCGTGCATCGCGACGAGGTCCTGCGGGCCGAGCAGCGGCTCCGGCTGGAACAGCTGGAGACCAAGATCGGCGACGACTTCGGGATCGGGCTGACCGACCTGGTCGCCGAGTATGGCCCGGACGTCCCGGTCCCGCCCAGCGCCGGCGAGGTCGCCGAGTACGAGGAGGCCAAGGAACGCGGCGAGGCGGTGAGCGCGCCCCCGTCGATGCCCTACGACCGCGCGACCCAGGAGCGGCGGGCGAAGCGGGCCGAACGCGATCTTTCCCTGCTGGGCAAGGTGAATCCGCTGGCGCTGGAGGAGTTCGCCGCGCTGGAGGAACGGTACAAGTTCCTCTCCACCCAGCTGGAGGATCTCAAGGCGACCCGCAAGGATCTCCTCCAGGTCATCAAGGAGGTGGACGAGAAGATCCTCGAAGTCTTCGCGTCGGCCTACCACGACGTGGCGCGCGAGTTCGAGGTCGTGTTCTCGGTGCTGTTCCCGGGTGGCGAGGGCCGGATGGTGCTGACCGCGCCCGGCGACATGCTGGCCACCGGCGTCGACGTCGAGGCGCGCCCGCCGGGCAAGAAGGTCAAGCGGCTGTCCCTGCTCTCCGGTGGGGAGAAATCGCTGGTGGCGGTCGCCATGCTGGTGGCGATCTTCCGCGCCCGCCCGTCACCGTTCTACGTGATGGACGAGGTCGAGGCCGCGCTGGACGACACCAACATGCGGCGGCTGATCGGTCTGCTGGAGCAGCTGCGCGAGTCTTCGCAGCTGATCATCATCACCCACCAGAAGCCGACCATGGAGATCGCCGACGCGCTCTACGGCGTGAGCATGCAGGGCGACGGGATCACGAAGGTCATCTCCCAGCGCCTGCGCCAGGATCGGGTGGAGGAGAAGACCGCCGCCGCGGCGGGCTGACCGAGCGTCCTCGCCGGCCGAACTGCCGTGTGCTGCCGGGATCCGGTTTCGCGGCCGGCCCACACCGGCTTGTCGTGGCACGGTTCCCGCGTGCGCGTGGTTATCGTCGGACTGCCGGCTTCCGCAACACCCGGTCACCGGTTCGGGCGACGACCTCCGGAGGGCTCACTTTGCGTCTTGGTGCGGACCACCCGGGTGGCGGTAGTCACTTGCCCGTTACGGGGATTTTACTTGGTCGGTAATCGATTACTCTTTTGCACGAAACCCCGATCGCCGCGTGCTCAGGAGTCCTCACCGTGCCGAAAAGTCTCTTTGTCGCACCCGGAAACCGGCGAAGAAGCCTGGGTGCCGCCCTGCTGCTGCTCGTCCTCACGCTGAGCGCGCCGGGCCGGGCCGCCGGGGCCCCGCCGTCGGCCTCGGCGGACAAGGGACCGGTGGGGTGGGACACCTACCGGACCCTCGGCGCGATGGAGCGGCTGCGGCCCGGTGAAGAGGTCAAGCAGTTCTCCAGCTTCGACCGGACCGGAAACAACGACGACGGATTCAACGGAACCTATTCCTGCCTGCGCAACGAACCCGACGGTCAATGCGTGATCGCCGAAGCGCACGGCGCGGGGGAGATCTCCTCGATCTGGTTCACCTACGCGTCCACTTCGGTCGCCGCGATCGGCCTGATCACCGTCGAACTGGACGGCCGGGTGGTGCTGCAGGGATCGTTGCAGGACATCGTGAACGGCGCGAAGGGCGCCCCGTTCGTCTGGCCGCTGGTGGGCGACTCGGCCGACACGATGGGCGGCTCGGTCATCAAGGTGCCGATGCCTTACACGAACTCGATGAAAATCACCACGCAGAACAACCCGCACTTCTACCACGTCACCTACCGGCAGTTCGCCGACGCGAACGGCGTGCACACCTTCAATCCGAGCGACCAGGCCCTCGATGTCATCCAGCGGCTGCGCGGTTACGGGGTCCGCGATCCGAAGCCGGCCGCCGCGGGCGCGGCGAGCCGGGCGACCGCGGTCACCCTGGCCCCGGGCGCGGGCCTTTCCCTGCCGCTGACCGGCGGTTCCCGCCAACTCACCCAGCTCGGCCTCCGCCTCCCGCAGGTGGTGTCCGGGCCCGGGATGTACGACGACGGCCGTTCGTACAACCCGGGCGGCAGTTCCTTCACCGCCGCCATCGACCCCGCCAACCAGGGCGTGCGGATCACTCGCCGCTACGACGCCGGGATCGCGAACCAGCTCGCGAACGTGACCGTGGACGGCCGGCCGGTCGGGCAGTGGTCCAGCGGGCCCGCGGTGCCCGGCGGCGGCTGGGCGGATCAGACCATCGAGATCCCGGCGTCGCTCACGGCGGGCAAGTCGCAGCTGCAGATCGCGAGCACCTTCGTTTCCTCGAGCGTGGACGTCAACGAGTTCCGTTACGAGGTGCACAGCGATGTCGGCGGTCAATGGGTGCGCACGGACATCATGGACGTCGGCAACAACCATGTCAGCGACGAGGTGGCGCACGGCTACCGGATCACGGGCGGCCGCTGGGAAGGGCTCCGGTGGTTCCGCTATCCCGCCGACGATGCCCAGGTCGCGGCTTCTCAGGCGGTGCTCACCGGGTTGCGGCTGCGCATCACGTTCGACGGACAGACCACAGTGGACGCTGGAGTCGGGGAGTTCTTCGGTTCGGGACTGGGTAAATACGCCGCGCGCACGCTGCTGTCCTCGGTCGACACCACCAGCAACGGCGAGTTCACCTCGTGGTGGCCGATGCCCTACGCCCGCACCGCGACCGTGGAACTGGTCAACACCTCCGCCGTGCCGATCAGCGGGGGAAGCCTGACGGTCACCTCCGCGCCGGACGCCTCGGTCGCGGGTGGACTCGCCGACGGCTCGCTCGGCTACTTCCACGCCACGCAGCATCGCCAGAACACGGTGACCGGCCAGGACTGGAACTTCCTGTCCACGCCGGGCCGAGGCCTGTTCTACGGAGTCACGACCAGCATGCGCGGGCTGATCCCGCCGGGGCAGAACCAGCTCAACTATCTCGAAGGCGACGAGCGGATGTATCCCGACGGATCGGCCAGCCCGTTCATCTACGGCACCGGTTCCGAGGACTTCTACGAGTCCGGTTGGTACTTCCAGGACGGGCGCAACGGCGGGGTCGAAGGCGTGCCCTACGCGATGCCGCAGGCCGGACTGGTCAGTCACCAGAACGCCGAGGTGGGCTGCCAGTACGTGTGTCTGAACTCCTACCGGCTCATGGTGGCGGACGCGGTGCCCTTCGGCGACGGCGTCGAGTTCGACATCGAGCACGGCGACCGGTCTTCGCAGCCGGCCGACTACAGTTCCACCGCCTTCTGGTACGGCCAGCCCTCGCCCTCCCTCATCAGCAGCGACGTGGTGAACATCGCCGACGGCTCCAGCCGCGCGCTGCACGGGTACTCCGCGACCGGTGAAACCCTCGGCACGCTGACCTCCACCTTCGAAGGCAAGGGCGACCGGACCCCGGTGACCATGGGCACCTCGTCCTCGACCGGGCCGATCCGGTTCACCGCGAAGGTCGACTCGGCCAACCAGGGGATCCGGCTGCGCCGGATCGGCGACCAGGCGAACGCCTTCCAGCGGGCCAACGTCTTCATCGACGACAAGTACGTCGGCGAGTGGTTCGAACCACTGGGCAACACCTACTCGCGGTGGCTGGAGGACGCGTTCGACGTGCCGGCCTCGGCGACCGCGGGCAAACAGGCGGTCAGTGTCCGGCTCGAACCGATCGCCGGCGCGCCCGCATGGTCGGCGTCTCGGTACTCGGTGTTCTCCCAGCTCGGGGCGCTCGCTTCGGGAAGTCCGGCGTCCGGAATGGACTGATTCGGGGACCGGGGTGGAGCGCGGCCGTGTCCGCGTTCCACCCCGGCGTTCTGCTCGTGTGATCGACTTTCCGGATCCCGGCGGCGGGCCTACGGTCGAATGAGGTGAACTACCGCCGACGAAGGAGCGACCATGACCACTAACGTCGGCCTGCTGGTGACGCTCGAGGCCAAGCCTGGGCGGGAGGATCAGGTGGCGAAGTTCCTCAATGACGGCAGGGCACTGGTCGAGCGGGAACCCCAGACCCTGGAATGGTTCGCGCTCCGGATGGGCCCGACGACCTTCGGCATCTTCGACGCCTTCGCCACCGACGACGGGCGCCAGGCCCACCTGTCGGGCCAGGTCGCGGAGGGGCTGTCCCGGATCACCCCGGATCTGCTGGCCGCGCCGCCGGACATCAAACCCGTGGACGTCCTCGCCGACAAGGTGACCGGCTGACGGTTTTCCTTACACCGCTTCGGTTTCCTTCGCCGAGGCGGCGAGGACGTTCGGATCGGGAGTACGGTGCCGCAGTGCCAGCAGGCCGCCGACGACCAGCGTGATCAGCACGCCGAGCAGCGTGTACCAGGGGAAGGCGAGCACCACGGGTTTCGCGCCGGGCGCGGGCGGGATCTTCACGCCGAGCACGACGAACGCCATCACCACGACGGTCACCACGAACGCGACGATCGCGTCGAGCTGGCGGGCACGTTTGATCAGCAGCCCGAGGAGGAACGCGCCGAGCATCGCGCCGTAGGTGTAACCGGTGATGGACAGTCCCTGTTCGATCACCGGGTTGCTCCGGCTGCTGAACAGCGACGCGAAAACCGCGAACACCACCGCCCAGGCGAGGGTCCAGATCCGGCCGTGCCGCAACACCTGCGAGTCCGCCGCCGCGCGCCGGGTGAACCGCTGGTAGAGGTCGGCGACCGTCGAGTTGGACAGCGCGTTGAGCGCCGACGCCAGCGCTCCCATCGTGGAGGCGAGGATCGCGGCGATCAGCAGGCCCGCGACGCCGACGGGCAGTTCGCTGGTGATGAAGGTGGTGAAGATGTCGTCGCTGCTCTTGACGCCGAGCGCGGACAGGTTCCGGAAACCGTTGTGCGCCCACAACATCGCCCCCACGAGCAGGAACAGGCCGAACTGGATGGTCACCGCGACGCCGCTGCCGATGAGCGCCTTGCGACCGTCGGCGATGCTGCGGCAGGCCAGGAACCGTTGCACGATCAACTGGTCCGCGCCGTGCGAGGCCATGGTGAAGATCGCCCCGCCGACCACGGCGGTGAGGAAGGCGTACTGGCTGGTCAACAGGTGCAGCCCGGAGAAGTCGAAGTCGAACAGTTTGAACACGCCCGCGTCGGCAGCCCGCGACATCCAGCCCGCGGGCAGCTTGCCGGCCAGCACGATCATGGCCACGATCGCGCCGCCGAGGTAGACCGAGAGCTGGATGACGTCCACCCAAACCACCGCCCTGATCCCGCCGACCAGCGCGTAGACGACCGTCAGCACGGTGATGCCGATGACGATCTGCCAGTACTGGGTGTGCAGCCCGTAGTGCGCGAGGATCACCTGGATCGGGATCGCGCCCGCGAACAGGCGCACGCCTTCGGCCAGCAGCCGCGTCACGATGAACGCGACCGAGGACACGCCCTGCATGACCGGGCCGAAGCGCCGGCCCAGGAACGCGTACGCCGTGGACTGCCTGCCCCGGAAATACCGGGGAAGCAGCACGAACGCCACGAGGGTGCGCCCGATGATGTAGCCGAACGGCAGCTGCAGGTAGGTGAAACCGTTGTAGTTGCCGGAGGCGGCCCAGATCAGGCCCGGGGTGCTGATCACCGTCAGGGTCGAGGTCTCGGTGGCCACGATCGAGAAGCACACCGCCCACCACGGCAGGCTCCGCTCGCCGATGAAGTAGTCGGCGGCCGAGCGCTGGCGGCGCCCGACGAGCACGCCGATCACGGGCATCGCGGCCAGATAGCCGACGATGATCACCAGGTCCACGGGATGCATCGGTTTCTCCTACTCTTCCTCCGGCTCTTCCTCCGGGTCTCTCGCTATCCGAAGCCGGGTCACGCTCGTGGGATGCGGTGCGGGCGGGACCAGCGGTGCGAGACCGGGCGTGATGGCGCCGAGCAGCCGCAGGCCGCGCGCGCCGGTGGCGCCGGGAACGTTGGCGGGCAGCCCGTGCCAGGTGAGCCAGCCGAGCAGCGCGGTCAGATAAGCCTCCTTCGCGCCGTGCGGCAGTCCCTGCTCGTCGCTGGTGACCAGGCGGACACCGGCCAGGTTCCGGGTGAGCGCGCGCATCAGCACGGGATTGTCGACGCCACCGCCGGAAGCGACCACCAGGTGGGGCGCGTACCGGGCGCAGGCCGCGGCGATGGTGCGCGCGGTCAGCTCGGTCAGGGTGGCGAGCAGGTCTTCGGCCTCGATCGGGATGCCCTGCGTGGCGGCTTCGAGGTAACCGGCGTGGAACAGTTCCTTGCCCGTCGACTTGGGCGGTTCGGCGCGGTAATACGGCTCGTCGAGCAGTCGCCGCAGCAGCTTCGCGTGCACCCGGCCGCGCGCGGCGAGGGCGCCGTCGCGGTCGCAGCGGTGCCCCGTGGTCCGGTGGGCGGCCAGATCGAGCAGCGCGTTTCCGGGGCCGGTGTCGTAGGCGGTCGTGTGCCCGCCGGGTTCCACGACCGTGATGTTGGCGATGCCGCCGATGTTCAGCGCGACCGCCGGGCGGCCGGCGGACTCGGCGAGCTCACGCAGCCACAGTCGGTCGAGCGTCCCGGCCAGGGGAGCGCCGTGCCCGCCCGCGGCGACGTCGCGGGCGCGCAGGTCCGCGACCACGGGCAGCCCGGTGCGTTCTGCGATCCACGCGGGCTGGCCGAGTTGCAGGGTGCCTCGCGGCCGGCCCTCTTCGACCCAGTGGAAGACGGTCTGGCCCAGCGAAGCGACGAGGTCGGCCGGGCCGAACCGGTCGATGGCCGTGCGGGCGGCTTCGGCGAAGGCCTGGCCTATCCCGGTGTCGAGCCTGGCCAGCTCTCCGGCGGTGGTCGTGGCGGGCGGCAGCGCGGCGAGCAGCCCGTCGCGCACCGGCTCCGGATAGGCGAGTTCGCACTGGCCGAGCGGGGTCAACACGATCTCCTCGCCCCGGGCGCGCAGGTCGGCGACCGCCACGTCGACCCCGTCCAGGGAAGTGCCGGAAACGAGTCCGACGACCCTTTCCACCATGATCGTGTGGTCTAGTCCAGCGCTGACCGTGACGCAAGCCACTCGGTCACTTCTTTTCCGCACGGTTACCGGGCCCGCGCGAGGCGAGTGCGTGGATGCGAGGATGACGGAGTGTCGAGCAACATCTGGCTTTGGATCGTCGTCGTTGTCGCCGTGCTGTTGGCGATCGCGCTGGTCAGTGGGCTGACGGTCGCGCGGAAGCGGCGGATCAGCCTGACCAGGACGCAGCCCACGGAGACCAGGCCCAAGGGGGGTGGTTACCAGGCCGGCGGCGGGATCTCGCTGGCACCGGGTGGTGCGGAAACCGAAGCCCCGACAGAGGCGCCCACCGAGGCACCGACCGAAGCGCCGACCGAAGCGCCGACCCTGGCGCCGCCGCATCCGGCCGGGGAACGCACCGAGGTCGACGGTCAACCCGGGGTAGGTGACGACGCGGCGGTGCCGCGGGACGCACCGCGTCGGACCGTCGTCGATGTCGGGCTGCCCGACACCGAGGAAACCGCGAGCGCGCCGGTCACCGGGGAAACGGCCGTGACCGTGGAGACCCTGCCGGAAAGCGACGGCGCCGCACCGGTCGTCGAGGCGAGCGCGCCGGTGGTGGAGGAGATCGCCCCGACCGCCGGCCGGATGGAGCGGTTGCGCGGCCGGCTGGCCAAGTCGCGGTCGGTGTTCGGGCAGAGCCTGCTGGGCCTGCTCGGCGCGGGCGACCTCGACGAGGACTCGTGGCAGGACGTCGAGGACACCCTGCTGATGGCGGACCTGGGCGCCGCGACCACCACCGAGATCGTGGAGAACCTGCGCGCCGAGATCACCGCCCGCGGCGTCCGCTCGGCCGGGGAGGCCAGGGCCGTCCTGCACGACGTGTTGACCGCGTCGCTGCAGACCGGCGCCCCCCGTTCGGTGCGGGCGCTGCCGCACACCTCCGATGGGGAGAAGCGTCCCGCCGTGGTGCTCGTCGCCGGTGTCAACGGGACCGGCAAGACCACCACCACCGGCAAGCTCGCGCGCGTGCTGGTCGCTCAGGGCAGCCAGGTCCTGCTCGGCGCCGCCGACACGTTCCGCGCGGCCGCCGCCGACCAGTTGCAGACCTGGTCCGAGCGGGTCGGCGCGGAGGTCGTGCGCGGCAAGGAGGGCGCGGACCCCGCGGCGGTCGCGTTCGACGCGGTCAAGCGCGGCATCACGACCGGGGTGGACGCCGTCCTGATCGACACCGCGGGCCGGTTGCACACCAAGACCGGGCTGATGGACGAGCTCGGCAAGGTCAAGCGCGTGGTGGAGAAGCAGGCCAAGGTGGACGAGGTGCTGCTCGTGCTGGACGCGACCACCGGCCAGAACGGCCTCGCGCAGGCGCGCGTGTTCGCCGAGGTCGTCGACGTGACCGGCATCGTGCTGACCAAGCTCGACGGGACCGCGAAGGGCGGCATCGTCTTCCAGGTGCAGCGCGAGCTGGGCGTCCCGGTCAAGCTCGTCGGTCTCGGGGAGGGACCCGACGACCTCGCCCCGTTCGAACCCGGCGCCTTCGTCGACGCGCTGCTCGACTGAGCGCCCCGACCCGGCGCCGGACTGGGTACGCTGACTGGCTGCGCTCACTGCGCTACTGAAACGAAGGGTTCTCCCAGCGAAGTTGACAGTCCACTCGGGCCGGTCCATTATCATCTCGCGCATCACTGGGGACTACTGAGGGGCTTCGAGATGACGGCCGGATTCGGTGCCGTTCCGGACGAGCTGCGTCAAACCGCCGGAAAGATCGCCGACGCGATCGGCCCTGCCGGTGGACTGGTTTGGCGCGGACCCAGCGGCGACTACGGGCATCCCGGCGTGCAGCAGGGCTTCGCCCAGTTCATCGAGGACGTCAAGGGGCAGGTGCAAAAGCTGGGAGAACTGGTCTCTCGGCACGGCGACGACCTCACCGTCGCCGCGCAGGCCTATCTCGCGGCGGACGACGAGGCCGGCACGGGGCTCACCGGGATCGGCGAGCTGATCGAGGGCGGAGTCGGAAGCGGGCTCGGCGGAGTCGGCGCGGGGATCGCCGGCGGAATCGGCAGCGTCGTCGGCAGCGGTATCGGGACGGGGATCGGGACGGGGATCGGCACCGGGATCGGCGCGGTCCTCGACGGCCTCGGCGACTCGGGCGACTCGGGCGGCTCGGGCGGCGCCGAAACCCCGTGGGGACCCGGACAGCCCGTCGACCGATCCACGGCCGACACCCCCCGCGAGAGCTGATCATCCGCGCGAAGTGAGCGCGCTGCATCCCGTACAGGAAGGACCTGGTAAGAGATGGCGGCCGAACTGGGGGAGACCACGGATCCCAGGGACCTGATTCCCGGCGATCCGCAGGCGATCACCAGCGATCTCCGTGCGCTGGTGGGCAATGTCGACGGAGTCGACGGAGTCGCGCAGGCACTCAAGGGGATCGACCCGACCCAGTGGACCGGTACGGCCGCGGACGCTTTCCGCGCGGCTTTCGGTGCGCAGCCGCCCCAATGGACGCAGGTGGCCGAGGCCATCGGCAAGAGCGGTCAGTCGCTGGCCGACTACGGTGACGCGCTCACCTGGGCCCAGGGCGAGGCGCAGCGCGCGATCGAGCTGTTCACCCAGGCGCAGGCGGCCAGCCGCACGGCCGCCGCCCAGTACTCGACGCAGGCGCAGTCGGCGCAGGCCGCGGGTCAGACCCTGGCTCCGTTCCAGGACCCCGGAGCGGAGGGCGCCCAGAGCGCGCAGTCGATCCTGGACAACGCGCGCAAGCAGCTCGAGCAGGTCGGCGGCACGGTCGCGGCGGCGTTCGGGATGGAGCCCCAGGACGACGGCACCTACCAGAAGGACCTGGGCGGCAAGGAGTTCGGCGGCGATCACCGCCAGAAGCAGAAGGTCAAGGACGCCGACGGGAACGAGACCGAGGAGGATCCCGGCGGCTGGCAGACGAACAAGGGCGGCAAGAGCTACAGCAAGGAGTTCGGCAGCCAGGCCGACGGCCTGCTGGGCGACAAGGCCGCTTCCCTGCTCAAGGCGCTCGGCGTCGATGTTCCCGAAGCGACCGGGGCCGCCTCCGCGGGAGTCGACGTGGCGCACGGCTCGCTCGACGGGAAGTTCAGCTCGGGAATGCTCTCCGGCGACGGAAAGCTCGAGGGGTCGGTGCTGGGCGCCGATGCCAGCGCACAGGGCAGCGCGAGCCTGCTCGGTGTGAGTGGGAGCGCGGAGGCCGAGGCGTACCTGGCCAAGGGCAGCGCCGACGGTGAGCTCAAGCTCGGTGACCACGCCAGCGTGTCCGGCCACGGCGAGGCCGAGGTCGGTGCGAAGGCCTCGGCCCAGGGCGAGGTCAACTGGACCGGCGCCCAGGCCAGCGGCGAAGCCTTCGCCGGTGCCAAGGCGTCCGGGGATGCCAGTGCCGACATCGGTGGTGTCGACGCCGGTGTCCACGGTGAGGCGTGGGCGGGCGCCGGTGCCGAGGCGAGCGGTCAGGTAGGTCTGGGCGATGACGGCAAGTTCCACGTCGGGGCCTCGGTGGGGCTCGCCCTGGGGGTCGGCGGCAAGGTCGGGTTCGACGTGTCCGTCGATCCCAAGGAGGTCGTCGATACAGTGTCCGACGTGGCGGGCGATGTCGGTCACGTTGCCTCGGATGTCGGCCATGGTGCCGAGAACGCGGCCAAGGACGTCGGACACTTCCTCGGCTTCTGACCGCCCGCACCGCAACAGATTCGGAGACACGACAGCGTGGCAACCACGATCCCGGTGCCGATCCAGTTTTCCCTGCCCGAGGGCTGGCGATCGGTGCCGCCGGACGAGGTCGGTGCGCCCGAGGCCGCGTTCGTGGCGCTGCATCCCTCGGACCTCCCGGGCTTCACCCCGAACATCGCGATCAGCGGCGAGATCCGGCCGGAGGACGTGCCGCTGACCGAAATCGCGGACGAGTCGGTCGAGCGGCTGCGCAGCGGTTCCCGCGAGGTTCGGCCGGGCCGGCGCAACGAAGTCGGTTCGGCGGCGGATCCGGGGCTGACCCAGATCATCTACTTCGAGGTCGACACCGAGGGCAGGCGGCTCAACATCCTGCAGTTCCAGGTGTTCCTCGGCTTCCGGGACACCCGGGAGCCGGGGCGTCGCGCCGTGCTGCAGATCGTGTTGAGCACCCTGCCCGAACAGTTCGAGGGCCTCCTCGGTGACTTCCAGCAGTTCATCTCGACGATCCGACCCGAAGGTGCGTCATGAGTGAATACGCCGACCGGCTGTTGCGCCGGATCGAGGCGATCGACCAGGCGGCCGCGGAGAACGGCCGGCGCACCGAGACCTATCAGCGGATGACCGGTGAGCTGGCCGCTGTCGAAGGGCACGCGACCTCGCCGGACGGCGTGGTGTCCGTGATCTCCGGGCCGGGCGGGGATGTCAGGTCGATCACCTTCGGTCCTGCGTTGCGCGGCACCGCCCCCGAGGCGCTGTCCGCCATCGTGTTGCACACCCTGGCGAAGGCCAAGGCGGAGGCGGCGAAACAGCAGGCGGAGGTGGTCCGCCGGGGGCTCGGCGACACCGAGCTGCTGGACCGGGTCGTCACCGCCGAAGAGCGCCTGTTCGGTGACCGGCCGCCCGCGGATCCGGGCCCGGCCCCGGTGGTCGCGCGGCGGCAGCAACGCGCGCGGGACGACGGGTTCTTCGAGGAGTTCAACGTGATGCGCCGCGGGACCGAGGGATGAGCGCGGGAGCCATCGTGGCCATCGTCGTCGGTGGCTGCCTGCTGGTCTTCGGCGGTATCGCGTGGATGATGGTCTGGCTGCGCCGGTCCTACCGCGAAGGGGAAACGGCGGCTCTGGGCCGCCTGCGGACCGAGCTGGCCAACCGAGGCTGGACGTACGCGGAACGCGACGACAGCTACGTCGCCCTCTACAACGGGCAGAACCAGTACAAGCGACCCAACCCGGTCAATCCGCTGATCCGGAACCCGCAGGCGCATTCCGCGCGTGATGTGGTCGTCGGGACCCACCGCGGCCGGCCGTTCGTGGCCGCCACCTACGAGGTGTCCTATCGCGGCGAGCAGGAACCGTTGCGCTGTATCTGGGTCCGGACTCCGGCCGTCCGCTCGGCCCTCACCGTCACCAAGGTTCTGCCGGGCGAGAACGTGATGAACGCGGCGATCGGCCGGGCCAGTCTCGCGCTGGGGAACCCGGAGTTCGACAAGCGGTTCCGGGTCAGCGCCGAGGACGACCGGTTCGCCGCGGCGGTCCTGAACCCGCGGATGATCCAGCAGCTGCTGGCGGCGCCCGGCTCGTTCCGGGGATTCTGGCTGCTGGGAGACCAGATCGACATGCTCGACCCGGTCAGTGACCACCGCGATCCCGCGGAACTGATCCCCGCGCTGGACCGGCGGTGCGACCTGCTCGACCTGATTCCGACCACGGCCTGGGCTTAGGAGGCTCTTCCCGATGTTGCGCGCTGTCCGAACCTCCGCTGTCGCGCTCTGCGCCGCCGCGGCCCTTTCGGCGTGCACGGTGCACGCCGGTTCCTCGACGCCGACCATCTCCGAGGCGAATCTCGAGCAGGGCATTTCCGACGCGCTGCAGAAGAGCGTGGGGCAGCGGCCCGACTCCGTGAAATGCCCGGGGTCGATCGACGCGACCGTGGGGCAGACCGCGCGGTGCACCCTGACTTCGGGCCGTACCTCCTACGGCCTGACCGTGAAGATCACCTCGTACACCAACGGAAAGGCCACCTACGACGTGCAGGTGGACAGCCAGCCGGTCGCCGGTTCCGCGTAACGCGGGGCGAGCGGCCGCTAAGCGCTCAGGTCCGTGTGGGCCAGGTGGGTGGACAGCGTCGCGGCGACGCGCTGGACGATGGGCGCGATGCGGCTCACCGCCTCCTTCGTGAGCCTGCCCTCGGGGCCCGAGACGGACACGGCCGCCGGCGCCGGGGTGTTCGTCAGCGGAACCGCGATGCACCGGACACCGAGTTCCTGTTCGCTTTCGTCCACCGCATAGCCCTGCTTCGCGACCTTGCCCAGATGCCGCAACAGGGTTTCCGGGTCCGTGTAGGTGTGTTCGGTGTAGGCGGGCATCCCGGTGCGCTTGAGCAGCGCGCGCACATCGTCGGCGGGCAGCTGCGAAAGGATCGCCTTGCCCACACCCGTTCCGTGTGGCAGCAGCCGGCGGCCCACCTCGGTGAACATCCGCATCGAGTGCTTCGAGGGCACCTGGGAGACGTAGACCACCTCGTCGCGTTCCAGCACCGCGAGGTTCGCCGTTTCGCCGACCGCGTCGACGAGTTCGGTGAGCAGCGGGCGCGCCCAGCTGCCGAACTGCATGCTCGCGTTCTCGCCCAGCCGGATGAGGCGCGCCCCGAGCGCGTAGCGCCGGTTTGTGTTTTGCCGCACATAGCCCAGGGCCACCAGGGTGCGGATGAGGCGGTGAATCGTGGGCATGGGCAGGCCCGAGCTGGTCGCCAATTCGGACAGGCTCGCCTCGCCACCGGTGTCGGCCAGCAGTTCCAGTAGTTCGAAGGCTCTCCGGAGCGATTGGACGCTTCCGTCGCGCCCGCTCTTCTCGTCAGTCACCCCAGATCTCCTCCGCGTTGAGCTTCCGCTATGCAGAAACTATAGTCCGAGATGTAAAAACGTACGGACGTCTTTTGGAGTGTCGCATGTCTGAAGTCCAGGTGCTCGGCGCCAAGGTCGATGGAGCCGAGCGCGTCCTCACGCCGCAGGCCCTGGAGTTCCTGGCGGGTCTCCACGACAACTTCGCGGCGCGCCGGGACGAGCTCCTCGCCGCTCGCGGCAAGCGCCGGGAGGAGGCCAAGCGCACCGGAAGGCTCGACTTCCTGCCCGAGACCCAGCAGGTCCGCGAGTCGGAGTGGCAGGTCGCCGGGGCGCCCGCGGCGCTGCGCGACCGCCGGACCGAGATCACCGGTCCCACCGAGCGCAAGATGACCATCAACGCCATGAACTCCGGCGCCAAGGTGTGGCTGGCCGACCTCGAGGACGCCAACACCCCCCATTGGGCCAACGTCGTGGCCGGCCAGGTCAACCTGTCCGACGCGATCGCCGGCACGATCGAGCTCGACTCCAACGGCAAGCACTACGCCCTGCGCGAGGACGTCGAGCACGCCACCATCGTGGTCCGCCCGCGGGGCTGGCACCTCGACGAGCGCAACCTCACCTTCGGCGGCCGCAAGGGTGTCGGCGCCCTGGTCGACTTCGGTCTCTACTTCTTCCACAACGCGAAGGCGCTGCTGGCCGCCGGCAAGGGCCCGTACTTCTACCTGCCGAAGATGGAGTCCCACCTCGAGGCGCGGCTGTGGAACGACGTGTTCACCCACGCCGAGAAGACACTGGGCATCGAGCACGGCACCATCCGGGCGACCGTGCTGATCGAGACCATCCCGGCCGCGTTCGAGATGGAGGAGATCCTCTTCGAACTCCGCGAGCACGCCTCCGGCCTCAACGCCGGCCGCTGGGACTACCTGTTCAGCATCATCAAGTACTTCCGGGACGCGGGCGAGAAGTTCGTGCTGCCCGACCGCAACAGCGTCACCATGACCGCGCCGTTCATGCGCGCCTACACCGAGTTGCTGGTGCGCACCTGCCACAAGCGCGGCGCGTTCGCGATCGGCGGCATGGCCGCGTTCATCCCCAGCCGGGACCCCGAGGTCAACGAGGGGGCCTTCGCGAAGGTCCGGGACGACAAGGCGCGCGAGGCCGGTGACGGCTTCGACGGTTCGTGGGTCGCGCACCCCGGAATGGTAGGCCTGTGCCGCGAGGAGTTCGACAAGGTGCTCGGCGAGGCACCGAACCAGCTCGAGCGCACCCGCGACGAGGTCCGGGTCTCCGCGGAGGAGTTGCTGGACATCGCGTCCGCCGGCGGTGAGTCCACTGAGGCCGGTCTGCGCGGCGCGGTCGACGTCGGGGTGCGCTATCTCGCGTCCTGGCTGGGCGGCAACGGTGCGGCGGCGATCCACAACCTGATGGAGGACGCCGCCACCGCCGAGATCTCGCGCTCGCAGGTGTGGCAGTGGGTGCGCAACGGCGTCGAGCTGTCCAACGGGGTCAAGGTCACCGAGGACCTGGTGCGCACGGTGCTGGCCGAGACGCGCAAGGAACTCGACGGGGTCATCCCGGCCGAACAGCTCGACCTCGCGGTCGAGCTGTTCGAGCAGGTCGCGCTGGCCGACGAGTTCCCGGACTTCCTGACCCTGCCCGCCTACGAGCACATCGCCTGACGGCCCGGACATGACGGATCAGCGTGCGTCCGCGGGCGCGCCGCCCGCGCGTTCGTGGAACGCCGCTGAGCGCGGCCGGCTCACCGAAGAGGTGTATTCGGGCGTCGACGCCCGTTTGTCCGAAGTGGATGAACGCGTCGCCGCCCGGTACCCGGGTGAGCCGGCCGGGCGCCAGCCCGTGCACACGGTCTACGTCCCGGCGAACCGGTTTTCCGCCGATCTCGTCGCGCGCTGGGGCGAGCAGGCCCGCGCCGTCTTCGACGCCCACGGAGGGCACCTCGGGCTCGATCCGGACATCGCCGACCGGGTGCGCCGCAAGCTCGCCACAGAGCCGATCGAGGACCTGCGGATCGACTTCGAGGACGGCTACGGCGCGCCCGGTGACGACGTCGAGGACGCCGACGCCTTCGAATGCGCTCGTCTGCTCGCCGATTTCCCTGCTGCGCCACCGTTCTGCGGCATCCGGTTCAAAAGCTTCGAGCGGCCGACCCGGCGCCGGGGGATCCGCACCCTCGACGTGTTCCTGTCCGGGCTCGGGGGCGCGGTGCCGCCCGGGTTCGTGGTGACCCTGCCGAAGGTGACCGCGGTCGAGCAGGTCGCCGCCGCCGCTGATGTCCTCGCCGGCCTGGAACGCGCCCACGGCCTGCCCGCGGGAACGCTCCGGTTCGAGGTCCAGGTCGAGACGTCACAGTCGCTTGTGGACACCGACGGCACGGTGGCGGTCGCCCGCATCATCTCCAGCGCCGGTGGCCGGTGTTCCGGGCTGCACTACGGGACCTACGACTACAGCGCCGGTCTGTCCATCGCGGCGGCCTACCAGAGCATGGACCATCCGGCCGCGGATTTCGCGAAGGCGGTCATGCAGGTCGCCGCCGCGGGCACGGGGGTCCGGCTTTCCGACGGCTCGACCAACCGGCTCCCGGTCGGCGACGCGGTGCTCCCGGCCTGGCGCGAGCACCTCCGGCTGGTGCGCCGGTCGCTCGAACGCGGGTTCTACCAGGGGTGGGATCTGCATCCCCACCAGTTGCCCACCCGGTTCGCCGCCACCTACGCCTTCTTCCGTGAAGGGCTGCCGGCCGCCGTGGCCCGCCTGCGCGACTACGCCGGCCAGATCGACGGGAATGTTCTTGACGAGCCGGCCACGGCTCAGGCGCTCGCGTCGTTCCTCCTGCGCGGTCTGGACTGCGGAGCGCTCGACGAGGGGGAGATCCCGGTGCCGCTGAGCGACCTGCACCGCTACGCGCGCCGCGCCGCCGCCTGAAGCCTCATTCCGCCGCCAGCGCGAGATAGACGTCGACCTGGGTGGCGAAGTCGGTCAGGTCGAGTCCGAGCACCTGACCGGCGCGCGTGATCCGGTAGCGCAACGTGTTCACGTGGACGTGTAGCGCTTTCGCCGCCGCGGTCGGCGAACCGGAATGTTCGAGGAAGACGCGCACGGTCCGGATGAGGTCCGTGCCCTGCGCCGCGTCGTAGGCCAGCAGCGGACCGAGCACCCGGTCGCGGACCGACCGGCGCAGGTCGTCCGGCGCGCCCGCGACGAGCAACCGGTGCACGGCGATGTCCGCGCCCGCGACGACCCCGATGGGCTCGCCCCGCCGTGCGGCCACCCCGGCCGCGTGCCGTGCTTCCTGGCTCGCGCCCCGCAGGCCGCTGCTCACGGCCGGCCCGCCGATGCCGACGAAGGCCTCGGACAAGCCGATCAACCGCGCCACCGTGGACAGCGCGTCGGTGGCCCACCCCGGCCAGCCGGGCCAGTCCGGCGAGCCCGGCGAATCCGGCGAATCCGGGGTGGCCGGGACCAGGGCGTAGGCCTCGTCCCCGACCGTGTCCACCAAAGCGGCAGGCACCCCGCTGGTCAGTTCCGTGAGCAGTTCACCGGCGAGCGCGCCGTCGCCTGCCGTGCGAGCGACCAGGACGCGGACCGGGGTCCGGCCCGGCAGCCCGCTCGCCGCGAACGCCTCGTCGAGGTCCCCCGCGCCACCGGCCAGCAGCCGGAACAGGGGTTCCGCCCGCTCCCGGGCCAGCCGCCGTACCTCGTCGGCCCGCGCCCTGGCCAGTCCGACCAGCCCGGCCAGTTCTTCGGCGAGCGCGGGCGGCCACGAATCTCCGCGCAGCGCCAGAAACCACGGGACGCGGAACCGCCCGCCGATCGGCAGGAGGGCATGGCCGCCCCACACCCGACGGGCGGGGGTGAACCGTTCGACCAGCGTCACCGGCGCGTCCGGTTCGGTGCCCGCGACGACCCGCCCGGTCCCGGACAGCACCCAGCACGGCGTACCCAGTTCGAGTGCCCCCTGGCGGAGCAGTGCCGGGAGCGAGGAGGATCCGGCCGCCGCGAGCAACCGCCGGTGCGCGCCGCCGGGGGCCCGGTCCCGGTCGGCGGCCAGCGCCAGCACCACCCGCTCGGTGATCACCGCGAAGGACAGCTCGGCGGGCACCTCCAGCAGCGGGATCCGGTGCCGCAGGCAGGCCCCGATGACGTCGTCCGGAATCCCGCCGGTGTCGGCGCCCGAGGCGGCCAGCGCGGCCACCCCGGCCCTGGCCAGCGCGCTGACGAACCGCTCGGCCGGTGGGGCTTCCGCGGTGTCCGGGGAGGAAGGCCGCCACCACAGCAGGCCGGAGAGCACCAACTCCCCGGCCGAGACATACCGGCTCGGATCGGGCAGCTCGGTCACGTAGATCCGGCTGATCTCCCGGTCGAGCAGCCCGGAGCCGGTGCGTACCCGCAGGCCGAGTTCGGGAATCGCCAGGAGAGTTTTCACGAGTGTCATCGCAGTTGTAGGAAAGCACAAAGCGGGCCGGAGGTCCCGCCCCGCCGTTCGTGCCCTCCGACCGTTGTCGCGGCGACGGCCGCGGCGTGTACTTGCTGGGTGGATTTCCTGCGACCGCAGAACCTCGACGAGGCCCTGGCCGCCAAGGCCCGGCGCCCGGACGCGGTGCCCATCGCGGGCGGCACCGACGTCATGGTCGAGCTGAACTTCGACCGCCGCCGGCCCACCGCGCTGCTCGATCTGGGCGGCGTCACCGACCTCGCCGGCTGGTCGGCGGCGGGATCCCGGATCCGGCTCGGCGCGACCGTGTCCTACACCCGGGTGATCAGCGAACTGGGGGCGGTCCTGCCCGCGCTCGCGATCGCCTCCCGCACGGTCGGGTCGGTCCAGATCCGCAACCGCGGCACCGTCGGCGGCAACCTGGGGTCGGCGTCTCCGGCCGGGGACACCCATCCCGTGCTGCTGGTCAGCGGCGCCGAGGTGGAGGTCGCATCGGTCCGCGGCACGCGGCTGATCCCGGCCGAGGAGTTCTACCTCGGGGTCAAGCGCAACGCGCTCGCCGAAGACGAGTTGATCACGGCGGTGCACCTGCCGGTCGCCACCGGTCCCCAGCAGTTCGCGAAGGTGGGCACCCGCAACGCCATGGTGATCGCGGTCTGCTCCTTCGCGCTGGCCCTTTCGCCGGGCCGGGTCAAGGCCGCGATCGGGTCCGCCGCGCCGACACCGCTTCGCGCGTACGAGGCCGAGGAGTTCCTGGCCGCCGAACTGCCCTGGGGCGCACCACCGGACGCACCGCTGGACGCGGCGGTGGCGCGCCGGTTCGGTGAGCTGGTCGCCGCCGCGGCCACGCCGATCGACGACGTCCGGGGCACCGCGGCCTACCGCGGGCACGCCCTGTCCGTGCTGGCCCGCCGCACGCTGGGCTGGGTGTGGCGGGATCACCTCGACGGGAAAGGGAGGGACGGAGCATGCGCGTGAACGTCACGGTGAACGGGGAGCCCCGCCAGGCCGACGACGTCTGGGAAGGGGAGAGCCTGCTGTACCTGTTGCGGGAGCGGCTCGGCCTCCCCGGCGCCAAGAATGCCTGTGAACAGGGCGAATGCGGCTCGTGCACGGTGTATCTCGACGGCGTGACGGTGTGCGCGTGCCTGGTGGCGGCCGGTCAGGCCGAGGGACGGGAGGTCCGCACGGTGGAAGGACTCGGCGACGGTGACCGCCTCGACCCGGTCCAACAGTCCTTTGTGGACGCCGGAGCGGTGCAGTGCGGGTTCTGCACGCCGGGACTCGTGGTCGCGGCACACGACCTGCTCAGCCGGGTACCCGAGCCCAGCGACGCGGAGATCCGCGAGGCGCTCGCCGGAAACCTGTGCCGGTGCACCGGATACGAGAAGATCCTCGAGGCGGTCCGGATGGCGGCCCGATGAGGACGGTGCTGGAAAACGCGGCGATCGCCACGGTCGACGCCGAGGGCACGGAGTACCGCCGTGGACACGTGGTCATCGAGGGCGGTCGCGTGCTGCGGGTCGGTGAAGGGCGGATCGACGGGGAAGCCGACCGGCGTATCGACTGCGACGGCTGCCTGATCACTCCCGGCCTGGTGAACACGCACCATCACCTCTACCAGTGGGCGACCCGGGGACTGGCGGCCGACTCGACGTTGTTCGAATGGCTCGTCGCGCTGTATCCGGTCTGGGGCCGGCTGGACGCCGAGATCACGCACTCCGCCGCCAGCGCGGGCCTCGCGCGGCTGGCGTTGACCGGCTGCACCACGGTCGCCGACCACCACTACGTCTTCCCGGCCGACGGCGGAGATCCCATCGAGGCGCTGGTCGCGGCGGCGCACCGCATCGGCGTGCGGGCCCACCTCGTGCGCGGGTCGATGGACCGCGGTGAGTCCGCCGGTGGCCTTCCCCCGGATCACCTCGTCGAGGACACCGAGGCCGCGCTGCTGGGCACCGAGGCGGCCATCGACGCCCATCACGATCCCGCGCCGGACGCGCGCATCCGGATCGCGGTCGGGCCCTGCTCGCCGTTCTCGGTCAGCGCGGCCCTGATGACCTCGTCGGCGGAGCTGGCCCGCCGCAAGGGGGTCCGCCTGCACACCCACCTCGCCGAGACCCGGGACGAGGAAGCCCAGTGTCGGGCCGAATTCGGTTGTACCCCGGCCGAGTACGCCGACAAGCTCGGCTGGCTGGCCGACGACGTGTGGCTGGCCCACACCGTGCACCTCGCACCGGCCGCGATCCGCAGGCTCGGCGCCACGGGCACCGGGGCCGCGCACTGCCCCACCTCGAACGGCAGGCTCGGCTCGGGAATCGCACCCGTGCGGGACCTGCTCGACGCCGGGGTTCCGGTGGGTCTCGGGGTCGACGGCGCGGCGTCCAACGAATCCGGTGGCCTTGGCGAGGAACTGCATCAGGCGCTGCTGCAGGCGCGTCAGCGCGGCGGGCCGAGCTCGCTCACGGTCCGGCAGGCGTTGTGGATGGGCACCATGGGCGGGGCCCGGTGCCTGGGCCGCGACGCCGAACTCGGTTCGGTGGAGCCGGGCAAGCTGGCGGATCTGGCGGTCTGGGACCTCACCGGCCTGGCGTACGCGGGCATCGAGGATCCGGTGGCCGCGCTCGTCCTCGGCGCCGTTCCCCCGCTGCGGCTGCTGCTGGTCGGCGGGGAAACCGTGGTGGCGGGCGGCGCGCTGGCGACCGCGGACGAGTCCACATTGTCCGGTGAGCTGGCCGCGGCGAGCAGGAGGCTTCGATGACGGCGTCGGTTCGGGAAACCGCCACGGCCACCGGTGTCGGCGGCAGCCCGCCGCGGCCGGACGGCACGGTGAAGGTGCGCGGCGAGTTCGCCTACTCGTCGGACCTGTGGCACGAGGACATGCTGTGGGGCGCGACCCTGCGCAGCCCGCATCCCCACGCCAGGATCCGCGGCATCGACATCACCGGATCCGTTGCGGTGCAAGGGGTCTACGCGGTGCTGACGCACGAGGACGTGCCGGGGGTGAACCGGTACGGACTCGAACATCCCGACCAGCCGGTGCTCGCCGTGGACGTCGTGCGCTATCAGGGCGAGCCCGTCGCGGTGGTGGCCGCCGATCATCCGGAGACGGCGCGCCGCGCGATCGAGCGCATCCGGGTCGACTACGAGGTGCTCGAACCGGTCACCGACGCGGAGCGCGCGGTCGCGGGAGAAGGGCCGCGGCTGCATCCGGGCGGGAACGTGGTCCGGCAGGTGCCGATCCGGTTCGGGGCCTTCGCCGATTCCGGTGGTGACGGTCTTCCCGAGCGCGCCGAGGTGGTCGTGACCGGGTCCTACCAGGTGGGCATGCAGGATCAGGCCTTTCTCGGACCGGAGTCCGGGTTGGCGATCCCGGCCGAGGACGGCGGCGTCGACCTGTATGTCGCGACCCAGTGGTTGCATGTGGACCAGCGGCAGGTCGTGGCCGCACTCGGGTTGCCGGAAGGAAAGGTACGGCTGACGCTGTCGGGGGTCGGCGGCGCGTTCGGCGGGCGCGAGGACCTGTCGATCCAGGTGCACGCCTGTCTGCTCGCGTTGCACACCGGCAAGCCGGTGAAGATGGTCTACAACCGTGAGGAATCCTTTTACGGGCACGTCCACCGGCATCCGGCGACGCTGTACTACGAGCACGGAGCGGACCGCACCGGAAAACTGGTCTACGTCAAGGCCAGGATCTTTTTGGATGGAGGCGCGTACGCCTCGTCGACTTCGGCCGTGGTGGCGAACGCCGCGACGCTGGGCGTCGGGCCGTATGCCGTGCCGAATGTTTCCGTCGACTGCTGGGGTGCGTACACGAACAATCCGCCCTGCGGCGCGATGCGCGGTTTCGGCGCGGTGCAGGCGGCCTTCGCGTACGAGTCGCAGATGGACAAGCTCGCCGCGGCCTGTGGTCTGGACCCCGTCGAGGTCCGGATCCGCAACGCGATGAGCGAGGGCACGCCGATGCCCACCGGCCAGGTCGTCGACTCGGCCGCGCCGGTCGCGGAACTGTTGCGGCGCCTGGAGAACAAGCCGTTGCCGCCTGAGCCGACGGGGGAGCGGGACCCGCGGACGCTGCCGGGTGGGGTGTCCAACGCCACGCACGGCGAGGGTGTGGTGCGGGGCGTCGGGTACGCCGTCGGCATCAAGAACATCTGTTTCTCCGAGGGCTTCGACGACTATTCCACCGCGCAGGTGCGGTTGCAGGTGGTCGGCGGCGAACCGGCGGCGACCGTGCGCACCGCGGCCTGCGAGGTCGGGCAGGGCCTGGTGACCGTGCTGCAGCAGATCGTGCGGACCGAACTCGGCGTGGAGCGCGTCACCGTGCTGCCGATGGACACCAGCGTCGGGAACGCGGGTTCCACGTCCGCTTCCCGGCAGACCTATGTCACCGGTGGTGCCGTGCGGTCGGCCTGCCTCGCCGTGCGAGCCACGCTGTTCGGCCGGGTCAAGGGCGAATTCGGGGGCGCGGCGGGCGATTTCCGTCTCGCGGGCGGCAAACTGGTGTCCACCCGGGACGGTGTGCTCGCGGATCTCGCGGAACTGCTGGGCACCGAGGTGTTCGAGGAGACCGTCGAGTGGCGGCACCGGCCGACCGAGACCCTCGATCCCGAGACCGGCGCCGGCAACGCCCACGTGCAGTACGGGTTCGCCGCGCACCGGGCGGTCGTGGACGTGGACACCGAACTGGGGCTGGTCAAGGTGATCGCGCTGGATTGCGCCCAGGACGTGGGCAAGGCGATGAACCCGCAGGCCGTGCTCGGGCAGATCCAGGGCGGCTCGGCCCAGGGCCTGGGGCTGGCCGTGCTGGAGGAGATCCGGATCGTCGACGGCCGCATCGCGAACCCGTCGTTCACCGACTACCTCATCCCGACCGCGCTCGACATGCCGCCGATGGACATCGACGTGCTCGAACGCGCCGATCCGCACGCGCCCTACGGGTTGCGCGGCGTGGGCGAACCGCCGACGATCTCCGCCACACCGGCCATCGTGGCCGCGATCCGCGCGGCGACGGGCCTGGCACTGACCCGGGTCCCGGTCCGCCCCGAGCACATCACCGGCACCTGAAACTCCGCGGTCCGTGGGGCCGTCAAGGTCTCGTCAAGATTGTCTTCTTCGCCCGTGTCCCCGATTAGTTTCGTCACGACGGCAGGACAAGCTGGGGAAGGGTGGCGGGCGATGGTGCTCAACCTGGTCGAGGCCGTGGCGGTGGTCGGCCTGCTCTGGCTGGCGACCGGGGTCCGGGTGATCAAGCAGTACGAGCGCGGCGTCGTCTTCCGGTTCGGCCGGGTGCGGCGGAAGGCCAAGGAACCGGGGCTGCGGTTGCTGATCCCGGTCGCCGACCGGCTGCACAAGGTCAACATGCAGGTGGTCACCCTGCCGGTGCCGACCCAGGAGGGCATCACCAGGGACAACGTCTCGGTGAGCGTGGACGCGGTGCTCTACTTCCGCGTCGACGACCCGATCCAGGCGCTCGTCCACGTCCAGGACTACACCTTCGCCATCCTTCAGGTCGCGCAGACGTCGCTGCGCTCGATCATCGGCAAGAGCGATCTCGACGACCTGCTGGCCGGGCGCGAATCGTTGCACCAGGGGCTTGAACTGCTGCTCGCGACTCCCGCGGTGGGCTGGGGCGTCCACATCGACCGGGTGGAGATCAAGGACGTCACGCTGCCGGATGCGATGAAGCGGTCGATGGCCCGGCAGGCCGAGGCCGACCGGGAACGCCGCGCCCGGATCATCACCGCGGACGGCGAGTTGCAGGCGTCGGAGAAGCTGGCGCAGGCCGCCCGCGAAATGGGGCAGGACCCGGGCGCGCTGCAGCTTCGGTTGCTGCAGACGATTTCCGAGGTCGCCGCGGAGAAGACGTCGACGCTGGTGATGCCCTTCCCGGTGGAGATACTCCGGTTCTTCGAGCGGGCCACGCCGCCCGCGCCGGAAAAGCCCACGGCGGAACGCGAAAACCGTGCGCCGGACGAGAATCCCGTCCGGGACTGACGGGATTCACGGCCAGGACCGGCTGGTGAGGACCAGCCGGTATCCGTCGGGGTCGGCGATGGTGACGCCCCCGCGGTCCCAATACGGATTGCGGGACGCGACCCGCCGGCCGCCCTCGGCGACCAGGCGTTCGATGAACTCCTCGTCGAGGAGGTCTCCGACGTAGAGCACCAGGAGATCTTCTTCGGTCGGGGCAGGCGGCGTCTGGAGTCCGGGGTCCCCGACCAGTTCCAGATGCCAGCCCGCGTCCGCCCAGCCGAGCATCAGCAGCGCGTGGCCGCCTTCGGCGTCGGCTCCCTTCCGGTACAGCACGTCCAACCCGAGCCCCCTGGTCCAGAACCGCTCCGCCCGTGCCAGGTCACGGGAGGGGCGGGCGATCCGCAGCGGGCTCGCCGGGGTCGGTCGCGAACCGCTTGTCGCTTCGGGTGACATGGGCCATCAGCCTAGCCCGGAATCTCCTGGTCAAGGCCGGCCGGCGAACGTCGAGCCCCGCCCGAAAACCAGGTTGAGCACCACGGCGACGACGCAGCCGGCGCTGATCCCGGAATCCAGCACGGTCTGCACCGCGGCGGGAAAGCTCGCGTAGAAGTTCGGCGCGGCAAGGGGAATCAGCCCGACGCCGAGCGAAGCCGCCACGATCGTCACGTTCACCGGCCGGTCGAACGAGACCTTCGCCAGGGTCCGGATCCCGCTGACCGCGACGCTGCCGAAGAGCACCAGCCCGGCCCCGCCGAGCACCGGCTGGGGCACCAGCGCGACGATCCCGCCGGCCACCGGGAACAGGCCCAGCAGCACCAACACCACGCCGGCCGCCGCGACCACGTACCTGCTGACCATCCTGGTCAGCGCGACCAACCCGATGTTCTGCGCGAACGCGGTGCAGGAGAATCCGCCGAACACCGTGCTGACCGCGGTCGCCAGGCCGTCGGCGCGCAAGCCGTCGGCCAGTGTCCGGCCCGTCGTGGGACGGCCGACCACCTCGCCGAGCGCGAGCATGTCGGCGGTGCTCTCGGCCATGATCACGAGCATCACGATCGCCATCGACAGGATCGCCGGGAGGTCGAAGGCGGGCGCGCCGAAATGGAACGGCGTGGCGATGCCGAAGGCGCGTGCGGTGGTCAGGCTGGAGGTGTCGAGCAGACCCGTCGGCCAGGCCACCAGCGTGCCGACCGCCAGCCCGAGCAGCAGCGAGATCCGGCTCCAGAACCCGGAAAGGAACCGCGCGAAGGCGAGCACCGCGACGAGCGTGACCACGGCCACCAGCAGCCCGGCCGGCCGGACGGTGTCCCGCTGGCCGGAGATCCACTCGATCGCGACCGGGAACAGCGAAATCCCGATGAGGGTGATCACCGTGCCCGTCACCAGCGGGGGAAACAGACGCGTGAGTCGGGAGAAGACCGGCGCCGCGAGCACCATCAGCGCGCCGCCGACGAGCGTCGCGCCGTAGACCAGTCCGAGCGTGGCGTGCGGGCCGTGCTGGCGCGCGATCGCCATGATCGGCGCCACGTTGGCGAAGGTGACCCCGTTGACCAGCGGCAGCCGGGCGCCGAAGCGCCACACCCCCAGCGTCTGCAGCAGGGTCGCCAGTCCCGCGGTGAACAGGCTCGCGCTGATCAGCATGCTCAGCTCGCCACCGGTCAGGCCGACGGCGGAGCCGATCACCAGCGGAGGCGCGACGACTCCCGCGTACATCGCGGCGACGTGCTGCACGCCGCCCGCGAGCAGTTGGGGGAACCGGGGCCGCCGGTCCACCGGATGGCGGCCGGCGGTGACCTCGGCGACCTCGGTGACCTCGGTCATCCCAGGTCCCAGGCGATCGCGGAACCGTCCACAGCGTCCCCGTCGGTGTCCTCGTCGTCGCGCAGCACGGTCCCCTCGATCAGCCCGTACGGTCGGTCGGCGGCGTAGAAGACCTCGTTGTCGTTGGTGAGCCCGAACGGGCTCAAATCGACCGCGAAGTGGTGTTTGTTCGGCAGGGACAACCGGATCTCGGCCACCTCCGGGCGAGCCTTCAACACCGCTTCGCCCATCGCGTAGAGGCTTTGCTGCAGCGCGAGGCTGTGCTTGGTGGCGAAGGTTTCCAGCAGGATGCGCCGGATCTCGGTGAAACAGGCGGCCCAGTCGACCTCGGTGTCCCGGTACCGCCAGCGGGCCGTGACCGCGGTGGCCAGGATCCGGTCGTCGGTGTCGGGCATCGTCGTGTACTTCTCGCGCGGGAAGCCGTGGAACTCCGAGCCGCCCGACTTGAGCACCACCAGTCCGGTCAGGCCGGACACTGTCCACGCGCGACCGTCCACAAGGGTCACCGCTGCGGTCCGTGTTTCCCCGCTGGAGCGGGAAAACGCAAAATCGTGCGGTGTGCCCGCCACCGGGATCCGGTCCCAGGCGTGCTCGTCGATCATGATCCGCGCCCGGTTGAGCTGGCCGAACTCGGTGACGAAATGCCGGGCCAGCCGCAGCGCGAAGTCCTCGATCTCGCCGACCGGGCTTTCCTTCGCGAAGGCGTAGACCGTGTTCTTCTGGGTGTCGGTGGTCACGACCCCGGAGTTGTCCCCGGTCAGGTAACTGGCCGCGAGGTCGCCGCGCAGCGCGGTGGAAACGGTGAGGTCCTTGAGGTGGTGCACCGCGTCGTCGCGGGTCACCGTGACCAGGCGGACCTCCGCCTTGCCGTACTGGTTGGGGCCCAGGGTGATGGCCATGGTCAGCTCCCTCGGTAGGTGGAGTAGGCGAACGGGCCGAGCAGAACCGGGAGGTGGTGGCGCGTCTCGCCGTCGAGGACGCGGAAGCTGATCACGACCTCGGGGAAGAAGCCGTCCGGTCCGAGGTAATCGCCGGTGTCGAAGACGAGCCGGTACACGCCGGGTTGGAGCCGGGCGGGCCCGAGGTCGCGGACCCGGCCGTCCTCATCGGTCCGTCCCTGTGCGAGCACCGTGCCCCGGTGTTCCAGGCGCACCGGGATGCCCGGTGCGGGGCGCCCCGCCGCGGTGTCCAGCACGTGCGTGGTCACCAGACTCATGCCCGTTCCTCCCCGGCTGCCGATGGGACCACGGCCTTCCGCAGCCGCAGCGACGCGATGTTGATCAGTTCCCGCCCCGCGACGGCCAGCTCGGTCTCGGGGCCGTTGCGCATCCGGTCCGCCAGGTCGTCGAGCAGCTCCGCACCGCCGCGCCCGGCGGCGCAGACCAGATACACGTGGCCGAAACGCTGTTCGTAGGCGGCGTTGGCGGCCAGGAACCGTTGCGCGGCAACACTGTCCACACCGGACTGTTCAGTGCGCGACCAGCCGGTCGCCCGCTCGCCGATGCGGGGATGTGCCGCGATCGCGCGCCGGATCTCCCCAGGGCGCAGCGGGCCCGCCGATTCGGCCGCGCTCACCAGCGCGCGCAGGTCCGGATACGGCCGGCCGGCCAGTACGGCCTCCGCCCAGCGGGGCACGTCGAGGCAGGCGATGAGCACGGGCCGGACTTCGGCGGCCGGTGCCGTGTTGAATCCGGCGAGGTCCATGGACACACCGACGATGGTCGATCAACAGTTTGTTGAAGTCAACCGTAAAGGGCACGTGCACAGGCACATCGCCCTTTCCGTGCGCTTTCCCGTGTTCTTCACTCCTGGCGGTTCAAGTAGTTGTACACCGTGAACCGCGTGACGCCGAGGGCCTCGGCGATGGTCACGACCGCCTTGCGCATCTCGAACGCCCCGCGCTCCTCCAGCAGGCGGACCGCGCGCTGCTTGCCCGCCCGGTCGAGATCGGGCAGTCGGCCGCCGAGCTGGGTTTCGACCTGCCGGATGAGTCTGCTCAGGGTGTGCGGCGGGGAATCGCCGTCGGCCTCGGCGCCGCCGGCGGACAGCTGGAGGGTGAGCCGGGACGCCCCGCCGCGCAGTGCCGCCCGTGCGATCGCGGGCAGCGCGTCGAGCAGGGTGTCGGCC
Organism: Amycolatopsis sp.; assembly: GCA_035685725.1. Classification (GTDB taxonomy): domain Bacteria; phylum Actinomycetota; class Actinomycetes; order Mycobacteriales; family Pseudonocardiaceae; genus Amycolatopsis_E. The sequence continues at coordinate 3,676 of DASSAD010000429.1, read as the reverse complement.
TCACCGCTCGCGGTGGTGCCGAGCGGGCCGAAGTCCACGGTCAGGCCGGCGTCGGCCGCGGCCTGCCGGGCGCGGACCGCGTGCTCGGGCGGCTCGCCCTCGCCCCGAAAGGGCTCGCTGGTGAACTCGGCTGTCAACTCCACAACGGCACGGTAGCCCGTTGACGCCGGCGCGGTCACGCAGCTATTCTCGTTTTACGGAAACAAACTTCCGCAATGTGAAAACAGACGAAGGGTACCCCGGCGGTACCCAGCGGTGACGGCCAGTGTGACCAGGCCGGCGGTCGCGAAACCGCGACGATGTGACGCCGGCGGGAAAGATGGCGGAGGAGTCGGCACGGCACACCAGGCGACGGTGCCGCCGGCCCGCCGTTCGCACGTGAGGTCGCCAGAAGACGGAAGAAGAGATCATGCGCTACGACGTGAACCTGTCCATCCTGTTCACCGAGCTTCCCCTGCTCCAGCGGGCCGAGGCGGCCCGCAAGGCCGGGTTCGGCGCGGTCGAGTTCTGGTGGCCGTTCGACCGGGCCGTGCCCACCGATGCGGAGGTGGACGCCTTCGTGGGCTCGGTCAACGATGCCGGCGTCGACCTGGTCGGCCTCAACTTCTTCGCCGGTGACATGGCGGCCGGCGATCGCGGGCTGGTTTCCTGGACCGGGCGGGAGCAGGAGTTCGCCGACAGCGTCGCCGTCGCGATCGACATCGCCGGCCGCCTGGGTTGCCGCACGTTCAACGCCCTTTACGGCAACCGGATCGACGGCGTGGCGCCGGCGGCACAGGACGAGCTGGCCCTGTCCAATCTGGACGCCGCGGCCGACGCGGCCGCCCGGATCGGGGCCACGCTGGTGATCGAACCGCTCTCCGGCGCCGACCGGTATCCGCTGCGCACCGCCGCGGACGCGTTCGCCCTGATCGGCAAGGTGGCCAAGGACAATCTCGCGTTGCTGTTCGACCTTTACCACCTGGGCGTCAACGGTGACGATCTCGACGCGGTGATCGCCGGTCACCTGGCGGGCATCGGCCACGTCCAGATCGCCGACGTGCCCGGCCGGCACCAGCCGGGCACCGGGTCGCTGGACCTCGCGGGATACCTGGCCAAGCTGGCCGCGGGCGGCTACGACGGCCACGTCGGGCTGGAGTACAAGCCGGAGGGCCCGAGCGAGCAGTCCTTCGACTGGCTGGAGGAGGACCGCTTCCGTGCGGTGGCGAGCCGGTGACCGGCGCGCCCGGCCCGGCTTCGGGTCACCGTAACGTGGCGGGCGGCCGGCGGCCCCGGCCATCCGTGTTCCTCGCAGAGTCGGCTTAGGAGACAAGGAAAATGACGAAGATCGGATTCATCGGGCTCGGCATCATGGGCGGGCCGATGGCCGCGAACCTGGTCAAGGCCGGGTTCGAGGTCACCGGTCACAACCGGAGCCGCGCCAAGGTGGACACGCTGGTCGCGGCGGGCGGCCGGGGCGCGGAAAGCGTCGCCGAGGCGGTCCGCGACGCCGACGTCGTGATCACCATGTTGCCGGACTCGCCCCACGTCCGCGCCGTGGTGCTCGGCGAGGACGGGGTGCTCGCCCACGCCCGCGAAGGCGCCCTGCTCATCGACTGCAGCACGATCCGCCCGGACGTCTCGCGGGAGGTCGCGGAAGCGGCCGCGGCGAAGGGAATCACGGCGCTGGACGCGCCGGTTTCCGGCGGGGAACAGGGCGCGATCGAGGGCACCCTGTCGATCATGGTGGGTGGCGCGGCCGAGGCGTTCGAGGCCGCGGGCCCGGTGCTGGACGCGGTCGGCGGCACGATCGTCCACGTCGGCGGCGCGGGTGCCGGCCAGACCGTCAAGGCGGCGAATCAGCTGATCGTGGCCGGCACCATCGAGCTGGTCGCCGAGTCGCTGATCTTCCTGGAGGCGCACCAGGTCGACACCGCCGCGGCCATCAAGGTGCTCGCCGGCGGGCTCGCGGGCAACCGGATCCTGGACCGCAAGGCCGCCGGGATGGTCCGGCGCGAGTTCACCCCCGGGTTCCGGGTCGAGCTGCACCACAAGGATCTCGGCATCGTGGCGGACGCGGCCCGTGAGGCGGGCGTGGCCATCCCGCTCGGTGCCCTCGTCGCACAGCTCATGGGCGCACTCAAGGCGCAGGGACACGGCGCGCTCGACCACGGCGCCCTGCTCAAGCTCGTCGAACAGCTTTCCGGTCGCGGATAGGAGTAATCATGCCGAAAGTCCCGGTCATGCAGGCCGTCGTCGAAGTCCTCGCCAGCGAAGGGGTGGACACCGCCTTCGGTTGCCCGGGGGCCGCAATCCTGCCGTTCTACCAAGCGCTCGAACGGCACGGTGGAATCGAGCACCTCGTGGTGCGCCACGAAGAGGGCGCCACGCACATGGCGGACGGCTGGGCCCGCACGACCGGGAACGTCGGCGTCGCCATCGGCACCTCGGGCCCGGCGGGCACCAACATGATCACCGGCCTGTACACCGCGCAGGCCGATTCGATCCCGATCCTGTGCATCACCGGCCAGGCCGTTTCCAGCAAGCTGCACCAGGAAGCGTTCCAGGCCGTGGACATCGTGGAGATCGCCAAACCGGTCACCAAATGGGCCGTTCAGGTCAAGGAGGCCGCGCAGGCGCCGTGGATCTTCCGCGAGGCCTTCCGCATCGCCAGGTCGGGCCGGCCGGGCCCGGTGCTCGTCGACCTTCCGCTCGACGTGCAGAAGCAGGAGATCGAGTGGGACGCCGCCATCGACGCCCCACTGCCGGTGCCGAGCTTCGCCCCGCACCCGCCGCGCGTGGAGCGGGCGCTCGATCTGCTGCTCGCCGCGAAACGCCCGCTGATCCTGGCCGGCGGCGGCGTCGTGCTCGGCGAGGCTTCCGAACGGTTGCGTGCGGTGGCCGAGCGGCTGGGCGTGCCGGTGCAGGTCACGTTGATGGGCAAGGGCGGCTTCCCCGAGGACCACGAGCTCTTCGCCGGGATGGCCGGTATCCAGACGTCGCAGCGGTGGGCCAACGCGGCGTTCCTGGAGGCCGACCTCGTGCTCGCGCTCGGCGCGCGGTTCGGCGACCGGCACACCGGCGATCTCGACGTCTACCGCGGTGACCGCAAGTTCATCCACGTCGACATCGAGCCGACCCAGCTCGGCAAGGTGTTCGGACCGGATCTGGGCATCGTGGCCGACACCGGCAAGTTCCTCGACGCCCTGCTGACCGCCGTCCAACGGCGCGAACAGGCCGTCGGCGCCCCGCGCGAATGGGTCGAGCGCATCGGCGAACTGCGCCGCGAGCTGCCCCGGCGCGAGGACTTCGACACCACGCCGATCAAGGCGCCCCGGGTGTTCAAGGAGATCAACGCCCTGTTCGGCGAGGACACCTACTTCGTCACCGCGATCGGGCTCTACCAGATCTGGTCCGGGCAGTTCCAGCACGCGCACAAGCCGCGCCACTACCAGGTGTGCGGCCAGGCGGGGCCGCTGGGCTGGGAGATCCCGGCCGCGATCGGGGTGCGCAAGGCGCTGGCGAAGTCCCAGCCGGCCGCCGAGGTGGTCGGCATCGTGGGCGACTACTCGTTCCAGTTCCTGGTCGAGGAACTCGCCGTCGCCGCGCAGTACGACGTGCCGTTCGTGCTGATCATGCTCAACAACGAGTACCTCGGCCTGATCCGGCAGGCCGAGCGCGGCTACGAGATGAACTA
>DASSAD010000428.1:0-3918 GCA_035685725.1 Amycolatopsis sp. | reverse complement strand
GATGCTCGCCGACCCCTGGGCGGTGTCCAGGTTCGCCGAGCACTCCGTCGTGTTGCCGCTGGTCGTCATCAGCGAACTGGAGGCGAAACGGCATCACCCCGAACTCGGCTGGTTCGCGCGCGAAGCGCTGCGCCTGCTCGACGACCTGCGCCGGACCCACGGCCGGCTGGACGCGCCCGTCCCGATCGGGGACCACGGCGGCACGCTGCACGTCGAGCTCAACCACTCCGACCCGACCGTGCTGCCGCCCGGTTTCCGTACCGACTCGAACGACCACCGGATCCTGGCCTGTGCGTTGAACCTCGCCGCCGAACGGCCCGGCGTGACCTTGGTCACCAAGGACATTCCGTTGCGGGTCAAGGCGGGCTCGGTGGGGCTGGAGGCCGACGAGTACCGCGCGCAGGACGTCACTCCGTCCGGCTGGACCGGGATGGCGGACGTGGAAGTGCCCCACGAGGCGATCGACGCGCTGTTCTCCGACAGCCCCGTCGACTTCGCCGAATTCGGCATGCCGGAAGTCGGGGAACTGCCCTGCCACACCGGGCTCAGGGTGCTTTCCGGCAGTTCGAGCGCGCTCGGCCGGATCACCGCCGACAAGAAGGTGCGGCTGGTCCGCGGCGACCGGGAGGCCTTCGGCCTGCACGGCCGTTCCGCCGAGCAGCGGATCGCACTGGACCTGCTGCTCGACCCGGAGGTCGGCATCGTGTCGCTGGGCGGCCGGGCGGGCACCGGCAAGTCGGCGCTGGCGCTGTGCGCTGGGCTCGAATCGGTGATGGAGCGGCGCGAGCACCGCAAGGTCGTGGTCTTCCGTCCGGTGTACGCGGTCGGCGGGCAGGATCTCGGCTATCTGCCCGGCTCCGAGAGCGAGAAGATGCAGCCGTGGGCGCAGGCGGTGTTCGACACGCTCGGAGCGCTGGTGAGCCAGGAGGTCCTGGAGGAGGTCTTCGACCGCGGCATGCTCGAGGTGCTGCCGCTCACCCACATCCGCGGGCGTTCGCTGCACGACTCGTTCGTGATCGTGGACGAGGCACAGTCACTGGAACGCAACGTGCTGCTGACCGTGCTGTCGCGGCTCGGCACCGCGTCCCGAGTGGTGCTGACGCACGACGTGGCACAGCGTGACAACCTGCGTGTCGGGCGGCACGACGGGGTTTCCGCGGTGATCGAGAAGTTGAAGGGGCATCCGCTGTTCGCGCACGTGACGCTCACCCGGTCCGAGCGTTCACCGATCGCGGCGCTGGTCACGGAGATGCTGGAGGATCACGGCTGACGTCCGGTGCGGACGTGCGCGGGAAAGCGCCGGACGGGAACCCGTCGGGACCCGAAGGCGCTTTCCCGCCCGATCACCAGCCGGACGGCAGCGGGCGGCCTTCGGCGAAACCCGCCGCGGACTGGACGCCGATCACCGCGCGCTCGGCGAATTCCTCGGTGGTGCGCGCTCCCGCGTAGGTGAACGCGGAGCGGACTCCGGAGCAGATCGAGTCGATCAGGTCCTCGACACCGGGACGCGCCGGGTCGAGCATCATCTTCGACGACGAGATGCCCTCCTCGAACAGCGCCTTGCGGGCCCGGTCGAAGGCGTCGTCGGTGCGGTTCCGCCCGGCGACGGCTCGCTTGGAGGCCATGCCGAAGGACTCCTTGTACGGCCGCCCGTTCTCGTCGTGACGCAGATCGCCGGGCGACTCGTGGGTGCCGGCGAACCAGGAGCCGACCATCGCGGCCGACGCTCCGGCGGCCAGCGCGAGCGCGACGTCGCGTGGGTGGCGCACGCCGCCGTCGGCCCACACGTGCTTGCCGAGCGCGCGCGCCGCCGCGGCGCATTCGGCCACGGCCGAGAACTGCGGGCGCCCGACACCGGTCATCATCCGCGTGGTGCACATCGCGCCCGGCCCGACGCCGACCTTGACCACGTCCGCACCGGCGTCGATCAGGTCACGGGCGCCTTCGGCGGTCACCACGTTGCCCGCCACCACCGGGACCCGCGGCGAGACCGAGCGCACCGACTTCAGCGCGGTGATCATCTTTTCCTGGTGCCCGTGGGCGGTGTCCACCACGAGTACGTCGACTCCCGCGGCGATCAGGGCTTCGGCTTTGTCGGCCACGTCGCCGTTGACGCCGATGGCGGCGGCGACCCGGAGCCTGCCGTTGCCGTCCACGGCCGGGGTGTAGATGTCGGTGCGCAGAGCCGCGGTGGGCGTCAGCACGCCGACCAGCGTGCCGTCGGTGTCGACGCCGACGGCAAGGCGGCCACCGGAGGTGTGCAGGCTTTCGTAGACCTCGCGCGCGGGGGTGTCCAGGGTGCAGGTGACGGCCGGCGGAATCGCGACCTCGGTGAGCCGGGTGAAGCGGTCCACGCCGGCGCAGGACGATTCGTCGACCACACCGACCGGGCGGCCGTTCGCGTCGACCACCAGGACCGCACCGTGCGCGCGCTTGCCGACCAGGTTCAGCGCGTCGGCCACGGCGTCCTGGCCGGTGAGCACCAGCGGGGTGTCCCAGACGGGGTGCCGGGCCTTGACCCAGGTGACGATGTCGGCCACGGCGGCCGGATCGACGTCCTGGGGAAGGACGACCAGCCCGCCGCGGCGAGCGACGGTCTCGGCCATCCGGCGGCCGGCCACGGCGGTCATGTTGGCGACCACGATGGGGATGGTCGCACCGGTGCCGTCGGCCGTGGCGAGGTCGACGTCGAAGCGGGATTCCACGTCCGAACGGTTCGGGACGAGGAATACGTCGTCGTAGGTGAGGTCGTGGGCGGGCCCGTGGCCATCGAGAAAGCGCACGAGTCCTCAGAATACCCGGCCGGGCCCGATCCGGACCCGTTTCGCGTCACCACCGGTGTCAGCGGGCGCGCCGATCCGGCAGAATCGGGCACATGCCCGATCGGGATCGTGACGAGCAGGGCCGCGCCCGCAACGCCCGGCCGCGCGACGGCCTGGGCCGCCCGCTGCCCTACGGCGCTCCCGGCGTCGCCCGCCAGCCGGAGGGCATCGTGCGCACCCCGGAGGAGACGCTCGTGGCGGCCCAACGGCTGCTGGACGAGGGCAAACCGTTCCACGCCCACGAGGTCTTCGAGGACGCCTGGAAATCGACGGACGGCCCCGAGCGCGCGCTGTGGAAGGGGCTGGCGCAGCTTGCCGTGGGGCTCACGCATGCCTTGCGGGGCAACCAGAAAGGCGCCCTCACCCTGCTTCACCGCGGTGCTGACGCCATCGAACCCTTCGCCGCCGCGCCGCCCTACGGCCTGGACGTCGCGGGGCTCCTCCGGTGGTCCCGGGAAGCGGTGGGTTCGTCGCTGTCCGAGATCAGGACTCCCAGCCTTCGGAAGTAGCCTTCTCGTCCGCGATCGTCGTGGATTCGCCGTGCCCGGTGTTGACCACCGTGGTGTCGGGCAGCGCGAAGAGCCGTTCGCGGATCGAGCGCACGATGGTCGGGTAGTCCGAGTAGGAGCGGCCGGTCGCGCCGGGACCGCCGTGGAAGAGGGTGTCGCCGGTGAAGAGGACCCCGAGCTCCGGTGCGTGCAGGCAGACCGCGCCGGGTGCGTGTCCCGGCGTGTGCAGGACGGTCAGCTCGGTGCCGCCGATGGTCAGCACCTGGCCGTCGGAGAGTTCGGCGTCGGGTTCGCGGTCCGTGTGGGTCAGGTTCCACAGCACGCGGTCGTCCGGGTGCAGCAGGATCGGCGCACCGGTGCGCTCGGCGAGTTCCGGCGCGGCGTTGATGTGGTCGTTGTGCGCGTGGGTGCACACGATCGCGCGGACCGTCCGGTCGCCGACGGCTTCGGCGATCTTCGCCGCGTCGTGGGCGGCGTCGATGACGAGCACCTCGCTGTCGTCGCCGACGAGCCAGACGTTGTTGTCGACGTCCCATCGACCGCCGTCGAGCTCGAAGACACCCGACGTGACCACGTTTCGCACAGTT
>DASSAD010000427.1:0-2452 GCA_035685725.1 Amycolatopsis sp. | reverse complement strand
GGCACGTTCCGCAACTGGGACTACCCGATCAGGCGGCAGATCTTCGCCGGTTTCCGTACCGCGCGGTCCGCGGTCGCGGAGACCGCCTGATGTGCCGGCACCTGGCCTACCTCGGGCCGCCCGTCTCGCTGCGCTCGGTGCTCATCGACCCGCCGCACGGCCTGTACCAGCAGTCCTGGGCACCGCGCTTCCAGCGGCAGGGAGCGATCAATGCGGATGGGTTCGGGGTGGGCTGGTACCCGGCAGGCCACTCTGCCCCCGTCAGGTACCGGCAGGCATTTCCCATCTGGACGGACGAGTCCTTCGCCGACATAGCACCAGTGACCCGGTCGGGCGCGGTTCTCGCGGCCGTCCGTAACGCGACGCCGCGCACTAGCCACGGCACGGCGGCGGCCGCGCCGTTCAAACACGGCCAGTGGCTGTTCAGCCACAACGGCGCGGTCGAGGGGTGGCCCGATTCCACCGTGGCACTTGCCGCGACGCTGCCGACCATCTCGCTGCTCGAACTGGAGGCTCGGGTGGATTCGGCCCTGATATGGGCCCTGGTACTGCACCGGCTGCGGCAAGGGCTGACGCCAGCGGAGGCACTGGCGGACACCGCCGAAGCCCTGTGCGCCGCCGGCGTGACCGGCCGGTTCAACTTCCTGCTCACCGATGGTCGCGTGATTGCCGCGACCGCAGCGGGTCACACCCTGTACTACCGGCAGGGGCCGGGAAGCGTCACCGTCGCCTCGGAGCCTGGCGACGACCAGATCGACTGGATCGAAGTCTCCCGCGGTTCCGCGGTGACCGCCACGGCCGAGGAAGTCAGCGTGATACGACTGCCCGCCCTGGACTCCATCACGGGCGGCGAGAAAGCTCATGAAACCCCGGAAATCCCGGCAAGCCTGAAACCCTCGAATTCCCAAGGAACCTCTGAATCCCCGGATACCCCGGGAACCTCGGACGGAAGGATCGCGATCCGATGACGTGCCTCGACCGCCGGCTACCGCCCGGCTTCCTCGAGGAAGCACTCCGCGCCGACGCCCGGACCGGGCTCACCGCGGAACCGAAGTCGCTGCCGCCCAAGTGGTTCTATGACGCGCAGGGCAGCGCGTTGTTCGACAAGATCACCGAACTGCCGGAGTACTACCCGACCCGCGCCGAGCGGGAGATCCTGCGCGCGAACGCGGCCGGGATCGCGGCGCAGACCGGCGCGCGGACGCTGGTCGAGCTCGGCTCCGGCTCGTCGGACAAGACCCGGCTGCTGCTCGACGCGCTGCGCGACGCGGGCACGCTGCGCTGCTACGTGCCGGTCGACGTCAGCGAGCCCGCGCTGGCCGCTGCGGGGAAGGCGCTGTCGGCCGAATATCCCGGGCTCGACGTGCGCGCCGTGGTGTCCGACTTCGAGGAGCGGCTCGGGTTCCCCGCGGACGGCGAGGCTCCGGCCCCGCGGCTGGTCGCCTTCCTCGGCAGCACGATCGGGAACCTGGAGCCCGGGCAGCGGTCCGCGTTTCTGGCCCGGGTCAGGGACCGGCTGCGGCCCGGTGACTTCTTCCTGCTCGGCACCGATCTGGTCAAGGACCGGGCCACGCTGGTGGCCGCGTACGACGACGAGGCGGGGGTCACCGCCGAGTTCAACAAGAACGTGCTCGCGGTGCTGAACGCCGAGCTCGGCGCCGACTTCGACCTGGACACGTTCGAGCATGTCGCGGTGTGGGACGCGGAGGCGGAATGGATCGAGATGCGGCTGCGCTCGGGCCTGGCGCAGACCGTGCGGCTGCCCGGTATCGGGCTCACGGTCGAGTTCGCCGAGGGCGAGGAGATGCGCACCGAGATCTCGGCCAAGTTCCGCCGCGAGGGAGTGGCGGCCGAACTGGCCGCCGCCGGGTTCGCGATGCGGTCGTGGTGGACGGATTCGGCGGATCAGTTCGGGCTGTCGCTGTCGGTGCCAGCAGCCCCGGTGCCGGCGCCGACTCCGACGTCGGCCTGAGCCAGGGCGGCGTCGACGAGGGTGGTCGCGGCGCCGGTGATGATCTCGCGGGCCTGATCCACGCTGAGGCCGCGCACGTCGAAGAGCACGATGAACGCCTCCCAGCCGATCACCACCGCGAGCGCGGAGACGAGCTGCTCGAACCGGTCCGGGCCCAGCCGCGGGCGGACCGGTTCGAGTGCCGCCTCGATCCAGCCGATGCGGCGGTAGCCGCGCCTGGGTCCCGGGCCCGACGGCGGCGCGTCCACGGTCAGCTTGATCAGCTTGCGGCCGAGCGGGAGGCTGCCGGCCATCCCGTCGCTGAGCGCCGCGACCAGCGCGGCGATGCGGGCACGCGCGTCCGGCTCGCCGGAGGAGTCGATGGCGGCCTCGATGCTGACGTTCATCGCCCCGAGGGTGGCGTCGAGGAGCAGCTGGTCGAGGGTGGGAAAGTAGGTGTAGATCGTCCGGCGGGAGACGTCGGCGGCGGCGGCGATGTCG
>DASSAD010000426.1:0-87189 GCA_035685725.1 Amycolatopsis sp. | reverse complement strand
TGGGTTTTGCTGCGGAGGTCGGCGCGAGTGGGGGTATATCGATAGCCGCTGCCGCTTGGGTTTCGGCGAATTTCGCCGTTTGTGCGATATCAGGCGGATTGCCCATAATTTCGCTCTTATTGCTCGCAAAACCACAACGTTGGCGGCGTTGGTTGCTGTTGTCGTTGCAGGATGTCGGTTCTCCTCTCGTCCCTCATACTCGGCCAACACCACGCGAAATTCCCGAGCGAGCCGTCAGAGTGGTCTGCGACTCAGCGTTTGGATCGAGCGGTGGCTTCCCGGCGTCACACAGGAGGCGCAGGACCGGGGTGCGTCGCTCTGCGGACCCGACAAGACACTTGTCGCCTACGACGGCATCCGGCAGGCCTCGGATGGCGAGGACCATCATCTCCTCGCGCTCGGGCGTCCTTTGCTGGAAGCTCTCGTCCGGGCCCGGGTCACCGCCCTGCCCAATGTCTCGGTCCTGCGTGCGCGGGCAACGGGATTGCGGTACGACGACGGCGCCGTCGTCGGCGTGCGGTTTGCCGGGTCCGGGACAGGAGATCAGAGACAGCGGGCGGAGGGGGTCCTCGCGGCGGATTTCGTCGTGGATGCGATGGGACGCTCCAGCAGGCTGTCGAACTGGCTCCGGCAGGACGGTTACGACCAGCCCCGGCTCGAGCGGCTGGAAACCCCGGTCAACTATGCGACCGCCCTGTTCGAGCGCCCGGTGAAGTTCGCGGAGCTGGAAGCGGCGACTGCACTGCAACTGTTCACACCCCAGTACCCGTCGGGCGGAGTGTCCGTCGCGGCGGCGAACGCGATCGAAGAGCAGCAGTGGCTCGTCATGCTGATGGGATACGGCGAAAACCGGCCCGGCAGGACGATCGACGAGTTCCGCGCGAACTGCGCCGAACTGCCCGCGATCTTCAGCGAAGTCACCAGCGGCGCCGTCACCCGTGAGGTGGTGACATACCACCAGGGGGAGAGCAGGCGACGCCTCTTCACCGAAGCCGGCCGCCTGCCGGCGCGCCTGGTCGCCACGGGAGACGCCGTGGCGTCCTTCAACCCGGTTTACGGCCAGGGAATGAGCTCTGCCGCCCTGCACGCGTCCTGCTTGGCGTCCTACCTCGACAGCGGCGCTGACCTCGACACGGCGGCCACGGAGTTCTTCCGTCTTCAGCAGGTGGTCGTCGATGCGGCCTGGGCCGTGTCCGCAGGAGGTGACGCCGCCCGCATCGACGCCGAGAACGGTACCGAGGTGCCGGAGGAAGTGCGGCAGCAGCGCTGGGCCATGGAACAGATCGTCGGCGCCACTCTCGTCGACGCAGACGTGGCACGAGCATTCAACAACGTCTCCTACATGCTGCGTCATCCCGGCACGCTGTCGGATCCAGGGCTCCTGAAGAAGGCAGCAGCCGCCAACGAAGGAGCTGCCGCGTAATGACGGACACCACGATCGACCGGTACATCGGTCTGGCAGACCGGGCGGTGCACGACGACTCGGCGATCGAAGAAATGCTGACGTTGTTCGCCCCTGACGCGACCGTGCAGCTCGGCCCGGAACCAGTCCGTGGCCATGAGGCCATCGCCGCTCTCTACCGCGCCCACTTCGCCACCATCGCCGACTCCCGGCACTACTGGAACACCACGGTGCTCGAGGGCGGGACGTTGCGGGCCGAATGGGTAGCCGCGGGCCGTATGAAGGACGGCCAACTCATGACCGTGGCCGGCGTGGAGCACGCGCAGGTCGACGACAGCGGCCTCATCACCGATCTGCGCAACGAGTTCACTCGGCTTCCCGGCTGAAATCCCTGTGGGCACATGGGGGCCGGAACTGGAAACCGAGCCAACCGGCCCCCCGGTCACCGAGCGTCGATATCGGTCATGAGGATTGCTGCGGTGCGGGTTGTGCTTGCGCGGCAGGGGAAAGCACGGCGACGCCAGCGGCGATCGCAGCCAGCGCGAGGAAAGCGGTGGCATAGCCGCCGATCACGTTTGGCCTCGGCGATCGGCCGGCCGACGATGCGGCGCGAGTGGACGTCCGGGTTGGTGGCGTCGACAAACAGCGTGTCGAGCACATCGAGGGTGTCGCGGGAAGAACAGCAGGGGTGCTTGTCCTTGGGCGGTTCGACGTTGTCCAGCCTGTCGACGACTCCCATCGGGACTTCGACGTGCAGCGGGGCGTCGCGCTCGTGAGAAGTTCGCCTCACCTGGGCGATGCGGTCCTTGACCCGTGTACGGGCGGAACGGTTCAGCCCGGGCCTGGGTAGACGACGAATTCCGTCCGCGCAAGGGGTACAAGGTCCTGTCGGCGGGGCTCGGTCGATTCTCGCCGCCGTGACCTCCGGCCGGTGAGGATGGGTGGGTGCGGAGCCAGCAGGATGCCTGGGTGCGGCCGGCCGGCCTCGATCCGGAGGAGGCGGCTGATGCGTTGCTGCGCGATCTGCACAGTTCGCCGCGCGGGTTGTCGGGTCGTGAAGCGCGACGCCGGTTGTTGCAGTATGGGCCGAACGAGTTGCGCCGGCGCGGTGGGCGGCGATGGCCGGGGGAGTTGGCCCGCCAGTTCACTCACCCGTTGGCATTACTGTTGTGGCTGGCCGCCGCGTTGCTGGTGGCTGTCGGTTCCCAGGTCGTGGCCGCGGCGGTGGTGCTGATCATCGTGCTGAATGCCGCGTTCGCGTTCGTGCAGGAGGTCGAGGCCGAGCGGGCGGTGGAGGCGCTGGCGAAGTACCTGCCTCAGCAGGCCAAGGTCCTGCGTGACGGCGAGGTTGGTGACACCGACGCCATCGAATTGGTGCCGGGCGACATCGTCGTCATCGAGGAGGGGGATCGGATCGCCGCGGACGTCCGGCTGCTGGTCGGTGCAATCGAGGTGGACATGTCCGCGCTGACCGGCGAATCCGTGCCGTCGGTGCGGTCGGCGGCGATGCGAGACATCAACGTGCCTCCGCTGCGGGCGCATGACCTGGTGTTCAGTGGCACGACCTGTACGGGTGGCCAGGCCCGCGGTGTCGTGTTCGCGACGGGCATGCACACCGAACTGGGCCGGATCGCGGCGCTGTCGCAGCGGGTCAGGCAGGACCCCAGCCCGCTGGAGCGGCAGGTCCGGCGGGTGGCCTGGCTGATCGCCGCGGTGTCGATACTGCTGGCGCTCGCGTTCATCCCGATCGCCACTTTCGGCGCGCACCTGTCGCTGATCGACGCGATGGTGTTCGCCGCTGGACTGCTGGCCGGGATGGTCCCCGAAGGTCTGCTGCCGGTCATCACCCTGGCCCTCGCCGTCGCGGTGCGGGCGCTGGCCGCCAGCGGTGCCCTGGTGAAACGCCTGTCCGCGGTGGAAACCCTCGGCTCCACCGACGTGATCTGCACCGACAAGACCGGTACGCTGACCGAGAACCGGATGCGCCCCGCGGCGGCTTGGACCGCGGCCGGCCGCCTTGACTTCGATCACGCGGCCGTCGACCCGAGCGCACCGCTGCGGGCGGTGGCCCAGGTTGCGGCGACCTGCAACAACGCCCGGTTGTGGCACGAGGACACCCAGGCGACCGGCGACCCGACGGAGATCGCCCTGTTGCTCGCGGCGTCGCGGCTGGGCACCGACACCAGCATGGACGCGCGCGAAGCCGGGCGCCGCTGGCAGTTCCACTTCGACCCCGAGCTGAAGCTGATGTCGACCATCGACCAGCACGACGGCGAGTTGTACGTGCACACCAAGGGAGCTCCGGAAACCGTCCTGCCTCGCTGCACTGACCTGCTCGACCCCGAGGGTGTCCCGGTGCCGCTCGACGAGAGCCAGCGCGCCCGGATCACCGCTCAAGCCGACGCCTTCGCCTCCGAGGGCCTGCGGGTGCTTGCCTTGGCCCAGCGCGCGCTGCCGGCCGTGGAACGGCCGCCGCACCGTCGCGGCGACGCCGAGTGCCACCTGTGCTTCGCCGGCCTGATCGCCATGCTCGATCCGCCCCGCGCGGAAGTCGCCGGCGCCGTCGCACACTGCCGCACCGCCGGAATCCGTATCATCGTCATCACCGGCGACCATCCCCTCACTGCCGCCGCAATCGCGCGCCGGGTCGGCATCAGCGGTGACAATCCCACTGTCATCACCGCCGAAGACTTCGAACGCCTCCGTGAACCAGAGCTGACCGCGTTGATCCGCGACGAACCCGACGTGATCTTCGCCCGCGCCTCACCCGAGATGAAGCTCCACATCGCCGAGGCCCTCCGCGACACCGGTCACGTCGTCGCGATGACCGGTGACGGCGTCAACGACGCGCCCGCGTTGCATCGGGCCGACATCGGCGTCGCGATGGGAAAGTCCGGTACCGACGTGGCCCGCGAAGCCGCCACCATGATCCTCACCGACGACAATTTCGCCTCCATCGTCGTCGCCGTGCGTGCCGGTCGCCGTATCTATGACAACGTGCGCAAATTCATCATCTACATCTTTGCCCACGCCACTCCGGAGACGGTGCCGTTCCTCGTCTTCGCCCTCGGGGGCGGCGCGATCCCACTGCCGCTGACGATCCTGCAACTGCTGGCCTTCGACGTCGGCAGCGAAACCCTGCCCGCGTTGTCTCTCAGCCGGGAACCCGCCGAGCCAGGCCTGATGAACCGCCCACCGCGCCCTCGCACCGAAGGCGTCATCCGCGGCCCGATGTTGGCCCGCGCTTGGCTCTTTCTGGGTGTTCTGGTCGCGGTCTTGCAGATGGCCGGGTTCTTCTACGTGCTCCTGCGGGCCGGCTGGCACCCCGGCGCCCCGGTCGGTCCCGGGCAACCGTTGCACCACGGCTACCAGCAGGCCACCACGATGACCTTTCTCGGCATGATCGCCGGACAGATCGGCACGGCGTTCGCGGTGCGCACACAGCGTGCGTCTTTGCGGTCGGTCGGCCTGTTCTCCAACCGCTACCTGATCGCCGGCATCGGCGGCGAACTCGCCCTCGCCGCCTTTTTCGTCTACACACCGCCGATGCAAGCGCTGCTCGGTACCGCCGCCCTCCCGCCCGCCGACCTGCTGCTCCTGCTGCCGTATCCCGTCATCGTCTGGGGCGCGGACGAACTACGTCGCTACCTCGTCCGCCGGCATGCGGCCCGGAAGGCAGGTGGGCAGGACTGAATCGGTTTGTCACGGCATGTCGCGACGACGCGAGCGAGAGCGTCACCGCCCTCGTTGGCTGGCCCATCGGTGTCGGATCGTTTCGGCTCGTTCCTGCTCTTCGAGTTCCAGCTCGCGCACTTCCGCTCCCGAAGCGGGAATGGATCGCGATCCGCCGTAGGCCCAACCACGGGCGGGCATCAGCGGCCGGTGAGGAAGTCGACGCAGGAGTTCAGCGTGGACAGCCGGGGGTAGTCGTCTTCCTCGATCCGGTGGCCCGTGACGGTGGACAGGTGCTCCACAAAGGACAAGAAGTCGATCGAGTCCAGCTCCAGTGCCTCGCGCAGGTTTTCGTCGGGGCCCAGCGAGTTCAGCTCGCCTTCCGAGGCGAAGCCACCCAGCGCGTCGTGGATCGCGGCGAGTGCGAGCTCGCGGGCGGCGGTTTGGGAAGTCATAGTTCCTCCGGTCGTTGCAGCAGCCGGTCAATGGTGTTGAGCAGGCGCGCGCCTGTCGCGCCGTCGCTGGCGCGGTGGTCGGCGGCCAGCGTCGCGGTGACCACCGGGCGGACGGTGAGCATCCCGTCGACCGCCCAAGGCCGAGGGACGACCGCCCCGAAACCGATCAACGCGACCTGAGGCGGGTAGATCACGCCTTGGACCGATTCGACGCCCAGGTCGCCGAGGTTGGTGACGGTGATCGTTGCTGTGGTCAGCTCCGAGGACGTGAGTCGCCCGGATCGGGTGCGCGACACAAGTTCGCGCAGGCGGACCATCAGTTCGGGAATTCCCAGTGTGTCGGCATCTTGGAGGGCGGGAGCGATGAGTCCGCCGCCGCGCAGGGACACCGCGATGCCGAGGTGGATGCCGCTGCCGGGCTGGAAGGCGTTGTCGAGCCAGCGACCGTTGAGCTGCGGTACTTGCTTCGCGGCGAGCGCACTGGCCTTGAGCAGCAGTGTGGCTGGGACGACACGTTCGGTTACCGGTACCTGAAGGTTGCGTTCGCGCAGCCAGGTGGTCGCTGTGTGTAGGTCGATGGTGGTGGACAGGTAGTAGTGCGGGATCTCGCGTTTGGAGCGCGTCATGAGATTGGCGATCGCGCGCCGCATGGCGTCATCGTCGCGGTCTTCGCGAGGGCGCGGTTCGGCGGGCTCGGCGCGGTGACGGGGCGGGACGGCGGCAGCCCGGACATCGCGTGCGCGCACCGGGTCAGCCGTCAACCCGGCCAGGTCGACGCCGAGTTCGGCCGCGAGTTTCCGGGCATACGGTGTAATGCGCCGGACCGCGGGCGCGGGTCGTGGTTCGGTGGTGAGAGCCCGCGCGACATCGTTGCGGGTGATCGCGCCGCCACGGCCGGTGCCGTGCACCGTCGCCAGGTCGATGCCGTGCTGGGCCGCGAAGGTTCGGACCGGTGGCGAGGCCAGTGGTTTCTTCGAGGGAGGCCTTTCGCGGGTGGGTTTCCTGGCGCGCACGGGTTTTGCCGGGGCCGGCACGGGTGCGGTCCCGGGCTCGGCGATCACGGCCAGCGGGATGCCGACCGGTACCTTCTCGCCCTCCGGAACCAGGATCTCGCCGATCGTGCCGCTGGTGAAGCATTCGACGTCCACGGCGGCCTTGGCGGTGTCGATGACCGCGACGACGTCGCCCTTGCGCACCGAGTCGCCGGGTTTGACCAGCCACTCGAGAACCGTGCCTTCCTCCATGTCGGCGCCCAGGGAGGGCATGACGAACTGGGCCATCTCAGCCCACCGTCCTCAGCACCGCTTCGGTGACATCGTCGGGTTGGGGGAGCGCGGCGTCTTCGAGGTGCTTGGCGTAGGGGATCGGAACCTCGGCCGTGCACACCCTTTCTATGGGCGCGTCCAGCTGATAGAACGCCTTCTCCGCGACGCGGGCCGCGATTTCGGCGGACAGGCTGCCGCTGCGCCATCCTTCGTCGATGATGACGAGCCGATGGGTGCGCGACACCGACTCGATGACCTTGTTCTCGTCCAGCGGGCGTAGCGTGCGTAGATCCACCACCTCGGCGTCGATCTTCCGGTCGGCGAGATCATCCGCGGCCGTCAGCGCGGTCGGCAGCGTCCCGCCGTAGGCGACGAGCGTGACATCGGTGCCCGGGCGGCGGATCCGCGCGTGCTCGATGTCCACCGGGCCGGCGTCCTCGGCGAGGTCACCGGAGACGTTGTAGAGCGAGCAGTGTTCGAACAGCAGTACCGGATCCGGGTCCGCCAGAGCGGTCCACAGCATCCCGCGTGCGTCGTCCAGCGTGGCGGGTGCGATCACACGCAGTCCGGGGATGTGCGCGTACCAGCCTTCGAGACTGTGTGAGTGCTGCGCGGCGAGCTGGCGTCCGGCACCGGTGGTCATCCGGATCACCAGTGGCACGTTGACCTGACCGCCGGACATGTGGAGCAGCGTGGCCGCGTTGTTGAGGATCTGGTCCAGGGCCAGCAGGCTGAAGTTGACCGTCATGATCTCCACGATCGGCCGCATCCCACCGATGGCCGCCCCGATCCCGGCGCCGACGAACGCGGACTCCGACAGTGGTGTGTCCCGGATGCGGTCGGGTCCGAACTCTTCGAGGAGGTCGAGGCTGACGCCGAACGACCCGCCGTAGGCGCCGACGTCCTCGCCCATCAGGAAGACCCGCTCGTCGGAGCTCAGCGCGTCCCGAATGCCCGCGCGCAGTGCCTCGCGGTAGGTGGTCACCGCGCTTCCACCTTCGGTGAATAGACGAACCGCGTCAGTTGCTCGACAGGCTCCAACGGCCCCGCCTCGGCTGTGGCCACGGCCTCATCGATCTCGGCGTCCACTTCGGCCTCCAGCTCGGCGAGGTCATCGTCGGTCAGTTCACCGTCCGCGCGCATCGCGCCGGCCAGCCGGGGGATCGGGTCGTGCTCGGTCCACCGCTCGATTTCGGATTTGTCCCGGTAACGGTCGGGGTCGTACATCGAATGCGCGCGGAACCGGTAGGTGCGCAACTCCAGGAAGTGCGGCCCGGAACCGGCTCGGATGGCTTCCATCGCGCGGTCCACCGAATCGGCCACGGCGAGCACGTCCATGCCGTCCA
The DNA here is from genome assembly GCA_035685725.1 of Amycolatopsis sp. Classification (GTDB taxonomy): domain Bacteria; phylum Actinomycetota; class Actinomycetes; order Mycobacteriales; family Pseudonocardiaceae; genus Amycolatopsis_E. The sequence goes on along the minus strand of DASSAD010000426.1, from coordinate 79,049 downwards.
CCGCCCACGCGGGCATCCCGTATGAGGTGGCGCGGAGTGCCAGGTCGGTTTCGGCGTGCTCGCGATCGATCCTGGTCCCCATCGCGTAGAGGTTGTTCTCGCAGCAGAACAGGATCGGCAGCCGCCACAGTGCGGCGAGGTTCATGCATTCGTGGAACTCTCCTTCGGCCACCGCGCCGTCCCCGAACAGGCACACCGTGACCAGCGGGCGGCTCCGCATCGCGGTCGCCAGCGCGAGCCCGACCGCGACCGGCAGCCCGCCGCCGACGATCGCGTTACCACCGTAGAACCGCCGGCCCACGTCGAACAGGTGCATCGAGCCGCCCCGGCCATGGCTGCACCCGTTGGTCCGGCCATACATCTCGGCGAGGACGGCGTCCATCGGTATCCCGCGGGCGAGCGCGTGACCATGCTCGCGGTAGGTCGACACCACCGCGTCCTCGGGCCCGACCCCTTGCAGGACACCAGCCGCGACGGCTTCCTCGCCGATGTAGAGATGCATGAACCCCCGGATGGCGGTCGCGCTGTACAACTGGACGCACCGTTCCTCGAACCGCCGGATCCGGATCATCTGACGCAGCAATTCCGCCCGCCGCTTCGCCCGGGCGTTCATGAGACACCCTCCGCTTTCCTTGCAACGCGGGTACCGGCCGTCTCCAATGTGGACAGATCCCCTTCGGGGAGACCGAGTTCTCTCGCCTTGAGCAGCCGGCGCATGACCTTTCCGCTGCGCGTATGGGGCAGGTGCTGGTCGAACTCGATCTCCTTGGGGGCGACCGCGCCGAGCGCGCGCCGGCCGAACGCCAGCAGTTCCAGGCGGAGGTCCTCGGTCGGGGTGTGGCCGTCATACAGTGACACGAACGCTTTTACGAGTTCCCCCGCCACCGGATCGGGTTTGCCGATCACGCCGGCCTCGGCGACCGCCGGGTGTGTCATGAGCGCGCTTTCCACCTCGAACGGGCCGACGAGGTGCCCGGCGGACTTGATCACGTCGTCTGCCCGGCCGACGAACCAGTAGTGGCCGTCGTCGTCCCGGCGGGCGATGTCGCCGCTGAGGTACCAGCCGTCGGCGAAACCCTGGGCGTATCGCCCGGGATCGCGCCAATACGCACGGAACATCGACGGCCAGCCGGTCCGCAGCGCGAGCTCGCCCTCCTGTCCGCCGCCGGTGAGCTCGGTGACCCGGCCGTCGACGACGAGCGCGCGCCCGTCCTCACCGCGCTTGAGCAGGCCCGCCTCGATACCCGGCAGGGGCCGGCCCATCGAGCCGGGACGGACCTCTTCCGCGGCGAAATTGCCGATCATGATGGCGCCGGTCTCGGTCTGCCACCAGTTGTCGTGCACCGGCAGGCCGAGGACTTCCTGGCCCCATACCACGACTTCCGGGTTGAGCGGCTCACCGACGCTGGCCACGAACCGTAGCGCCGACAGGTCGTACTCCGCGGGCAGATCGGGTCCCTGGCGCATCAGCATCCGTAGCGCGGTGGGCGCCGTGTACCAGACGGTGACCCGCTGCGTGGCCAAGACCGAATACCAGCGTCGCGCGTCAAAGTCCCCCTCGTCGCTGACGAGCGTGGCGCCGTGTGTCAAGGGCGCGATGACGCCATAGGACATGCCGGTCACCCAGCCGGGATCGGCGGTACACCAGAACACATCGTCCGGCTTCAGGTCCAGCGCGAACCGGGCGGTGACATGGTGGGCCAGCACGGCGTCATGGACGTGCAGGGCACCCTTCGGGGTGCCGGTCGTTCCGCTGGTGAAATGCAGCAACGCCGGATCTTCCGGCCGGGTCGGCTCGATCCCGAACTGCGGCGCCGCATCGGCAAGCGCCGGAGCCAACGCCCGGGTGCCAGGCTCGGCTCGGCGCCCGGTGACCAGCACGTGCCGCAGCGACGGAACAGAACCGGCGATCGAATGGACCTTGCGCCGGTACAACTCCGGGGTCGTCACCAGCACCGCGGCATCGCCCAGAGCCAGTCGCTGCCGGACGGGTTTCGGGCCGAACGCGGAGAACAACGGAGCCGCCACGCATCCTGCCTTGAGCGCGCCGAGCACGCTGACGTAAAGATCGGGCACCCGGCCGAGCAGGGTGAACACATGCTCACCGCGGCGGACACCCAGCTCACGAAGGACGTTGGCGAACCTGCTGCTGCGTTCGGCGAGTTCGCCGTAGCTGATGTCGATAATCTCGTCGCGGCGATCGACCCACCGCACGGCGACCTGATCAGCCCACGGGCCGTCAGCGTGCCGGTCCACTGCTTCGTACGCGATGTTGAGGCCACCGCCCGGCAACCCCGACAACATCGAACGGGCGGCGTCCCAGCTGAATTCGGCGCGCGCCCGCTGATAATCGACAAGGTTCGCGGACGCGCGCACGGCCTCCGGCTTACCGATCGGCCGCCGTGTCGTGCCGCGACTCATCCCGCGACGATGCCCCACCACCTCCTGCTCACGGGAGGGCTGGAAGTAACCGCCCGGGATGGTCCAAAGTCCGTGGAATCCGGCTAGTGCCGGTCCGGCCGCGCGGGCAGCGTTGGTGTCACGCTGTCGAGACTCACCGCGTGCGGGTGATGTTCGCGCCCGCGATCCGGGTGACGCCGCCAGTCGGCAGGGAGGAGACAGGTGATGACCGGGCCTTTCCCCAGGCGCACGGCTTGGCCGCAGCGTTGGGTGGCGCTCGGCTCGACGTGCACAGCAGCGGGAGTCGTCTGGCTCGCTTTCGCCGATCTGTCGACCGGCAAAACGGCCCGGACAGGTCCTTGAAAACCGCGGCAGACCTTCGTCATCCCGTCACCTGACCGTTTCCAGCGGAAATTGGCCCCATACGCGTGAAGGGCCGAAAATCCCCATGAGCCGAATGAGACGCTGTTACCGGTCTGCGGGCATGAGCATCACAGTTCCCGTACCCGCAGCAGCGGCTCTGCTACGTCATAGGCCACCACTGGGCCATCCCGGCACAGTAGCAGCGGGCCGAGTTGGCAGCGCCCGCACAATCCTGTGCCGCATTTCATGTTCCGCTCCAGCGAAACCCGGATGTCGCGCGCCGGGACTCCCTTGCGCTGTATGACTTGTGCGCAGAACCGCATCATCGGCTCGGGCCCGCACAAAAAGGCGGCGGTGTTCGCCGGGGCGAGTGTCAGCCCAGTCAATGGCTCGGTGACGAACCCGACCGCCCCCGTCCATTCCGGCTCGGGCACATCGACTGTGCGATGGACCTCGATGTCCTCGTGCCGCGTCCACGAGTCCAGCTGGTTTCGGTACAGGAAATCCCGCGGCGTGCGCGCTCCGCTGATCAGGACGACTCGGTCGTCCAGGCGAACCTCGAACTGCCCGACGAGCCGTTGACCACGCTGTGCGAGCGCACGATCCGCAACCACGACCCGTGCATCTCCTGCTCGGCACATTTCCTGAAGCTCACCGTGGACCGGCGATGGTCGCCGTCGTGATCGGCATCGGGAACGAATACCGGCATGACGACGCGATAGGCCCCAGGATCGTGGCTGAGCTGGAGCGACACGCCCTTCCCGGCGTACGCGCGATCGTCGCGGACGGCGAACCTACGGCTCTGCTGGAGATGTGGACGGGCGCCGATCTCGCGATCGTGGTCGACGCGGTGCGATGCGAACCCTCGACGCCCGGCCGGATCTGGCGGACCACAACGGACGACCTTCCCGTCGGCTCGGGGGTCGCGAGTTCGCACGCCCTGGGCATTCCGGGCGCGCTTCAGCTGGGACGCGCGCTCGACCGGATGCCCGGCGAACTCGTGATCTTCGCCGTGGAGGCGGCTGATCTCGATCTCGGCGTCGGGCTGTCGCGGTCGGTCGCCGAAGCATTGCCGCACGTCGTGTCCGCCGTTCTCGCCGAGCTCGCCGCTGAGCACGCGTCCGGCGGAGCCGGTTGTTGAGAAGGTCGGTATGAACAAGACGATTGTGGTGGGTGTCGACGGGACGTCCGGTTCCCAGCGAGCGGTGCGGTGGGGTGCCGAGGAATCGGCCAATCGGCGGGCGCCGCTGTTGATTCATGCCGTCGGCGCCCCCGACGCCTTCCGTGGTGACGTCACACCGCCCCAGGAGTGGTCGGAACCAGGTCAGTTCTTCGTGGTATGCCGTGCGCATCGCCTGCTCCCTGCCGAGACCGTGCGAACGGTCGCGCGGCGCGCCCGTCATTGATTCCGGCGACACCGCGCGGCGCGATGACGGCGAGCGTGCCATGAACACCTCACCCGCCGAAGGGCACAACGTCGCATCGCTTGGAGACCTACCGCCCTGCCGGGAGTGCTCCGTCAGCCGGAGGGTGAGGCCATGACCAAAATGGACCGGTACCGTGGTCGGAAGGTCAGCGCGCGACTTTCCTTCGGCAGTCGATGATGCGGCAGCTGCGCGTTCGCGACGTCATGACGGCCGAAGTCCGGTCGGTGCGCAGAACCACGCCGGTCAAGGATATCGCGGCCATCCTGTCGGGCCGGAAGATCAGCGCGTTACCGGTCGTGGACGGTGAGCGGACGGTGGTGGGCGTCGTGTCCGAGGCCGATCTGCTCTCCAAGGAGCTACGGTCCGATCACGGGGCGTCGTGGCGTCGCCACGCGCGGCGGGCGGGCCGGGTGGCGGAGGATCTGATGAGGACACCGCCGGTGACCATCGGTCCCGACGAGTCCATTGTGGAGGCTGCCCGCCGGATGGTGCACAAGCACCTGAAGCGACTTCCGGTCGTCGACCGCTATGGCAAGTTGATGGGCATCGTCAGTCGAGCGGACCTGATCAGGGTGTTGTTCGTGCGCAGCGACGAGTCACTCCGCGAAGACATCGCGCGAGAAGTCTTCGTCAAGGTTTTGTTGCTGCCCGCCGACGAGGCCGAGGCGGCGGTTGCGGTCGAAGACGGCGTAGTCACGCTGACCGGCCAGCTGGAACGCAAGAGCTTCGTGCCGATCGCGGTATCGCTCACCGGTCGGATGCCCGGCGTCCGTGCCGTCGTGAACCATCTGACCTTCGTCCTTGACGACCTACCGAATCCAACACCCAGGACATGATCAGCCGCGTTCGGCGTCGCGTAGCGGGTCGTTGGCCGGGCTGGGCGTGATCACGCGGGCCGCGTCGCTGAGGGACGCGATATCACGCTCGATGGCCTCGGCCAGCAGATGTCTCTTCGGACGGGTGTCCAAGTCGGCGCTGATGCCGAACGACACCCGGTCGACATAGCTCAGCACGGCGATCCCGGTCCGCAGGCGGAGTGCGATCGGGACGTAAGGATAGAGCTCGACGATCGGTCTGCCCAGCACGGAGAGCCGGTGGCGCGGCCCGGGCACGTTCGTCGTGACTGCAACGACGCTGCGCTGAGGCAGTGTGGCGGCGGCGCGCACAGCCCACGCGATCGGGGCGAAAGGCGCGTGCTGTGCGAAGGTGGTCGCCGCCAGACCAGCCCCGGCGTGGGCTTTGAGGTCGGTAAGCCGGTGTCGCACCGCCATCAGCCGCGCCACCGGCTCTCCCAGGTCGACCGGAAGCATCGGCAGCATGACCGTGAACTGGTTCCCCATGGCATGCTGTCCCGGCTGATGTAGTGAAACGGGGACTACGCTGCGCACGGTGTCCGGTGCCGGGTTCTCGCCGCGGTCGAGCAGCACCGCCCGGAAGCCACCGGCGATGGCGGCCAGTACGACGTCGTTGACCGTTGCCCCGAAGGCCCTGCCGATTCCGATGATCTCGGGCAGTGAAGCGTGTGCGAGCTCGTAGTGCCGCTGCCGGCCGATCGGCCCGGACAGTGAAGACGGGGTGACCGGGACCAGGGCCGTGGCCAGTGTTCCCAGGTCGCGGGCCAATCGAGGCACCCGCCAGGGCGCCACCAGTGCACCGGCGATGCGGTTCAGCCCCTCGATCAGATCGGTGACCTGGCCGCCCACGGACGCCAGCAGCAGCCGAGCGGTGTTCGGCTCGGACTTCGGCTCGCCTGCGGGCAGCGTCGTCGGGCGCTGGTCTCGGAAGACGTGCTCGTGCACGGTCGTGCCGGAGATCCCGTCGGTCACGCAGTGGTGCACTTTGGACAGGATCGCCCAGCGTCCCCGGTCGAGTCCTTCGATGACCCAGCACTCCCACAGCGGCCGAGCCCGGTCGAGCCGCTCCGCCATGATCGTCGCCACGACTTCACACAGCGCGGCCTCATCGCCGGGCGCCGGTGCGCTGATGCGATGCAGGTGACGCGCGAGGTCGGCGTGCTGATCGTCGACCCACACCGAGGGACCCAGATCGAGCGGGACCCGTCTCACGCGTTGCCGGGATCGCGGCAGCAGCGGCAGCAGCGTCGTGGACGCCGCAGCGAATTCCTCCCAGGAGGGCGCCGGTCCCTCGACCAGCGCGACCGACGCGATGGCCAGAGAGGCATTGGGGTCCGCGTCCTCGATCTCCAGAAACATGGCGTCGAGCGGGCTCAACCGGTCCACAGCACCTCCCGCGTAGGCTGAAAACCCCAGGCTGCTCCTGATCCGCCTCATCCGGCAGGGTCGAGAGTCCTCGGTGGACACCGACGAACGCCGACGGCGGGTCCTTGGGGCCACAGATCGCGACCTGGTTGTCTCCACCCGCTGTTCCGGACATGGACGGGCTTGCCACAACAGCCGGTCAACGTGAAGGCAGTTCCTTCGCCATCAGTTGGGCGAGTTCGACAGTGTGGGCGGCGTAGCCCCATTCGTTGTCGTACCAGCCGAAGATCTTGACGAGGTTGTCCTCGGTTCTGGTCAGGCCGGCGTCGAGGACACAAGATGCGCGAGCGTCGCGACGGGCACGATGTCATTGACCGCCACGACCTCAACCGGACTGCCAGGCTGGTCGGCGGCCTATCGTAGACACCTGCCCGCTCCGGCCGAATCCGTTGATCCCCAGCCTGATGGTCATACCGGTAGGGTTCATCGACCCGGCATGCCGGCCGTAGGGGAGAAGCGCCCGAAGAACCGGGCGAACGTCCTTTCCAGCGGTGACGTTGGCCTCTGAATCCCGATCGACGCGCCTTCGTACCTTCACATCGAAGGCAGGCCGACCATGGCAGAAATCGTGCGAGCGGACGTCGTGATCGCACCGGTACCCCGTACAACACCCATCACCGGCCGATGAAGACCAAGGGCCGGCAAGGAGAAACCATGCACGCGAAAAGCTGGCGGGTCGACATCGTCATCGACGAGGACGAGAAAAGGACCCGGGCACAGGCCCGGCTGCACAACCCGGACGAAACCGTATTGGTCGGTGTCGGAGACGCGCGGCTGAATCCGCGCGACGTCAACGTTCCCGAGATCGGCGACGAACTGGCCGTGTCCCGGGCACTGTCCGATCTCGCACACCTGTTGCTCGAAGCCACAGCGGGCGACATCGAGGCCATCACGCACCGGAAAGCGCACCTCCAGAGCTGACCTGTGACACGGACTCCACCGCTGGAGGACTGAAGCATGACAGCGCTGCATACCGATCTGTACGAGATTCGGATGGCGATCAGCTATTTACGGCGTGGGATGACCAAGTCCGCGACGTTCAGCCTGTTCGCCCGCGACCTGCCGCCTGACCGGGGATTCCTGGTGTGTGCCGGGCTCACCGACTGCCTCGATTTCCTGGTCCGGTTTCACTTCGACGACGACGAACTGGACTATCTTCGCGAGGAATTCGGGCTACCGGAAACGGACCTGGATGCCTTGGCGCAGTTGTGTTTCGACGGTGACGTCTGGGCGGTCCCCGAGGGGCACGTGGTGTTCGCCAACGAACCGCTGCTCGAAGTCACCGCGCCCTTGCCGCAGGCCCAGTTGGTGGAAACCGCGCTGCTGAATTTTCTGACCTTCCAGACCGCGGTGGCGACCAAAGCGGCCCGCTGCCGCATCGCCGCCGATGGGGCAGAACTGGTGGATTTTTCCGCCCGTCGCGCGCATGGAGTGAATGCCGCGTTCGCGGCGGCCCGAGTTTCGGCACTGGTCGGTTTTTCCGGGACGAGCCATGTGGCGGCCGCGAGCAGGTTCGGATTACGTCCGGTCGGCACGATGGCGCATTCCTATGTGGAGGCCTTCCCGAGCGAGTACGAAGCGTTTCTCGCCTTCGCTGAGGACTTCCCCTCCGCGACCGTGTTTCTCGTCGACACCTACGACACGGCCGACGGCGTGCGCACGGCCGCCGAGATCGCGAACGCGCTGCACCTGCCAGGCAAGCGGGTCGGCGTCCGGCTCGATTCGGGAGATCTCGACGCGCTATCCCGCTTGGCACGCACGATTCTGGACGACGCCGGCCTGCCCGAAACGAGGATCATGGCCAGCGGAGGGCTCGACGAGCACGCGATCGCGCGGCTGACCGCGGCAGGCGCGCCGATCGATTCCTACGGCGTCGGCACCAAGATGGGCGTCTCCGCGGACGCACCATCGCTGGACACTGCATACAAACTCGTCGAATACGCCGGACGGCCCGTGATGAAGAGATCGCCGGGCAAGGCGACCCTGCCCGGCGCGAAACAGGTTCACCGAAGCGAATCAGCCCACCCGGACGTTCTCGCCCAGCGCACCGAGCCGCCACCGCGCGGTTACCGCCCGCTTCTCGAACCGGTCATGCGGGCCGGCGAACGGGTCGGAGACGGACAGGGATTCGCCAACGCCCGCACCCGTTTCGAGCAGGACCTCAGATGGCTTCCCCAGGCCGCCCTCCGGCTGCGCGCCCCGAAATCCGTCGACGTCCACAGATCGCCGAAGCTGGACGAGCTGGTCGCGCGAACACTCAGCGTCTGCCTCGGCACCCGCCCGCCGAAGACCGTGACCTGAGCATCGTCGCACGCTCCGGTATAAAACGGTCTCGGCGAGGCAACTCCAGGGTCGCGGTTTTCGCCGGGGTCACAGCGGAAAGTGCACGGTGGATCCGGGTTCGAGCTGGGCGATCTCTCCCCGGCAGGCGACCTCGATCGGGCGTTGCATTCCGGCGCCGGCGGCAACGTCGACCCGGTCGTCGCTGATCCGCAGGAGCAGCTGATGTTCGCGATAGTAGAGCGATAGTTCGAGCACGCCGAGCGGCGCGGGCCAGTACGGGTTGAGGAGCAGCCGATCGCCCCGGGTCTCCAAGCCGGAGAAGCAGCGTTGGAGGAGGTCGGCGCTGCCGGCCATGGCGGCGAGGTGGATGCCTTCGGGGGTGGTGCCGCCCTGGATGTCGGTGACATCGGATTCCAGTGTGCGGCGGAAGAACTCCAGCGCGCGGTTTCGGTGTGCCCGGGCCAGGACCCAGGCGTGTACGACGGCGCTCAGGGTGGAGCCGTGGGAGGTCCGGGCAAGGTAGTAGTCGATGGTGCGGGGGATGGTGTCGCACTCCAGCCGATAGCCGAGCCGCTCGAACAATGGTCCGAGTTCGTCGGCCGAGAGCAGGTAGAACAGCATCAGCGCGTCCGCCTGCTTGCCGGCTTGGTAGCGGTTGACGTCGTCCCCCTCGGCTTCGAGGATCCGGTCGAGGCGTTGGATGTCGTGGTACCGCTTTCGGTAGGCCGCCCAGTCCAGCTCGGCCAACTGGGCATAGCCCTCGAACTGGCTGATGACACCGTCGCGGTGGAAGGGCACGAACATCTTCCGGCTGATGTGGTCCCACCGTTGCAGCTCCTCGGGCCGTAGATGGAGTCGCTCCACCAGCTCGGTACGGGCACGGGCCGGGATGGCGTCGAGCGCGTCCGCCGCGCGCAGCAGTGTCCACACCGTCAGCACGTTGGTGTAGGCGTTGTTGTCGATGCCTTCGCGGGTCGTGTCCGGGTAGCGGGAGTGAAACTCGTCGGGACCCATCACGCCGCGGATGAGGTAACGGTCGCGGGAGTGGTCGTAGGTGGCAAGGTCGGCAAAGAAGCGTGAGATCTGGATGAGCAGCTCGGTGCCGTAGTGAGTGAGGAACTCCCGGTCGCCGGTGGCTTGGTAGTAGTGCCACGTGTTGTGGGCGATGGCCAGCCCGATGTGGCGCTGAAGCCGCGTGTGGTCCGGAATCCAGCGACCGGATCGGGGATTCAGGTGCAGGCGCTGGCTCTCTTCCCGGCCGTCGCTGCCGGATTGCCACGGGTACATCGCGCCACGGTGGCCCTCGTCGCGTGCGGCCGCCAGCGCCTCCGGCAGCCTGCGGTAGCGATAGCGCAAAAGCGCACGGGTCAGAGCGGGCAGGCGCAGATTCAGTAGCGGAAAGACAAACAGCTCGTCCCAGAGAATGTGGCCGCGGTAGGCCTCACCGTGGAGCCCTCGGGCCGGTACTCCGGCGTCGAGTTCCGTGGTGTTCGGCGACACCGTCTGCAACAGTTGTAACAAGTGCAGGCGCACGATCCGCATCTCCTCCGGCCTACTGTCCAGCTCGACGTGGAATCGTTGCCACAAATGGGTCCAGGCCAGCACATGACTTTCCAGCAGGGCATCGAAACGACCGTAACGGGGTAGCCAGCGTGCGGCCTCGAAGCCAGGCTCAGAGATCGCCCGATCACGGTCGGTGAACACGGCGACGGTCTTTTCCAGCGTCACGACTTGCCCCTCCCGTATGTCGAGCCCAATGTCGTGCCCGACCCACGGTCCGTCGGTCACGAGCCGATACCTGGTCTCGACCGCGTAATCGCCGTGATAAAGGATGTTCCTGGCCGCCATGGCGACCGCGGTCCGGGACTGACTGGTGCGCATTTCCAGCAGGACCGAGTGTTGCGATAGCTCGTTGCCACGGACCAGATCGAGGTGCTGTCCAGGAAGATCGCGGTAACGTTCCACCAGACTGTTGTCGACACCGCCGTCGATTCCGGAACGAAACTCCAAGTGTCCAGACCAATTTTCCGCCACCACCGTGACCTCGAGCGCACACGCGTGCGGTAACCCCATGTGGGCGAATTGGCGCTGGGTGACGGCCGTCGTCCGGCCGGCGCCATCGCGGAAACGAAACCGGCGCACGAGTAGTGCCCGTCTCATGTCGACGTACTGGTGGTACTCAAGGATGTCCGCGGCGTCCAATGTGAACCACGGTCCCTGATCGACGCGGAAGGTCAACGCCAGCCAGTTCGGCAGGTTGACCAGACATTCGTTCTCGACGCGGCCGCCGGCGACATCACTGCTCAGCCGGTTGTACACGCCGGCGGCATAGGTGCCGGGGTAGTGCGTCCCGTCAGCGGTGCATTCCGGCGCGGCACCTCGAGTCGCGAGATAACCGTTGCCGACGGTGCACAGCGATTCCCTCAGCTTCTCTTCGGCGGGATCGTAGCCCGTGTAACCCCAGGTCCAGTCATGATCCATCCCGCAAGCCACCCATCCCTCCCGGTCCGGCCTGCTCATGTCCGACAACGGCGATCGGTGTCGCGGATGTAGCCGTTGCGACCGTTGTTCAGAACGTGTCCGTCCGGTATCGCGGGCCGCGACCGGAGTATTCGGTGAACCTTGTGGTGCTCAACAGCGCCGGAGGTCGCCGGTATCTGGGCCGAAGGTCACTGATTAAGCGTGTCTCGAATGGGTATTGGAGTTGGTCGGGCATGATCACGTGTCGTGGTTGATGCGTCGTCCCGGCGGATGGTTCCGGATGAGTTGTGGGCTTTGGCGGAGCCGTTGATTTCCGCCGGTTTCACCGCGTCCGGGAGCATGCGGCTGTAACGCTGACTGTGGTGCCACCTGGGGACCGGGGCAATCGTCGCCGGGCTCCGCCGCGGTCGCCGGGCCCCCTGCCGTGCCCGGGCACCCGGGAAACGCCCATGGACGAGGCGCTGCTGCTCGGCCAGCTGAACACGACGCCGGTCGTCGACGGAGCGCAGCGCGACGACCTGGCCGACGCGGAGGCGGGCTGTGAGTGGCTGGTCGCACACGGCCAGTAGGCGTCCGAGCGGAGTGGCGCGCCGTCGTCGACGCGCGGGCGGCCCTGCGGGGTGTGCTTCGCGGCGACGGGGCCCGGCCTCCCTTGCCCAGTTCGTCGAAGGCGTGCGATATGACGCCTGGTTCGGCGATGTCGGCGTAACGTGGGCCCTGGACCTACCTGAGGGACGGTCCGCCGCGGCACGAGCCGTCCTCACGTGGAACGTATTGCGGGCGTCCCACCCCGGGAGCCGGCGGTCCTGTGCCGACCCGGACTGCCGGTTGTTCCTGATCGACCACAGCAAAGCGAGCAGCGCGCGCTGGTGCTCGATGGCCGCGTGCGGCAACCGGATGAAGGCCCGCCGGCACTACCAGCGCACCCGCGCCCAGGCCGATTCAAGGAGGTGAGCACCGTGGCACGGCTGCTGTCACTGAACGCCGGAATGCCCAAGGACGTGCCCTGGCAGGGCCAGACCGTCCACACTGGAATCTTCAAGTACCCCGTCGACGGGTCGCGCATGGTCCGCCGGCTCAATGTCGACGGCGACGGACAAGGCGACCTGGCCGGGCACGGCGGGGAAATCCGCGCCGTGCTGGTCTACCAGCGACAGTCCTACGAGTACTGGCGAGCCCACCTCGGACGCGAAGACCTCGAATACGGCCAGTTCGGCGAGAACTTCACTGTCGACGGCCTGCCCGACGACGAGGTGTACATCGGCGACCGCTACCGCATCGGGGAGGCCGAGTTCGAGGTCACCCAGCCCCGCGTCACCTGTTTCCGCGTCGGCATGCGCCTGGGCGAACCCACGATGGCCGCGCTGCTGGTCGCCCACCACCGGCCCGGGTTCTACTTCCGGGTCATCGAAGAGGGCCGCGTCCAGGCCGGCGACGAGATCGTCCGGACCCGCGTCGGCCCGCACTGGATGAGCGTCGCGGACGTCGACGCGTTGCTCTACTTGCCCGACCGGGACATCGAGCAACTCCGTGCGGCTGTAGACATTCCCGCGCTCAGCCCGGGCTGGAAGGCTTCGTTCCGCGACCTACTCGACGCCGAGCCCGCGGTGGCGGAACCCAAGGGCTGGGCCGGGTTCCGTCCGCTGCGCGTCACGCGCATCGCGCCGGAAAGCACGACCGTGACGTCGATCCACCTGGCCGCGCCCGACGGCAGCCCGCTGCCCCGGCCCGAACCGGGTCAGTACCTCGCTCTGCGCGTGCCCGGCGCCGGCGACCCGCCACCGGTGCGCAACTACTCGCTGTCGGCCACCCCGTCGGCCAGCGACTATCGCGTCAGTGTCAAGCGCGAGCCGCACGGCGTCGTCAGCACGTATCTGCACACCCGGCTGAAGGTCGGGGACTCCGTGGACGTCGCGGCCCCGCGCGGCGATTTCGTGCTACCGGACGACCACTACACCACACCCGTTGTCCTGCTGTCGGCGGGTGTCGGAGCAACTCCCGTTATGGCGATGCTGCACGCGCTCGCGGCGGGCGGCAGCGACCGCGAAATCTGGTGGCTGCACACGGCACGTTCGGCCGCGGAACACGCCTTTGCCGCCGAGGCCCACCAGCTTCTGGGCGGCCTCGGCCGCAGTCACGAGCACGTCTACTACACCGCGCCGACGGCGAGCGTCGATCCACCGGTCCTGCAGGGCCGGCTCACCCGCGACTCCCTGGCCGCGCTCGGCCTGCCGACGGACGCGACCGCCTACCTGTGCGGCCCCGGCCCGTTCATGGACGCGATGCGCGCGGCGCTTGTCGACCTCGGCCTGGCCGCCGACCGCATCCACACCGAGGTGTTCGGCACGCTCGCAGCCATCAACCCGGGCCTCGTCGCCACCACGAGCAAGCAGCCGCACGAGCCGGCGGGCCCGGTCGGCACCGGGCCGAAGGTCACCTTCACCCGCAGCGGCCTCACCGTGTCGTGGCGCGACGAATATTCGTCCGTGCTGGACTTCGCTGAAGCGTGCGATGTGCCGACCCGCTGGTCCTGCCGCACGGGTGTATGCCACACCTGCCAGACCGCGGTCCTGTCCGGCACGGTCCAGTACCGGCCCGATCCCCTGGAGCCGCCGGATGCGGGGACGGCGCTGGTCTGTTGCTCGCAGCCGGAAACCGACCTCGTGCTCGATCTGTGAGCGGACGGTCGTGTCAGCGCAGGTGCCTTGATGGCCTCGGCGAACGCGGTCAGGTGTAGATCGAGGCGCTGACGTAGAAGTTGGCGAGCGTCTCGCGGTAGTGCACGAGGCGGTCGGCTATTTCATGGGGCGAGCCGACGAGCACGCCGGGCAGCTGGATGAGTTCGTCGTCGCTGAGGCAGCTGGCCAGCGAATGATCGGGAGGTCGCTCTGCCGGCGGCTTCGCCGACGGCCGCGACGAACAGGTTCAGCTCGATCTTGCCTAAGCGGTCACAGACCACCGCACACAGCACCTGGACGCGCCGGGCGAACGTCGCGGGCCCCATGCGGCGGCACGAGCCTGACGGTCAGCCGTCCGGCGGACGCACTTGTCTTGTCGGGCGATTACCACGGCTTCCACGGCAATAGGCCTTCGAAGGCGAACAGCGCCCGGTACAAGGGGACGATGTCGGTGTCCTCCAGCGTGAACCGCATGCTCGTCTCCAACTCGTCCATGGAGAGGATCATGAATCCAGGCGTAACGCTTCGTATAGATCCTGGAGCTTGACCGGATCCGCTCGACCCAAGACTCGTTCGACGTTGCCCGCGTCATCGGGCTGGTCGACACCTGATCATGAAGGGCGTGTTGATGGCGAGGCGTGGGCCCACAGCGGAGGCTGGAAGTTGAGACGGAGTACTGGCGGCTGATCTTGTCCGGGGTGGGCACGGTCGAGACGTGTCGGATGGTGGGGATCGGCCGCAGGACCGGCTTCCGGTGGCGGGCGGAGAACGGCGGGCTGCCACCGTTTGCGCTGGCTGAGGACTTGGTCGGGTCGGTACTTGTCGCGCCTGGAACGGCAGCGCATCGTCGATCGGGTGCGGCCGGCCCCGCCTTCGTCATCACCTTTGGCGACCGCTGGCCGGCCGCCGAAACCTACTGATCAGCAACGCTGGAAACGTCGTTGCTGAGATAGACCCCCGGTGGGGTCCAGGCTGCGGGTCAGAAGATACAGGCATTTCAACGCGGCTTGCTCGTTGGGAAGTGCCCGGGTGCGCGTACCGCCCGGCGGTGGCGGGCATTAAGGGATTCAATCGTGTTCGTTGAACAAATCACCTTCCTGATTTCGGGGTCGTAGGCGAGGAGTGGGATGAATTCTTCCCAGGCGTTTCGCCACAATCGGATCACTGCCTGGTATTTCCCTCCCAATTTTTCTTCGAGGTTATCCAACGCGGCGTTCACGGCGTCCTGGCTCGGTGCGGCGTAGATCGGTTTGAGGTCTTTCTTGATGTCGTCCCAACCGCTACCAACCGGGCGAAGGACAGGAGCGCGACCGCGAGGCCCTCGTCGAACGAGTCCCGCGAAGGCGCCTGGAAGGCATGCTTCCCGTCGACGGAGAGCCACGTTCGGCATGGCGGAGAACGTCTCGGTCAGATCCACTGCCTTTCCCTTTCGCTTTCGTTCCGCTGGGCACCCGCTTCTCCGCCTGTTCCCGGATCCGACAATCAGCACCCAGTCCAGCAGGACGCCGGATTGGCCGCTATTTTTCCCGGGGACGGGCGTCCAACACCGCATGCGTACCCAGTTCGACCAAACACGATGCGATCCAGGGGTTGTCACCTCAGTTCGCGGGCGAGGGCTGCATCGCTCGTTTGGACATCGTCCAGGTGGCCACCGCGCCGACCACCAGCAGACCTGCCGCCACCATGAACGGGACGGAGTAGCTGCCGGTCCAGTCGACCAGGTATCCGGTGACAATGGGGGCGAGCAGGCCGAAGAGGTTTCCGCCGACACCGGTCAGCGCGAACGCACGGCCGCTCGATGCCTTGTCCACGATCAGGTCGCTGGTCAGCGCCCAGTTCAGCGTGATCGCCGCGGTGTCCATGATCAGTACCCAGGAGATCAGGGCGATGACCAGATAGGTGTTGGTGATCAACGGCAACGTCAGCAGTGGAAGGGTCAGCAACAGCACCGTGGCGACCGACTTGCGCCGCCCTCCCTTGAGCACGTCGGACCGCTTGAGGGCCCGGTCGCTCATGCGCGCGGCGACCACGCTGCCCAGGGCGGCGATGCCGTAGGTCACGCCGGTGACCCAGCCGGAGCTGAGGATCTTGAGACCGCGTTCCGTGACAAGGTAGAGCGGGAGGAAGCTGAGGAAGAGATAGCTGGTGTAGACGGCGCAGCCCTGCGTGATCATCAGGCCCCAGACCGTCCTCGTCCGCAGCAGTCTTCCGATGCTCATCGGGGCGGCCGAAGGCTGCTTTCCCGTCGAACTCTCGCGCTCGGACAGGATCATTTCGCGTTCGCCTGCCCGGAGCCACTTCGTCTTCTCCGGGGTGTTGTACACCAGATACCAGAGCACTCCGACGAGAATTCCGACGGCGCCTTCCACGAAGAACGACCCGCGCCAGCCGAGCGCGACCACCAGGTAGGCGGCGACGACGGCGCCGATCGCGGGTCCGACCACCGTTCCCGCGTTGAGCGTCCCGGTGAAGATCCCGCGTTCCCTGGCGGGCGCCCATTCCCGGACGACGATGTTCCCGACCGGGAAAACGGTCGATTCCCCGCCGCCGAGGAGCAGCCGTGCGATGATCAGGGTGCTCATCCCGACGGCGGTTCCGGTCATCAGCGCGCCGACCGACCACGCCACAATGGACAGTGCCAGGACCAGGCGGGCGCCGCGCCGGTCGGCGATGATCCCCACCGGGATCAGGACCAGCACGTAGGCCCAGTTGAAGATCGACGTCGCCAGGCCGTATTCGCCGGTCGACAGGCCGAAGGCCTTGATGATCTGGGACCCGGCCACCGAGAAGTTCACCCGGTCCATATAGCCGAGACACGCGACCAGGCCCAGGACGAGGGCGATCAGGTACCGGCGCCGGCCGGGCGAGGTCGTCGTGGCGGTCGTTTCCGTACCCGGCCCGCTGACGTTTCCTACAGACATCTTTGTCAGGTTTCCTTCAGGTCTTGAACAAGAGTGGTGGCTTATCCCAGGGTGCGGGTCACCCTCGCGGGGACCCCGACATTCCGTTTGATGGCCGCGAAGTCCCCGCGCACGGTGTCCACATCGGTCACTGGGTGGTCCGCGGTCGGCCCCATGGCGAGTCGTACTTCTTCGCGAGCCGCTCGGCCGTCTGTTCGGGCAGCAGCCGGAACGGCCGCGAGCCCAGCCGCAGGAGCAGATCGCAGGTGTGCTCCAGCTCGACGGCAGCGTCCAGTGCCTCGCGCACCGTGCGGCCGGCCGTGATCGCGCCGTGGTTGCCCAGCAACGCCGCCCGGAACATTGAGGTGGACGCTTCGATCGAGTCGGCTTGCGCTTGATCACCGGGATCGGCGTAGGGAATCAGCGGTGTCTGACCGACGCGCATGACGAAATACGGTGTGAGCGGCGGGACAGCGCTGAGTTCCGACCACGGTTCGAGGCAGGAACAGGCCGACGCGGCCGGCGAGTGCACATGCACGATGGCGCGTAGCGTCTCATCGCGACGGTAGAAGGCGCGGTGGAACGGATACTCCTTCGACGGCTGTGGGCCGGACAGCAGCGTCGCGTCGAAGTCGAGCACTGACAAGTCGTCCGGGTCGAGCGCCGCGAGATCGGCTCCGGTCGCGGTGATGATGATGCGGTCGCCGTGCCGGACACTGACGTTGCCCGACGAGCCCGGGCACATGCCGGTTTCAGCGAGCCGCGCCGCCGCGGCCGTGAGCTCCCGTCGTAGCGCCGCTTCGGTCTCCGAAGATATCCGAGAACCCTTGTCACTCACGCGCTCATATCCTCCAGTCGCCGCCATGCTTCGGTGAACATGTCGACCTCGCCGAAATTGCCCGATTTCAACGCGACGTTCAGCACCGCGCCGTTCGCCGTGGTTGCCTCGCTCCACGCCACGCCCGCCGCGATCGCCGGTCCGATTCGCAGCAGCGCCACCTCGAGCTCGGCCATGACCCGGCCCGAACTCTCGCCACCGGCCACGATCAGCTGTGCCGCACCGAGCGCCACGAGGCGCCGGGCGAGGGCGCCGAAGGCCCGTTCGACCAGATCGGCCGCATCCGGCGTCTCCTGGTCGATGTCGGCGAGGGAGTCCGCCGAATAGACCAGTGGCACTGCGGACGGGTTCTCGGACCAGCACTTCGCGGCCCACGCCGCGAGTTCCCCGACGGCGATGTCGAAGTCCTGGGCGAGCCTTGCCACGTCGAGCTTGCGCCACGGCAGTCGCTCGCGGGCGAAGGCCACCTGCTCGCGGGTGCGCTGCGAGGCGCTGCCGCACAGCACCGCGCGGCGTCCTTCGATCTCGCGGATGCGCCGGGAGTCGGCCGCGGCCCGCTTGTCGATGCCCAGTGCCAGGCCGGACCCGCCGGTCACCACGCGCAGTCCGGCCGAGGCGGCCATGATCGTCTCGAGATCGTCGTCCGTGATCGCGTCGACCACGATGGACACCGGGCCACCTTCGCGCGGGGCGGTCAGGCTCCGGGCGAGTTCGACACGCCCAGCGCGCACGGTGGGCAGCGTGACGAGCTCCACCCGCCCCTTGGTCTGCGGGGCGAGCAGGCGCGGCACCGAGGAGTCGAGCATCGGAGTCAGCGGATGGTGCCGCATGGGACTCTCGTCCAACGGGTCGTCGCCCACGAACAGGTGGCCGCGATAGACGGTCCTGGCGGCCTCGGGGAAGCTCGGCACGACGATCGTGCGATCTTCCCCGGCGCGCGCGAGCACGGCGTCGATGACCGGCCCGATGTTGCCCTTCGGTGTCGAATCGAATGTGGAGCAGTACTTCACATAGATCCGCTCCGCACCGACGGATTCCAGGTAGTCCAGCGCGGCGACACTCTGCGCGACCGCGACGTCGATCGGTGCGGTCCGCGATTTGAGCGCGACCACGATGGCATCGACATCGTCGACGTCCGTGGGCAGCCGTCCCGGCCCGAGCGGTTCGCCGGAGTCGGAGAACGGCTGAAGCACCACGACCGTGCGCAGTTCCCGGGACACCAGGTTGGTCGCGAGATCGGTCGCCCCGGTCACGTCGTCGGCTATGCAGCCCCATTGCGGCACGTCCAAGCCCCTCTCCGCCCTCACCGCCGGGATGACGTGAGGGACATGATCGCATCTGTGAAGATACGTTATCAGAGTTGACGCAAGTGTGAATTCGAAGCTAACGTGCCAGGACGTCGCTGCGCGACGCTGCCGGTGAACCCACGAAGGAGCGGACTTGAGGTCGAGCGAGCAAGCAGTCAACGGATCGGACGCGGGCGGCATCCGCTCCATCGCCGTGGTGGGTTCGGGCTACATGGGCGGCGGAATCGCCCAGGTGCTGGCCCTGTCCGGCCGCGACGTCACGCTGAGCGACGTCGATGCCGCCAAGGCGCAAGCCGCTCGCGCCCGGCTTCTCGACGAGGCGAAGCGCTTCGTCGAAGCCGGCCTGTTCGATCCCGGCTCGGTGGAGATCCTCGAACAGCGGCTCAAGGCGTCCGAGGACATCGAGTCCGCCGTGGCCGACGTCGACTACGTCACCGAGGCCGTGTTCGAAAACCGCGAGGTCAAGGGAGAAGCGCTGCGCCGGGCCTCGCGCGCGGCCCGTCCCGACACCGTGATCGGCACCAACACCTCGGCCATTCCGATCAGTGAGCTCGCGGAATCGGTCGAACGCCCCGAACGCTTCCTCGGCGTGCACTGGATGAACCCGGCCCCGTTCGTCCCCGCCATCGAACTCATCCCCACCCGGCACACCGGTGAAGACGTGATCGCCCGCGTCGAGGCCATGCTGGCCGACGCCGGGAAGGCACCGGCCCGCGTCGCCGACAGCCCCGGCTTCGTCGCGAACCGCCTCCAGTTCGCGCTGTACAAGGAAGCCGTGCGGATCGTGGAGGAGGGGCTGGCCACCCCGTCGCAGATCGACACCGTCGTGAGCAACGCGTTCGGGTTCCGCCTCGCGCTCTTCGGCCCCTTCGCCATCGGCGACATGGCGGGCTTGGACGTCTACGCGGCCTCGTACGAAAGTTTGGCCGCCGAGTACGGCGAACGCCTTGCCGCACCCGAGCGACTGGTCAAGACCGTTGCGGAAGGAAACCTGGGTACCAAGAGCGGCCGCGGATTCCTCGACATCCCCGCCGAGGACGTGCCGGCCCTGCTCGCCTACCGTGATGCCGCCTACCGGCGACTGAGTATCCTGCGCCGCGAACTCGGTGCCGCTCCGGGACTCGAGGCGGCCGCGGAGAAGGAAAGCGGGAAGTGACCGAAAAGGACACGAATCTCATCCCGGACCAACGCCGGGAAAAGCTGATGCGGCTGCTGCGCCGCGACACCGTGCTCAGTGTCGCCCAGCTCACGGAGCTGCTCGGCGTGTCCCATATGACCGTCCGCCGTGACATCGCGGTGCTCGAGCGCGAAGGGCGCGCCTACTCCGTGCCCGGCGGCGTGCGGCACGCCAGTTCGATGCGCGAGGAGCCGGCCTTCGCCACGAAGGCGGTCACCGACCGCGCGGAGAAGGCCGCGATCGCCCACATCGCCGCGTCGCTGCTCCACGACGGAATGGCGGTCTACCTCGACGCCGGCACGACCACCGGCGCGCTGGTACCGGCGATCCGCGCACGCAGCGGGATCACCGTGGTCACCAATGACTACGCCATCGTCGAGGAGTTGACCGGGGCGGCGAACGTCGACGTGATCCACACCGGGGGACGGCTCGACCACACGAACCGCTCGGCGGTCGGCCGGCTGGCGGCCCGGACACTGGGGCAGCTGAACACCGACATCGCCTTCATCAGCACCAGTTCCTGGGACCTCGGCCGCGGTGTCACCACGCCGTCGGAACCCAAGGTCGAGGTGAAACTGGCGGCCATGGAAGGCGCTTCCGAGTCCGTGCTGATGACGACGAGCGGGAAGTTCGGCACCTTCGGCATGTACGACGTGGCCCCGCTGCGCCGGTTCGATCGCATCATCACCGACGACGGGTTGCAGGAGGCGGCCGCCGACGGCATCCGCGACCTCGGCGTCGAAGTGGACCTCGCGCATGCCGAAACCGCCGAGGACGCGGCAGCGCCCACACGAACGGCCGGGGGATCCTCCCTGCCCTGAACACAGGCTCGCCCGAACACCCGGCCCGCGCGCCGGAACCGCGATGACTCGTTCGGGTGATTGCCGCCGATGGTCCGAATTGGACTGGTACAACGGGAACGCCCGGACACTCCCGATCTGACAGCAGAATCCGGGCGGACCCTCCAACTACGACGTCGTGACGCGGGTCTCGTGGCACCGCCAGGATTTTCTCGTGAATTCGCCCCGGCGTTCCGCGCTCGTCAGGCAGCGACATGACGATGACACGACGATCAAGTCATGAAGCGAAACAGGATTCTGGCGGTCGGGATCGGATCGGTCCTGGCCGCGGCGGCGGTCGCGGCGGGACCTGCGTCCACCGCGGCCTCCGCCTCGGCGGGTGCCGCGGCTGCACCGGGCATACCCGGAACGCCGATCAAACACGTCATCGAGATCATGGTCGAGAACCACACGTTCGACAATCTCTTCGGCACTTTCCCCGGGGCGGACGGCATCCCGGCGAACACGACATTGGTCAACCCGGGCTCGTCGTCCTCCTCCGCCCCTGACGTGCATCCGGTCTTCGCGACGCCGAACGAGGGCGACGTGATGAACGCCCTCACCAACGGCCGGAACCAAGAGCAGATGGCGATGGACTACCAGCCCGGCAAGGGCTACCAGATGGACCACTTCACGCTGCTGCCGCAGAACAGTTTCGCGTCCGTCACCGAGTTCGGCCCGCAGTTCGACCCGAACCAGCAGTACCTGGCGCAGCACTACGAGCTGGCCGACCACAACTTCCAGCCCGAGATCGCGCCCACTCAGCCGAACGTGATGACCGCGCTCAACGGCACTTCGCACGGCTGGTACTTCAACGACACGCAGCCGAACGACACCCAGCCGTGGAACTCGATCTTCGACGAGCTGGTGAAGGCCGACCGGCCCTGGAAGATCTACTACGCGCTGCCGACCGACATCCTGAACGGCACGCTGTGGGACAAGATCGTGCCGAGCGACGAGCTGAACAACATCACCACCGGCGACCAGTTCTTCAGCGACCTCTCCGGCGGCAACCTGCCGGACTTCTCGTTCGTCCGGCCCGGTGTCGGCTACAGCGGCGAGGCGGAAGAGGACCTCGGCAACCCGGACGCCTGGATCGGCCAACTCGTCAGCGCCGTCGCCAACAGCAAGTACTGGAACTCCACGGCCATCTTCGTCACCTACGACGAGGGCGGCGGCTTCTGGGACCACGTCGCGCCGCCCGCCAACGGGTACGGGACGCGCACGCCGATGACCATCATCAGCCCCTACGCCAAACCCGGCGTCTACCACCAGCAGACCACGAACGTCTCGATCCTGTCGTTCATGCAGAAGCTGTGGGGGCTGCCGCCGCTGACGCCGCTCAACGCCCAGCAGAACGACCTGATGTCCGCGTTCGACTTCAGCCGGGCCCCACTGCCGGCGCCCGCCCCGCCGGTCGCCCCGCCGGACACGTTCGGCTTCCACGCCCCCGACGGCATTCTCACCAACATCGCCGAGCCCGCCCCGGGCAAGCCGGTCTCCATCAACCTCGAAGCGGAGACTCCGGGGCTCTCGCTGGATTCGGGCGTCAACGGCACGGTCCAGCTCGCCTACACGCCGCCCCCCGGCGTGACGGCGCCGACCGGTAACCCCACTTCGGTCACGTTGTCCGGCGGCCAGGCGAACTTCACGCTGACCTTTCCCCAAAGCGGCTACTACCGAGTCGCCGCCACCGGCCCCAACGGCGCCGAGGGCTGGGTCACCGTGGACGTAGGCACCACGCCCGCCACGGCCCCGGCCCAGTAGCGCCGCTGCGGGCACGAGACGAACCGCCCCGGGCAGGTCACTGCCCGGGGCGGTTTTTCGTCGCGCGCCACCAACCGCGGCGTGTAGGCGATGCCCTCGTCGCGCGGCGGGTCGGACACCGCGGGTCGAACTTCGCGGTGCGCCAGGGATTCTCACGTTGTTCTTGGGCGGCACACCGGCTGCGCTCAGCTCCGCTCGGCATCGTGGCCAGCGTCAACTCGTCGACCTGGAGGCGCTCGTGCCCGGCATTTCGGACCCTGCACCGGCAACAGCGCGCGCGGCGGATCGGCTCGACCGGTTGCCACCCTCGCGGTGGCTCACCGGCGTACTGGCAGTCCTGTTCCTCGGCTGGCTGCTGGAGTCCTACGACATCGGGCTCACCGGCAGCGTCCTGCCGTCCCTGAAAAACCTGTACCACCTGGACGCCGGTGCCGAGAGCATGATCGCGATCTCGTCGACGATCGGAATCGTGGCGGGCATTGTGCCGGCGGGGTGGCTGGCCGATCGCTACGGGCGCAAACGCGTCCTGGTCGGCGGGACGGTGGTGTACGCGCTGCTGTCGTTCTGCACCGCGTTCGCCGCCGACACCGACCAGATCATCGTGCTGCGCATGCTCGCCGGGCTGGCGATGGGCGCGGTGTTCCCACTGCCTTACGCCTACGCGGGCGAACTGTGCCCGCCATCGGTGCGGGGACGGTTCACCGGGATCGCGGACTCGTTCCTGTCCATCGGATACTTCCTGTCTCCGCTGCTCGCGGCGATCCTGATCCCGTCGGTCGAGGATGCCACGGGGTGGCGGGTGATGTTCCTGCTCGGCGCGTCGCCGCTGGTGTTCGCGGTGTTGGCGTGGCGGTTCCTCCCGGAGTCACCGCGCTGGTACGAAGCCCGGGGCCGGTTCGCGGACAGCGAGCGGGTGCTCGCGGCCATCGAGGCTCGAGTGCAACGGCAAACCGGGGCTCCGTTGCCGCCGCCGGCGCCGCGGCCGCGCGACGCCGGACGGGCACCGTCGACGGGGCCGCACGGGCTCTTCCGCGGCGCGATGCTGCGCCGGTCGCTGGTGTTGTGGGTGGCCTTCGGGGGCACGTTCTTCGTCTTCTACGCGATCCAGGTGTTCCTGCCCACCGTCGTGTCCTCGATGGGCTTCACCCTGACCTCGTCGTTCGAGCTCACCGCGGTGATCGTCGCGGTGTCCATCCCGGGCAAGCTGCTCGAGGCGTGGTTGGTGGAACGCTGGGGCCGGCGCCCGGTGATCGTCGCGTTCGGGCTGATCGCCGCCGCGGCAGCGGCGACGTTCGGTTTCGTGCGGGGTGCGGTGCCGGTGCTGCTGGCCGGCTGCGTGATGTCGTTCTTCGGAATCGGGGTGGACCCCGCGGTCAAGGTCTATACGGCGGAGAGCTATCCGACGACGCTGCGCGCGACCGGGACAGCCGCCACCGAGGGGTTCGGCCGGCTGCTGGCGGGGATCGTGGGCCCGGCGCTGGTGCCGCCGCTGCTCGCGACCGGCGGGGTCACCTCGGTGTACCTGCTGGTCGGTGCGGTGGCATTGGTCGCGGTGCTCACCGTCGCCATCTTCGGCGAGGAGACCAGAGGCCGCGCGCTGGAGGACGTCACGCCCGAGATCCACGAAGAACTCTGTGCGGCGCGTGGCTGAAATGACCCGAGCGACGGTCCGGCCGCAGCTACAGCAGCGGCCCGAACACCTGCACCAGGTCGATCTGTTCCGGATCCTGACCTTCGCGTGCGTCATCGCGGTGCACGTGCTCAGCGGTACCACCCTGCCCGATGACGTGCCCTCCAACGCCCTGCAACTGTTGCTGCACTTCACCCGGGAGGCGTTCTTCACGCTCACCGGGTTCGTGCTGGTGTACCAGTACTCGCGGCGGCCCCTCCGGGCCGGCGCGTTCTGGCGGCGAAGGTTCCTGCTGATCGGCCTGCCGTATCTGGTGTGGACGGTCGTCTACTGGGCTGTTCCCGTGATCGGGCAGTGGCAGATCGGGCCGGCCGATCTCAGCCGCCTCGGCTGGGACGTGGTGGAGGGAAACGCGTCCTACCACTTGTACTTCCTGGTCGTGACGATGCAGGTGTACCTGCTCCTGCCGTTGTTGATGCGCCTGCTGCGAGCCACGGCCGGCCACCACCGGTGGGTGCTCGCCGCCAGCGGCACGCTCCAGATCGGGGTTTCCTGGTTGCTGACCAACCCGCCGGTCACCGCGGGCCCGATCGGCGACCTGCTCGCACACGGCTACGTCACGATCGTCGCGTACCAGTTTTACGCCGTGCTCGGTGGAGTTGTCGCACTGCACTTCGACGCGGTGCACGACCGGGTGCGCCGCCACCCGGCTCTCATCGCGTCGGCAGTGGCGGCCGCCGGGCTCGCGGTGCTGGCGATCTACCGGCATCTGGTGGACACCGGAGTGCCCGCGTACGTGGCGGCGGGTGTCTTCCAGCCTTATGTGGCCGTCTGGTTCGTGGCGCTCATCGCCGCCCTGTACGCGCTCAGTTCCGCGTGGGCCGCGCGGCGACGACCGGACGGCGCGCTCGACCGCATCGTCGCCTACGGCTCCGACCGGTCGTTCGGCATCTTCCTGGTACACCCCCTCGTGCTGGCTTTCCTCATCGGCGATCCCGCACGATGGCTGGGAACGACGGTGGGACAGCCGTGGGCCTCGCTCGTGATCTACCTCGCGACGGTCGTCGGCGCCGTGGGACTCACCGAACTGCTGCGCCGGTCGCCGGTGAGCCTGTCCACCACGGGCCGGCCGGGAATTCGGGCAAGCAGCGACCGGACCGGGTAGGGAGCACGCCCGGTGAGTGGGTCCGTGGTCACACCCGAAGCCGGGACAGAGCAAGGTAAGGTTCATACCAGAGGAAGATCAATTGGCGGTGGCACCGTGGCCGTGTCCGCGGGTCAGATGACACTGCACGCCGTACCCATCGAATCTCGGCGACAGTACCCACCTTGTTCCGCGTCGAGTACCCAGCTGGGAGCGAACCCTTGCATGTTCTGGTCGTGACCGTCAGCGCGGTGGGCCATATCGAGCCGGTCCGGGGCATTCTTCGCGAACTGGTCGCGCGGGGTCATCGGGTGAGCTGCCCGGTCACCGCGGAGTTCGCCGAGCTGATTGCCTCGACCGGGGCGGCGCCGGTGGTCCAGGAGCAGCCGAAGACCGTGATGCCGGCTGTCGACGGCGACACGGTCGCACTCGCGACGTTCATCTTCGACATGAACCTCGCTTCCGCGCAGCGCACGTTGCCGCAGCTGGAAGAAGCGTTCGCCGACGACCGTCCCGATGTCGTCGTCTACGAGGCGACCGCGTACGCGGGGTATGCCCTGGCGTTGCGCTGGGGTTTGCCCGCCATGAAGCTGGCGGCGGCCCGGGTGAGCACAGTGGACGATCACCGGCCGACGGAGTGGCTCCCCGTGCTGGCCGACATCCCGGCCGCGGCGGAGATCCGCGCGAGATTCGCCGACTGGCTGGGAGAACAGGGAATCTCCTTGTCGGTGGTGGAGTTTCTGCGCCGCCCGCCGCGGTGTCTGGTGCTCATTCCGCGATTGCTGCAACCGCAATCCGAGCGCTTCGATCCGTCGGTGTACACGTTCGTCGGCCCGTGCCTGGACCGCCGGCCCGATCAGCAGCCGTGGCCGGCGTCGGAGCGGCCGCTGGTGCTGGTGTCCCTGGGTACGGCGTTCACCGATTCGCTCGCGTTCTTCCGCGATTGCGTCACCGCCTTGAGCGGCCAGGGGTGGGACGTGATCCTCTCGGTGGGCACTCGTCATATCGACCCCGACGATCTGCGGCCGTTGCCGGCCGATGTACAGGTGCACCGCCGAGTACCTCAGCGTTCGGTGCTGCGTCATGCGTCTGTGTTCGTGACTCACGCCGGGGCGGGCAGCTCGTCGGAGGCGTTGGCGTTCGGGGTGCCGATGGTCGCCGTTCCGCAGGCCATCGACCAGTTCGACAACGCGGCCATGCTCGCCGAAGCGGGTGTCGCGACCGTACTCGGACATGGCCGAGCCACACCCGCCGCGCTGCGGGAAACCGTACGCGAGGTCATGACCTCCGCGAAAATGGCACAGGCATGCCGTGCCGCGGCCGAGGCGATACCGACGGACGGCGCGACCACGGCGGTCGACGCCATCGAGGCAGTCGCCGCGGAACCGATGCGGCGCGCGTCCTGAATCCCGCACCAGGTGGTTGTTGCCATGAATGAGATTCTGCCGGTGTCGCCCGCCCAGCGGGAGATGTGGATGATGGCCCGCCTGGCCCCCGCGTCACCAGTGTGCCGGCTCGGCGAGTACATCGAGATTCACGGCCGGATCGACCCGGCTCTGTTCGAGTGTGCCCTCCGCCGGGCGGTGGACGAAGCGCAGGCGCTGCGCGCGCGGTTCGTCGAGCGGCAGGGCGAGATTCTTCAGGTGGTCGGTTCCACAGTGGACTGGACTTTCCCCGTTGTGGACGTCAGCACCGACGACGACCCACTCGCCGCGGCCGAGCGATGGATGCGTGCCGATCTGCGAAACCCGATGCGTCCCGATTCCCCTCCGCTGTTCGCCTTTGCGCTGTTCGTGCTGGGCGCGCAGCGATTCGCCTGGTACTTCGGTTTTCACCACATCATCGCCGACGGGGCCTCGATGCGCCTCGTCGTGGCAAGGGTGGCCGCGATCTACGACGCACTGATCGCGGGTGCACAGCCGGAGCCTTCACCGTTCGCCCCGTTGCGGGAGCTCGTCCGGGCCGAACAGGACTACCGATCCGCCGGGCAATTCCGCGAGGACAGGACTTACTGGACGGGCAAACTCGCCGGCCCGCCCGAACCCGGCCGGCTCAGCGGCCGTCAGCCGACCCGCCCCGCCGACGAGATCGTCTGGTCGGCCCGACCTCTGCCGGCTGGTGACGTCGCCGCGATGCGCGACCTGACAGCGCGAGTGGGATCCCGGTCGCGATCGTTGGTCCCCGTCGCCGCGACTGCGGCGTTCCTGCACCGCATGACCGGACAGACCGACCTCGTCCTGGGCTACCCGGTCGCCGCCCGCCCGACCGAGCCGCTGGCACGCGCCGGCGGGCTCGTGTCCAACGTCGTGCCCCTCCGGCTCCGGGTCCACCCCGACACGACCGTCGGTGAGCTGCTGGAGACCACCCGCTCGGAGATTCGTGGCGCACTAATGCACCAGCGCTACCGCGGTTCCGAGCTGTGCCAGGATCTCGGGATCCGCGGTGGCCTGGCCGGGCTGCTGAGCATGAACGTCAATCTGCTGGAGTTCGACCACGCGTTCACGATCGGCGGTCACCGGGTCACCTGGCGCACGATGACCACCAACCCGGTCCACGACCTGACGCTTTTCTTCGACAGCGGGCCGGGAACCAACGGGCTGCGCACTTATCTGCAGGGCAATGACGAGCTCTACGACGCCGAGGACGTCGCGACGCTCCACAGCCGCTTCCTTCGGGTCTTGCGCGAGCTCACTGCCGCCGAGCTTGACCGGCCCATCGGCACGATCGACGTCGTGGACTCCGGGGAGCGACACACGTTGCTGACGGACTGGGGCCGCGGTGTCGACACCATCGACGGCCCGCGCACGATCACCGGGCTCTTCGCCGCCGCGGTGGCCGCCGGCCCCGATGCTGTCGCGGTGGTCACCGCCGACCGATCATGGACCTACCGGGAGGTCGACGAGGCGAGCGACCGGCTCGCGGCGCACCTCCTCGCGCGGCGCCGCGACGCACCACGCCGTATCGCACTCGCGCTGCCCCGAGGGGTGGATCTGGTCCTCGCGATCCTGGCCGTGGTCAAGAGCGGCGCCGCCTACCTGTTGCTCGACACCACGCAGCCCGCGGAGCGTATCCGGTTTCTGCTGCACGACGCCCGGCCCGAAGCGCTCCTCACGACCGCCGAGTCCGATCCCACCCGCGACGGCGAAGTCGAACTCCCGTCGACGACCGCGGTCCTGCACCTGGCGGACCTGACCGCCGATTCGGCCCCGCGTCGGATCGAGCCGGATCCCGGCCCCGACGACGCCGCCTGCGTGATCTACACCTCCGGATCGACCGGCCGGCCCAAGGGCATCGTCCTGGCCCACCGCAACCTGGCCGAGATGGTCCTCGACCCGCGCCTGGTCCACGGGGCCCACGGCCGCGTCCTCGTGCACTCACCGATGACCTTCGACGCGTTCAGCCACGAGCTGTGGACGCCGTTGCTCAGCGGGCGCACGGCCGTGCTCGCACCCCACCGGCGGCTCGGCATCACCGACATCGCCGCACTGATCACCCAGCACTCGATCACCAGCCTGTTCGTCACGGCGGCGCTGTTCGCCGTGATCGCCGAGGAAATGCCGCGGAGTCTCGCACCCCTGCGAGAGGTCTGGACCGGTGGGGAAGCCGTGTCGGCGGACGCGGTGCGGCGGGTCCGTGCGGCCTGTCCGGACCTCGACATCGTCCACGCCTACGGGCCGGCCGAGAACACCACGTTCGCCACCGTCCATGCCCTCACCCCGGTCTCGCCGGACCAACCGACCGTCCCCATCGGAAGACCTGTCGCCGGGACGCGGGTCTACGTTCTCGACGGACAGCTGCGCCTGGTGCCGGTAGGAGTCACGGGCGAGCTCTGGGTCGCCGGCAGCGGGTTGGCCCGCGGGTACCTCGACCGGCCGGACCTGACCGCACAGCGGTTCGTACCCGACCCCTACGGAAACGCCGGGGAACGGATGTACCGCACGGGCGACCGGGTTCGCTGGAACCGGCAGGGTGAGCTGGAGTTCGTCGGACGGGTGGACGACCAGGTCAAGGTCCGCGGCTTCCGGGTCGAGCCCGGCGAGATCCGGTCCGTGCTCTCCCGGCATCCCGACGTCACGGC
Source organism: Amycolatopsis sp. (assembly GCA_035685725.1). Lineage (GTDB taxonomy): Bacteria > Actinomycetota > Actinomycetes > Mycobacteriales > Pseudonocardiaceae > Amycolatopsis_E. Next base: position 49,458 of record DASSAD010000426.1, on the reverse strand, counting down.
CGCCGCAGTGGTCGCGCGCGCCGATCCCGCGGGCACCAACCAGCTCGTGGCCTACGTCAGCCCCGGACCCGACGACCCGGACCTGCTGCGTCCCTTCCTCGCCGCGCACCTTCCCGAACACATGATCCCCGCCGCTGTCATCTGCCTCGACGCTCTCCCGCTGACGCCGAGCGGAAAGGTCGACCACAACGCGCTTCCCGCGCCGACGTTCGACTCCGCGTCCACCTCCCGGCAGCCGGATACACCAATGGAGAAGTCGATCGCGGCGCTGTTCGCCGAGATCCTCGGCGTCGGCGAGGTCGGCGCCGATGACGACTTCTTCCGGCGCGGCGGCCACTCTTTGCTCGCCACCCGCCTCGCCGCCCGCGCCCGTTCCGCCCTCGGCGTCACCCTCGACGTCCGGCAGGTCTTCGCGACCCCCACCGTCGCGGGGCTGGCCGCCCACCTGGGCCCCGACGTCCGACGACCCGCCGCGCCGCGTGGCCGCGACGGCGCCGAGCGCCTCGTCCTGCGGGTCGCCGCCGAGATCCTGGGCACCGAAGTCGGACTCGACACCGACCTCGCCGTCGCGCCGCCCGAACACATCGAACGCATCATCGAAAGCATCATCCCCGAAGTCAGTCGCCCGATCGACGCCGTTGACCTCCACGAACATCCCACCGTCGAGCAGTTCGCCGAAATCGTCCGGGACCGCCAGCGTAATCCGACCGGCGGACTCGTGCGTCCCCTCACCCGGCGCGGATCCGCGCGCCCCTTGTACCTGATGCACCCCGCCGGAGGTGACTCGGCGGTCTACGCGCCGATCGCCCGGAGACTCGATCCCGACCGCCCCTGCTACGGGCTGGAACGCGTCGAAAACGCCTTCGACATAACCACGCGGGCGCGTCGATACGCCCAGCTCCTGTCCGCACCCGCGGTACTCGGTGGGTGGTCGGCCGGAGGGCTCGCCGCCTTCGAAACGGCGCATCGACTGACGTCGAACGGCGCCACACCCGTCCCGGTCGTACTGCTCGACACCACGCTGCCCCCTTGGCGCCGGTCCGAGAACACTCGCCGGGAAGTCGCCGCGAGCGCGCTGGGGACCGTCGCCGACTACGTCGGCGGCCTCCACGGCCGCTCGGTCGACCTCGACCTGGAGCTCCTCGCCGCCTGCGACGGCCCGCACCAGATCGCCCTGTTCAAGGAGGCGATCAAAAGGTCCGGGATCGGCGAGAGCATTCAGCCGGGGCTCCTGTACAGCCACCTCACGCTGGCCGAGGACACCGCGGCCCTGTTCCACTACCGGCCGCCCCGGCCGCCCTACCCCGGGCCCGTCGTACTGTTCCGGGCCACCGACCGCCGCCCCTGGCTCACCCCCCAGCCCGACGACCGACCCGACGACCCCACCCTCGGTTGGGGCGAACACTGCCCCGACCTCACGATCATCCCTCTTCCCGGACGCCACCACGACATCGTGGAACCGGCAAGCGCCGCGCTCATCGCCGACCAGCTACGCCGCCTGCTCGACGCGTGACGACCGGACGACCTCCCCGTCGAGGGACGCGGCGTGCGGGGCCGGATTCCGCCCCACGGCACCCTGAAGTCCGCGCGGCACGGTCCGAACATCACCACGGGCACCGGTGAGTTCCCGGCTGACTCAATGAGTGTCGACACGCGTGTCGACATGCGTGTCGACGTGGTCTTCCGTCACGCAGGCGGTGGCGGCTTGGGCGCTGAGATTGTGTTGTGAGGTGGGCAGGTTCGGTATCGGCGGGGTGGGGGTAGGGGTGCCCAGGTCGAGGCTGGCGGTGGCCTGCACGCAGTACTGGTCGGCGCGCAGCACGTTGCCCCACATGAAGGTGTGTTCGTAGGGCATGGTGTAGGGCTGGCTGGCGTGATCCGCCGGGCGCGAGGTCACGATGGTGATGTGGGTCAGGGGGAAGTTCTCCAGGACGGGCGTGGGCTCGAATCGAGCCCAGGAAGCCTGACATGCCGCGGAATACCGCAGGAGAATCTGACCGAGCACAAGATTGACGGGAAGGGCGATATTCGCGCGGGCGACGGTCACGGCGTCGGCGCTGCAGCCGGCGTCATCGGGATCCGCGCCGTCGGGGGCCGGTATGCGCCGGGTCACGGCAACCGGGTTGGTGGCCTTGGCCTGGCCGGTGGGTGGCCAGAAATGCAGTACCGCGAACCCACCTGTCAACGCCACCAGGGCACCCACCAGCGCCAGGGCCGCGACGTGTCGCCGCGCGCCGGGTAGCGGCGCTGGTGAGGGATCGTCGACCAGAACTGTTGGATCTTGCGGGACGGCGGGTGAAGCGTGCGCCTCGGTGCCGGGCGGAGGTTCCGCGCTCGGTGTGGCGGAGCCCACCGCGGCGGCGGTGTGGTGCCACAGTTGGGTCCATTCACCGGTGTCTCCGCCGCAGGCGATCGCGTAGGCGAGGGTGACGTCGAGGGTCGGGAGCGTTCGTCCGCTGGCAGCCGCGGACAGAGTGGCGCGCGAATAGCCCGACCGGTTGGCGAGTTGCCGCAGGGTCAGGCCGGACTTGTCCCGCAGCCGCCGTAGTTCCTCGGCGAGTTCCCGTTGTGGGCCGTCACCGGCTACCGGGTTTTCCCGTCTCCCCATCGGACCGGTCTCCCGCCCATTGTTCGATTGTCCAGGATTGTTTGTCCAGGTTAGCGAAGGGCTGTCGGCGAAAACAGACCTCGGCTAGAACGGTGGACACGACCAGCGCCACGGGCTCAAGGTCTGCCGGCGACCGAATCCGGCACCCTCCCGCTTCGTTGCCGGTCACCTGATGCCCGCTCGGAACAGCGGATTGCGGAGACTCGACAGCCATTCACACGAACGGCCGCTCAGCCTGGAGTCCCGAAATCCCGTGGCCGCACCTGACAGGAGAGAGATCCCATGTCCGTTCGCCAGATCGCGGCCGCCGCCGCGGCACTGGGTACCGCCGCCGTCCTGACCGCCGGGTGCGGTGCCACCCCGGTGTTCGGCACCGCGTCAAGCGCCTCACCGACGAGCAAGATCACCGGGCCCTTCACCCCGGCCCCCCTGACGAATCCCGGGCGGAGCCAAGCACTGCCGGTGGCCAACGGGCTTCGGGCGACCAGCGGCTATCAGGTGCGCACCTGGGGCGCCCCGCTCAACGTCCGCAGCGCCGCGGACACTTCAGCCGGTGTGGTCGGGAGCCTCAACCAGGGCACCCGGGTGAACATCGAGTGCACCGCCCAGGGAACCAACGTTCAGGGGCCGAACGGCTGGAGCACGGTGTGGGACCGGATCGGCGCCGGCAGGTGGGTGGCGGACTCGTTCGTCTACACCGGAACGATGGATCCGGTCGCCCCGGCCTGCGCTCCCGCAACCGGTTCCGCCCCACTGGACCCGGCCACGTACCCCTGGCCGAACCTGGGCGCCGATCAGTGGGTCGATGACGGCCACGGCTACTTCGCCGGCGAGTGCGTTTCCTTTGCCGCGTGGGCGGTCCGCAACGACAACGTGCCTGACCACGCCTCCCCGGATCGGCTCGGCGACGCCGAGGACTGGGACAACGCGGGGCAGGCGACCGTGGTCTCCACACCGCGGGTCGGCGACGTCGCCCAGTGGGATGCGAACCACAACTACGCCGGTGACAAAGGCCATGTCGCCTATGTCGCCGCGGTGAACAACGGAACGGTCACCGTCTGGGAATACAACTTCGGAACACCGCACCGGTTCAACACCCGGACGATCCCGATCAGCGACCCCAGCCGCTATCTCCGTTTCTGAGCGCGATTCCCGACGAGGCCCCGGCTCGTGGCACGGCCTGCGGGCCGGGGTGGCTTCGGGTTGGCGTGCCACTGCTGATCGATCAGCAGTGGTACGACACGGCAGCGCCCCCGCACCCGCGCTCCCACGGCGGCAAAACCCGCGCGGAAATCGGCTAGGATGAAGGCGCTTTCCTGGACGACGACCGGGCGGGGAAGGCAGTCGGGAGCCTCCCGAGCGCCGCCCGCGGGAGTGACCGTGGTGTGCGGCCGGGTGGCCGGTGGACGGAAGGGAGACGGTGTGCGAGCCGTTATCACGGGCGGCGCGGGGTTCCTCGGCACACTTCTGGCGCGGCGGCTCCTCGCGGCCCCGCTCGCGGTGGGTGGTGCGGAACCCGCCGCTGTGGACGAATTGGTCCTCGTCGACCTCGTCGCACCGCGCCCCGAGGTCGCGGCCGATCGTCGGGTGCGGGCCATGGTGGGCGAACTCGAGACGGTGCTTCCCGGACTCGCGGAGGCCGATGTGGTCTTCCATCTCGCGGGAGTGGTGAGCGGCGCCGCCGAAGCCGACTTCGACCTCGGCATGCGCACGAATGTCGACGGAACGCGGGCGCTTCTGGAACATGCGCGGCGGCAGCGTGTGCCGCCGGTACTGGTCTTCTCCTCCTCACTCGCCGTGTTCGGCAGTGATCCGGCCATCGGGCCCCTCGGCACCGTGGACGACGACACCCTGCCTCGGCCGCAGTCGAGTTACGGCATCCAGAAATTCATCGGCGAGCAGCTCGTGACCGACTACACCCGCAAGGGCTTCGTCCGCGGTCGTTCCGTCCGGCTCATGACGGTGGTGGTGCGGCCGGGCAAGCCGAACGCGGCTGCGTCGGGCTTCCTGTCGGGGATCATCCGCGAGCCGCTCGCCGGGGAGCCGGCGGTGTGCCCGGTGCCTCCTGACACCCCCATCGCGCTGTCCTCGCCCGGCCGGACTCTGGACGGGATCATGTGCGCCGCACGGGTGAACGACACGGCCTGGGGAAGCCGGACCGCGATGAACCTGCCGGCCCTCACGACGACGCCGCTCGAAATGGCGGCCTCCCTCGACCGCGTCGCCGGTGCCGGAACCAGTGCGGCCATCGAATGGACCGACGACCCGGCCATTGGCGCGATCGTGCGCAGCTGGCCGGCGCGGTTCGAGACACCGCGCGCCCACGGCCTGGGGCTGGTGGCCGAGGTGTCGTTCGACGACATCGTGCGCGGATATCTTTCCGAAAACCTGGCAGCGACAACAGGGAAGCGGTAGACACACCGGACCGTCTCGCTACCCCGGTCACCGACCGGGGTAGCGAGACTTAGTGGTCCGATCCAGAAATCCTTCGGGGGTTGATCAAGCCGCCTGGACGGCGGAGGATTCTGTCCGGTGATCGGTGGTCTGCGGATCGAGCCTGGCCGGCAGATCGTCCAGATCGGAGGTGGTGAACCTCCACTGGAAGGGCTGTGCCGTGGCGTTGTAGCGGTCTTCGAAGGCTCGGAGCCGGTCCCGGATCTCATCGAGGTCCGTGAAGTCGTCGGGCGAGACGACCTTGCGCTGGACCAACCAGATCGAGAAGAAGATCTCGATCTGGTTGGTCCAGGAAGCGTGCACGGGGGTGTGCACCATGACGGCGTTCGGGAACGCCTTGGTCGGCTGTGCCCTACCCGTACCGTCAGACCGCTGAGCCCCCGCCGGTCCTGGGCGGAGCCGCCGGTAGCCGGCCGGCGGTGGCCTCAGCCCTGTCACACGCACCTCCTGTCGTTGCCATGTGCCCAGCAGCATGGAACATCGAGTGCGGTTGAGGTCAAGCCAAGGCTCAGAGCCCGAGTTGCCGACGCGACGACCGCTTCGACGGCGCGAAGACGCCAGTCCGCCGAACGGCACGCAGCCCTCCCGACCGGCACACCCGTGTCTGCGCGATCACCCCCTTCGATCCCGGCGTGCTCGTCCACTTCGGACCGTCACCGACCGGAAGCGGGCCGCTGGCGGCGGAGCGGGGCCTGAAGACTGTCAGCGCAGGGCGGCGAGGACCTCGTTCAACCCTTCCGTCATCGACGGGTGGGTGTAGATCCCGTCCTTGAGTTCCGAGGCCGTCACGCCGTGCCGCATGGCCAGCGACACGAGGTTGATCACTTCCGGCGAGTCGACGTTCAACAGTGCCGCACCCAGTACCCGGTCGGTGTCGGCGTCGACGACGAACTTCATCAGCCCGCGGGGGTTGCCGACGATCCGGGCCCGGGGCATGGCGGCGATCTGCGCGACCGGTTTGCTGGCCACCTTCACCGCATGACCGCGGGCCCGAGCCTGGTTTTCGGTCAGGCCCACCCGAGCCAGTGGGGGAGTCGTGAACACCACGTAGGGCACCGCGGTCCGGTCCATTGTGGAGCGTTCTCCCGAACCGGCGAGGTGGTCGAGCACGATCCGGTGGTCGTCCAGGGAGATGTAGGTGAACTGCGGGCCGCCGTTGACGTCGCCGACGGCGAAGATGTGCGGCTGGCTGGTGCGAAGGTGCTCGTCGACCGCGACGGCACCGCGATCGGTCGTTCGCACGCCGGCCGCCTGCAGTTCGAGTCCCTTCGTGGCGGGTACCCGGCCCAGCGCCACCAGGACCGCGTCGGCCTCGATGGTGCGTGCCTGGCCGTCCCGCTCGTAGTGCACCACCGCGCCCTCGGCGCCGTCGCGGACCGCGGTGACCCGCGCGCCGGTGGCGATCACGACGTCCTGCTCGTCCAGGATGCCGGACACCGCTTCGACGATGTCGTCGTCCTCCCGCGGCATGATGCGAGCCGCGGCCTCCAGTACGGTCACCTGGGAGCCGAACCGGCTGTACATCCCGGCGAACTCGATCCCGACGTAGCCGCCACCGAGGACGACGAGCCGCCGGGGCAGGTCCGCGGTGCGGATGAGGTCGGTGCTCGTCTTGGCGTAGCTGCTGGCCCGCAGGCCGGGAATGTCGGGTACGACCGGCTCGGCGCCGGTGTTGATCACGATGGTGTCCGCGCTGATGGTCAGCCGGTCAGCCCCGGCGGTGACCTCGACGCTCTTGGGGTCCACGAACCTCGCCCGGCCGGTGACCACGGTCACCGTGTCGATCGTGTCGAGCAGCTGGAAGTTCTTCTGCCGCAAGAAGGTCGTCAGGTCGTCCGCGCCGGCGATGGCCTGCCGATACCACTGCTCCGCACTGACTTCAGCACTGCCGTCCGCGTGCGACGTCTCAGCCTGGTGAAGCAAGGCCTTGGTCGGTACGCACCCGATGTTGATGCAGGTGCCGCCATACATCTCCGCGGACTGCTCGACCAGCGCCACTCGCTTGCCCCGCCGTCCCATGGTCGCGGCGAGCGTCTTTCCGCCCTTGCCGAAGCCGAGAACGAGGAGGTCAACATGCATTGTTTCCACGCCTCCACGCTGCCTGCCTACAGGTGGTCCGGCAAGGCGCGAAAGACTCAAGTATTATGCAGAACGTCTCATGGATGCCATCAGTCGTCTGATTCAGTTGGCGCGGCCCGAGGGCTGCGTCGATCTGCGCTGCCTGCTGGGCGGACGGTTCGAGCTGGAAAATCCCGCGACCTCACCCGAAACGGCGCCCTTCCATCTGCTTCTGGCGGGCCGGGCACTGGTCGAGTTCGCCGGCCGCACCATCGAGCTGTCCCCCGGAGACGTCGTGCTGTTCCCGCGCGGCACGGCACATCGCGTTTTCACCGACCGCGGAGGCGAGCCCGTCCGGACGGTCGCGGAGCCGGGCGTGGCTTTCCCGACCCTGCGCTCGCCCGGCGCGCAGCCCGAGATCGACCTGTTCTGCGGGCACTATCGCCTTACTCCGGGCGCCGGGGAACTGCTTCTGCGGACACTGCCCGAACCGCTGCTGGTGTCCTTCGGTGCCGACGAACCGGTGCGGATGCTGAGCACGCTGATGCGCCAGGAAGCACAGGCCAACGGCCTGGGTGCGGCCACCGTCGTGTCTTCGCTGTGCAACGCACTGCTGGCGATGGTGCTCCGCAGTTCCCCGCAGCAGAGACTGTCCGGCGAGATGCTGTGGACCGCCGCCGACGACGATGCCGTGCGCAGCGTGATCGACGCCGTGCTGTCCGAACCGGGTCGGGACTGGGGCATCACCCAACTCGCCCACCGCGCTGCCATGTCGCGGGCCACCTTCATCCGCCACTTCCGCCTCGGCACCGGAATGGCCGTCGGCGAGTTCCTGACCCGGCTGCGGATGATGATCGCCGCCGACCTGCTCCTCGGCGGCAACCAGCCGGTCAGTGCCATCGCGAACGCTGTCGGCTACCGTTCCACATCCGCCTTCGGCCGGGCTTTTCGAGCGGCCACCGCGACCACACCCGCCCGCTTCCGGTCCCACCGGCGAGGGGTCCGGTCCCGGAGTTCGACCGAGCAGGCAGCCGACGCCGAACAAGAGCCGGTCAGGGCCGACGAGCGTTGAGCCCGGGTCGAGGGAGAAGATCGCGGCCCGCCGGGCGCGACGGGTAGTAACGTCAGAGTCCGGTGATCGCCTGGACGACGGAGGCGCGGGAGGCTCGGCGGGCAGGCACCAGAGCGACGACACCTGCCACCGAGGCCAGGGCGAAGTACGGCAGAACCTGCCCGGCGGGCACGGTGATGGACCTGCCTCAGGGCGGCCGCGACCGCGGCCCCCTGAGGGCATGGCCCGAACGGCACTGGGGACCACCGCCGTGCTGACTGGCGTCCGCAAGCCCCGCATGAACGCGATCCCTACGCGCGGAACTCCTGGACCGCGCTCCGATCTGGAACGAAACCCACCTCCGACACGCACAACGCCAACGAACGGATCGATGCGGCGGTGGTCAGCCGATTCGGTATGGAGTCAGTCCCTCGTCGTTCGGCTCACACCCGTTTCCGGGCTCCGTGGGAACCGGGATGCACCCATCCGAACCTATTACCGGCGTATGCAGGTAAATCTGCCCCCACGTCGGGTCCAACTCCCGCGGGTAGTACTCGATCATCAAACCATTGGGGATCGAGGCCATGAGGTGCAGGTGGGCTTGCTGGTCGCCGTGCGGGCAGATCGCCAAACCGTGGGCTTGTCCGAGAGCGGCGATCTTCATGAACTCCGTCACGCCGCCGGTGTACCGCGCGTCCGGCTGCAAGATCCCCACCGCCTGAGCCGCGATAAGGTCACGGAACCCGTGTTTGGTGTACTCGTTTTCGCCGGAAGCCAAGGTGATCGGTACGGCCTCGGCGATTCGCCGCATACCGTCGTAGTCGTCGGGTTGAACTGGTTCTTCGAACCAGAAGACGTCATAGTCGGCGACGAGCCGACCGAACGAAATGGCGTCGAAGAAACGATACGCGCAATTCGCGTCGACCATGAGCTTGACGTCGGGGCCGATTGCCTCGCGTACGATCTTGACGCGCTCCGCGTCTTCACGAGGGCTCACCGCGCCGACCTTCATCTTGACGGCGCGCGCACCGATGGCGACATACCCCATCATTTCTTTCGCGAGGGCATCGAGGTCCTTGTCTTTCGTGTAATAGCCCCCCGCGACGTAGGTCGGAATCCGCTCCCGGGTTCCCCCGAGCAGCGCGTAGAGCGGTAGGCCGGCAGCCTTCGCCTTGATGTCCCAGACCGCGAAGTCGATCGTGGAAAGTGCGCGAGTCTCGTAGCCGCGGCGGCCCGAGATCTTCGGACTCCACAGGGTGGACCAGATCGCCTCGCTGAAGAACGGATCCATGCCCACGACGCGTTCGCTGAACGATTTCAGGAATTCCCGCTCGCCCGTCCGGCCCCCGCCGACGCCGACGCCGGTCAGTCCGGTATCGGTATGCAGCTTCACGACGCTGTGCGTGACCTTTGTGTAGGTGTGCAACCCATTGGTTATCGGCACCCGCCGCGGCCATTCGTAGAATGCGACCTCGCTGCTGATGATCTTCATGACGAACTCCTCACTTGTGGGGCATGGCGGTCAGGGCGTTACCCGCTACTGATCTACAATCGAGCCGTCGACATTCAGTCGAGCTTCGAGCGGCCGGGGTCGATAGGGCCACTTCTCCGCGGCATCTTCCTGAAGAGTCACTCCGATGCCCGGGTTGTCGTTGAAGACGAGAAATCCGTGTTCATCGAGTTGCGCGGCACCCGCTACCAGGTCTCCGACCGGTGGGCGCTCGACAAACGATGACCAGGAGTCGGTCGGGTATTCCTGCAGTGCGAAGTTCGGCGCCAGCGCGGCGATCTGCAGGCAGGCGGCTGTCGAGACCGGGCTGAGGGGATTGTGGGGGACGACCCCGACGTGCTGCGATTCCGCCAGAGCTGCTACCTTCCGCGCACCGGAGATCCCGCCGACCATGCACACGTCGGGTCGGACGTATTGCGCGGCCCCGCGTGAGAGCAGCATCGCGAAGTCCCAGATCGAGGTGTACCGTTCGCCGGTGGCAATGGGCACGTTGACCTTGTCTGCTACGTACGCCATCTCGTCGTAGTTGTCCATCATCACCGGATCTTCGTAGAAGAACGGGTGGAACTGCTCGATTCCCTGGCCGAGTTGCACAGCCTCCGCAGGCGTCAGCCTCCGATGGATCTCGATGCACAGATCGACGTCGTTGCCAACGGCGTCGCGATAGATACCTACAGCTTCAATGGCATCTCTGATCTTCGCCACGCCGGTCTTGAAGTAGGGGACACTTCGGCCCTCGTCGAGGAACGGGGTCAGGTGCCCAACCGCGGTGAAGCCGCGCGCCTTGGCGTCGAGGATTCCCGACACCAACTCTTCTCTCGTCTTGCCGAAGACGTGATAGTAGACCCGCGCCTTGTCCCGAACCCGTCCGCCGAGCAGCGAGTAGACCGGGACGCCATGGAACTTCCCCGCGATGTCCCACAGTGCGATGTCGATCGCGCTCAAGGCGCCCATGATCGCCGCCCCGCGGAAATGTGTCGAGCGGTACATGTACTGCCAGTGGTGCTCGATGAGGAGCGGGTCCTTGCCTACCAGATACGTCGAGAACTTCCGCACCGCGGCCTCGGATGCCTCGATGAATCCCCAAGCCCCGGACTCACCAAGCCCGGTAATTCCCTCGTCCGTGGTGATCTGCACAAGCAGGTAACGGTCGACAAGGATCGGGTCGACCGAGATGATCTTCATTTTGGCAGCTCCGTTCGAAACTGGCAACGGCAGAATTGAACTGACGGACTAGGTGCTCAACAGCGCATCCTCATCGGGTGACTCCGTCGCCGGCTCCGAGCTCGCCGACAAAACGATCAATGACGCCGCGCTGCAGCTCAGGCTGATTTCGTCACCGACGTGCAGGTCCTCGGTCGGGCGGGCGACGAGCCGAAGATCGTGATCGGTCAGCGTCGCACGGCACTCGAGCCGGGATCCCAGGTACGTCACCTGTGTCAGCGTTGCCTTCCAGACGTTCTCCGCCGAAGCTGGCGACGACGCGGGTTGCAGTGCGAGGTTTTCCGGCCTGACAAATAGGGTGACGGTCTGCCCGATCTTGGGATCGGCGGCTTGTGTCGTCAGTGACGCCGACGCGAGCACTTGGCCTCCGATGGCGACCTCGGCGCGTTCGCCCTGCACGGACCGCACGACACCGGTGAGGAAGTTCGAGGTACCGATGAACTCCGCGGCGAAGCGACTGACGGGACGCTCATAGATGTCCTCGGGCGTGCCCACCTGCTCTATCCGGCCGGCGTTCATCAAGACGATATGGTCGGACATCGCCATCGCCTCGGCCTGATCGTGCGTCACGTACAGAGATGTCGTTCCAATCTTCTTCTGCAGGTCGACCATCTCGAAGCGAAGTCGCTCCCGAAGCGTTGCGTCGAGATTGCTCAGCGGTTCATCGAACAACAACAGTTGTGGCTGGGTGACGACCGCTCGCGCCACCGCGACGCGCTGCTGCTGGCCTCCGCTGAGTTCGGTGCCGAACCGATCGGCGAACTCGGCGAGATCGACCATCTCAAGGGTGTTCATGACTCGCTCGCGTAGCTCGTCCCGACCCGTGCCGCGGATACGCAGACCATAAGCCACGTTGTTGAACACCGACATGTGCGGCCAGATCGCATACGACTGGAAAACCATGTTGATGTCGCGCCGCTCCGGCGCAACGTGGGTTTTTCCTTCGGAAAGGACGCGGCTGCCGAGCGATACGCGGCCACCAGCTGCCGCCTCCAGGCCGGCCACACAGCGCAAGGTCGTTGTCTTGCCGCAACCGCTCGGGCCGAGCAAGGTGACCAACTCGCCTTCGTGAACGACGAACGAGATGCCGTGCACGGCCTCGACCGCGCCGTACCGCACGACCAGATCGTCGACCACCAGTTCTGCTGGCATGGTTCAGCTCCTACGGTGTCGGAGAGGCTTCTCTTCGGGCTCAGCTGACTCTGCCGCCGACCTGCGAACTCGCCAGCTTCACCCGCAGTACGTAGCGAGCGATCAGGATCCCGACCAGCATGAAGACGGTCTGGACCAGTCCCAGGATCGCGGCCTTTTCCACATCGCCTTGGTCCAGGGAGTCCCAGGTGAGTACGGATAACACCGCCGAGTCGGGCCCGTAAAGCATGACTGCCGCGCTGATTTCCCGGACCGAGAAGATGAACACGAGAATCCACGACGCCAGCAGCGATGGCTTGATCAGCGGCATGGTGACCTTGGCCAGCGTCCTGCCGAGACCGGCCCCGCACATGGTGGAGGCTTCCTCAAGGGCCTTGTCCACCTGCGCCAAGCCGGTTTCGGCGATCCGCAGAGTCTGCGGGAGGTAGACGGCTATGAACGCGATGGCGATCAACCAGACCGTTCCGTACAGCGGTGTCACGACGTAGGCAAGCATTATCCCGGTCCCGAACACTATGCCTGGAACGGCAATGGGTGTGGTCGCGAGGTAACTGAGCACAGCCGAACCCTTGACCTTCATCCGCTGCGTGACATAGGCGATTCCCAGGCCAAGGATCACGCAGGCTGAAGGCGCGACCACCCCCACGATCAGGGTGTTCAGAATGGCCGAATGCACGAGTGGGGAGGATAGTGTCGTCGTCAGGTCGGTCAGGCTGTAGTGCGCGGTCAACACATTCGGACTGATGAAGCTCGTCACCGAAACGTAGATGAGGCAGAGATAGGGCAGGACGATCGCCACGGTGAGATACAGAACACACGCGATCAGTCCGACCCAGCGCCACGGTCCAAGCGGCACTCGCCGAGACCGATAACCTCGAGCGGTAACGGTGACAAATCGAGCGGAATTGCCCACGGCACGGCGGTAGAGCGTAACCCCGATGACTGTCATCAGAAACAGCATCGTGCCTGTTGCCGCGGCCCCGCCGTACGAGATCGGAAAGGTCTGCGAGAAGGTGAAGACCTGCATTGACAGCGGTTGGAAAGCCACGCTCGGGCTCAGTACCGAGGGTATGGCGAACTCGCTCGCAGCCAGGATGAATACGAAGAACAGCGCCGAAAGCACGGCCGGCCGGGCAAGCGGGAGCGTGATCCGCATCGCCGTCCGCAACGTGCCGGCACCGTTCATCGCGGAGGACTCCTCGAGCGCGGGGTCCATATTGCGTAGCGCGCCCGATACGAACAAGTATCCGTAAGGAACGTAGTAGATCGTCATCACCCACACGATCCCGGGGATCGACTGAATGTTGACGAGTGCCCCGGACCCCCCGAATATCGCGCGGACCGCGGCGTCGATGAACCCCACCTTGGTCGAGCCCAGCAGTTGCCAGGCAATCGCTCCGACGAACGGGGAAATGAACAGCGGCGCGATGATGAAGGTTTCCAGGGTCCGCGCGAACGGCACATTGGTGCGAGTGACCAGCCAGGCAAAGGCTGATCCGATGAAGGTGGCGATCAGCGAGGAGCTGATTGCCAAGATCAACGTGTCTTCGAGGGAATGGAGGAACTGCGGAGTCGCGTAGACCAGTCGCAGGTTGTCCAATGTGAAGGTCACATTGGAGTCGAGTAGTCCACCGGTTCGGAAAGCGGTAAAGAGCATCAGTAGGATCGAGGGTCCCACGAGCAGGAAGGCGATGACTCCAAGGGGTATCGCTACGAGGGGACGCCGCCATCTCGCAGCGAGTTCCGAGAGTCTGCCTGGCGGGTCAGCGATCGACGGAAGCGCTTCTTCGTTGATCGATGTCGTTGCCACCTGCAGACTCCTCATTTCCTGGGCGCTGAGTCACGCTTTGCTCAAGTGGTCCACGTTGCCCGGCGCTCATGTCGTCTCCAGGCCGTCCGGGGAAAGGTGCGGCGCTCGTCAGTTGCCGCCGCCACCCATCAAACTGGTCCAGTGTGAAATCAACGAACTCTGCATCTTGGCGTAATTCGGATCCGTCGCCCACTGCGTGTATACGTTCTTCGGGGCCTGGTACCAGTCCGCCTTCGAAAAGTCGCGGACGTCCTTGGCCTTCGAGTTCATCGGAGCCCCGAGGCTCCAGTTGCCGTCGTACCACGCCTCTTCGCCCTCCACCGTGGTCGCCCACTCTTGGAACAGCACCGCGGCGTTCGGGTGCGGTGCCGTCGCGGCGACCGCCTGGGTCAGGGTGTTGACGGGAGTGGGATCAGGGAAAGTCCATCGGATGGGTGCACCCCTCGACCAGTCCAGACCGAGTGACGACTCACTCGCGGCCCCAGCTACCCGGTACTGACCGGACTCCACTTGCGAATAGACAGGGAGGGTACTCGTGTAGACCTTGGGAGACAGTGCCGCCATCTTCTTCACGAAGTCGTCTCCGTACTTTTCCGCCTGCACCTGCATCAGTAGGTACCACCAGGTGTAGTCGGTGCCACCGCTTGCCGGGCTGACTACCGGCTCGACGCCTTTGAAGCGGGGATCGGGAAGCGCATTGAACCCCTGCTGCTTGATGAATTCAATGTCGGCAGGACTGTTCACCTTGGTGTTGTAGACGATGCCCAGCGAAACCAACTGGAGCGGATAATACCAGCCTGGTTTGGTGTAGGTGGCGTCGTAGTCATCCGACGACGTCGGGGAGAAGTTCATCAACTGTTTCTGCCCGATTGCGGTGTCAAAAAGTGTCTTGTCGCTGATCATCAGAATGTCGGCCAGGTGCTTGCCCGCCTTGAGCTCGGTCTGCCACTGCTGCCATAGCGGGTAGGTAGCCTTCCGGACAACCTTCACCTGAATTCCGTACTTGTCGGTGAAATGTTTGGCCCACCCGACGACGGAGTCCTCGCCGGCGCCGGTGTACACGACGACCTGACCGTCCTTTTTGGCCTTGGCGACGTCCGCGGGACCACTTGCGGGCGCCGAGGAGGACGAATTCGCGCCGGTGCCGCAGCCGGCGGTACCCAGCAATGCGGCGCCGACGATCCCTCCACCGAGGGAGAGAAGACCACGGCGACTGAGCGTGAACCGATCGAAATTCGACGATGAATACGTGGACATGAGGCGCCTCTCACGCGGGTCTGCAGGCTGGGCCCAGGGCGGATCCGCACGTACTGGGCTGTGGCTTGGTTCTCTGGTGGAGTACCTGTGCGAACCGCTGCGCTGAGTGAGGGCGCGAGGTGCAACGATTCCGCATCGCAAAACATATCTTCCACATCCGGGACAGGCAATGTTTACCTTGGGCTGCCTGTGCTGTCAAGGGTCTCTACCTTGGCGGTGATCCAACGGGCCGGGGCGCAAGTCGCTTGGGGGTGCTGTCGTGATCGCGGCCGAGCAGTGCCTGCGCCGTTTCGCGCGCGCGCTTTGCCGCGCTGCCCCCGATGCCCGACGTTCAAGGCGAACTGCCGTGTGGAAAGCTTGCCTGGACACAGGCAAGCGAGCAATGGTCGTTACGAACTCGATAATTCGAGGCGACGCGAAATGTTGCTTGTTTCGATGCGGTTCCGTTGCGTCTCTTGTGATGCCACGCTGCACCCCTCGAGGTCGACGTTGAATCGGTTCAATGGGGAACTCGACCGGCCGTGGGCAGGAGGACACCATAATGTCCGGATCCGGTCAGAGATCCGGCTGCTGCCCCGCCTCGGCGATGGCGAGTTGTCGGAGGCAGGCGCTCAGAGTCGGGTCGCGCCTGGCGGCCCACATGACCGCTTCGGATGGGGGTGGCGAAGCCTGGCGGGGTCACGAATGGATCGCGCGAGGGGGCGCGCTGTGCGCTCGGACAAACTCGAGCCGCCGCGCGATGGCGTCCGTCGGCAGTCCTTCGGCCAGCGGCTTCAGTAGATCGAGTTCTTCGCTTGCCGGTGTGCTGGGCACCCCGCCACCTCGGCCCGCGCACGATGATCATGCGGAGGATGGGGGGTCCGTGCATGCCCTGGACCCGGTTGGGTTCGATGTCGTTGGTAGCGCTTGTCGGGACGGTGTACTCCGGCCAGCATCTTGATGATGGTGGACTTGTCCGCGCCGTTCTCACCGACCAGCGTGTGGGCCTCGGCGGAGTAGAGGGGGAGCGACACGCTCGCGACCGCCACGACCACACCGAACGACTTCGTGTCCCCGCGGACCTCGCGCAGCTGAACTCGGTCGAGCTCCTGTCGCGTCATCGCGACCTCCGAGATTGAGAGGTTTCACAATCTGGCTCGGTGACCGTACTATGCGATCGAACGAGAAGTCAATAACGTTGACAGCACGAGGAAAACGCCATGTTGCAGGCACTCCTTCGTGGTTGTCACGTTTCAATCAAGGGCCGGTGACGGGTGGAAGGCTCGAACGAGGTGGAGGTATCCACAACGCGGGCTGCGGGGATCAAGGACGTCGCGGCGGCCGCCGGAGTCTCCCTGGGCACGGTGTCCAACGTACTCAACCGACCCGACCGGGTGAGCCCGAATACCCGGTCCAGGGTGGAAGCCGCGATCGCCGAGCTGGGGTTCGTGCGGAACGAATCCGCACGCCAGCTCCGAGCCGGACGCAGCCGAGTGCTCGCCTACGTGATGCTCGATGGGCGCAACCCCTTCTTCACCGACGTCGCCGCGGGGATGGAGGAGGTCGCGGCCAAAGAAGAGCTGTCGTTGTTCCTTTGCAACAGCGCCAACCTCGCTGAGCGGGAAAGCGCCTACTTGAGCCAGCTCCAACAGCAGCGCGTCCACGGCGTCCTGATCACCCCGGTGGATCCGGACTCCCCAGCGCTCGACGAGCTCACCCGCCGTGGGACTCCGGTGGTCCTCGTGGACCGCAAGCGACAGGGGGACAACTACTGCTCTGTCGCGGTCGACGACGTCCGCGGTGGCGAGATCGCGGTGCGCCACCTGATCGAACAGGGGCACGAGAGGATCGCGTTCGTCGGTGGGCGGCTGAGGCTCGGCCAGGTCCGCGACCGTCGCGAGGGAGCGCTGCGCGCATTGCGCGAAGCCGGCTTCGGACCAGACCACCTAACGGATCTCAGTACGTCCCAGCAGACCGTCGAGGACGGCAGCAACGCCGGTCAGCGCCTGGCCGGGCTGCCGTCGGCGATACGGCCGACCGCGGCCTTCTGCACGAACGATCTGGTCGCGCTCGGGCTTCTGCGCAGCTGCGCCACGCTGCGGATGCGGGTACCCGAGGACCTCGCCATCGTCGGCTACGACGACATCGAGTTCGCCGCGGCTGCGACGGTTCCGCTGACCTCCGTCCGGCAACCCCGGCACCGCCTCGGCCGGACCGCCGGAGAACTGTTGATCCAGGAGACGTCGGACCCGGAACACGTGCACCAGCAGGTCACCTATCTCCCCGAACTCGTGGTGCGGGCGTCGACCGTGCGGGCCCCGTGAACCGTCCCGCGCCTGGTGCGCAGCCGACCGGATCGAATGTCCGATGTGGACGTTTCAGAACGAGTTCCGCCGGGCGACGATGAAACAACTTGTGACACCGGCGAAGTCACCCCCGCTAGTATCGCGCACGGCGTGTCGCAGGATCCCCTCATCAAGCCGAAGCCCGCGGGGAATCCCGCGATCAGCGCCGTGCTCGACGGCGTCGAGCGCGGACTCGCGTTCGTCGCTACTCGTGCTCATCGAGTGTGCGATTGCCGGGTTCGACGAGTGCGGTTTCGTAGGCGAGGACGACGGCCTGTACACGGTCGCGAAGGTGGAGTTTGGTCAGGATGCGGGTGACGTGGGTTTTCACGGTAGCTTCGCTGAGCTGGAGCGTGGCGGCCAGATCGGCGTTGCTCAGGCCACGGGCCATGAGACGCAGCACCTGCAGTTCTCGGGGAGTCAGCGTGGACAGGTCGGCATGCACTCTCGCCTCGGCAACGGCAGCCGGCCAGCAGGCGTCGATCACCAGGCCGTCGGTCACCCCGGCCGGCGCACTGTTGGCAACCAACGCCCGGTAACCCGACGACGCTTGGCGGGACACCGATCGTCGCCCGTGCCGCTACATCCCATGAGCCGAGGACTGCCCTCCACCTCGTGCCCCCACGCGACGCCGGCAGGGCGAGATGAACGGCCGAGGGCCGGGCAGATCTCGCGGCCCGCCCGAGCTTGGGGGCACGTGGCTGGAGCCGGGGTCAGTACTCGGTGCGCAGATCGGCGGCGGCGGTGCGGATGTCCGGTTCGGGATCGGCAGTCGCGACGCGTTCCAGTACCGGCACGATGACCTCCGTCCGGTCTTCGAGCCAGCCCAGTAGCGTGATCGCCGCCCCACGTACCCGCGGATCGCCGTCGTTCAGAAGGGCATAGCATGTCCACAGCCCGTCCCTGAGCGCGGCGCGGCACCGGTCGGCGAGGTCGGCGTTGCCCGCGTCGGTCTCCGCCTGCGCGGTGTCCCCGCCCGCGATCTCCGCCAGCAACTCGACCAGGCGGTATCGCGCCGCCCCCGGCAGTGGGCCCGCCAGCAGCGCGAACACGGCCCACACCGCCGGAAGCGCGGACTCGTAGAGGTTCCCCTGCACGATCACGACATTGTCGAGCTGCCAGTAGTAGTCGGTGGCGGCGTCGTCGGTCTCGGCGGTGGCGAGCGCGCCGAAGGCGGCGGGCACTCCCGCCGCGGAGCCCGGTCCGGCCCGCAACTGCTCCCAGCGAACGCTCGCGATGACGGCTTCGGCCACGGTGTTCACTCGCCAACCCTATCGATGCCCCAACCACCGCCTGGCCGGACTTTCGTCCCGGCGGGGAACTGCCCAGGCGTGTACTTGTCCTGGCAGCTCGTGCAGATCGGCACTTCTTCGCCGGTGCGGGGGCGCACCGCTTCGGTGAACCGGACCTGGTCGCGAGGTATCCCGAGTTTGTTCGCAACGTCGTTTTCGGCGCAACCGTGCGGCGGACCGGGCCGCGGAAAACGCGGATGAGGAGTGGGGGAGTATCGCGACCCGACACCGGCTGTGGTCACCTGTCGATGGTGCGGGCGCCAGGTTCGGCGAGGACCGAGACCGGATCTCATGATGGGGCAGGTCATTCAGCCGCTGCCGAGCCGGCGTCACCACCGGCCAGGGCGCGGAAGCAGGGGCGCAGCAGGTCGCCGATCTCCTCGGGGATGGCGTCGTCGAGGCCCTCGACCTTGATCAGGTAGCGGCCGACCACCGTGCCGAGCAGCACCGACATCATCAGGCCGGCCCGCAGGGTTGCGTCGGGTCGCGGCAGCGTGGCGGCGATCTGCTGTTGCTGTTCGGTCATGAAGTTGTGCACCCCGCGGCTGGCGTCGGGATGGGTGAGCATCGACCGCAACATGGCCAGCGCGGCGACCGGCTCGTCACCGAGCTTGTCGGTGAGCGAGACCAGCACCGCGTCGGCGACCTCGTCGGGAGTGCCCGCGATGGGCTCGTCCGCGTCGATCCGGGCGACTCGGGAGAACAGGTTCTCCTTGCTGCCGAAGTACCGCATGACCAGCCCGGGGTCGGTTTCGGCCTCGGTGGCCACGGCGCGGATGGTGGTGCGGTCGTAGCCGTTCGCCGAGAACAGCTTCCGGGCCGCGGTGAGGATGCGGTGCTCGGTCAGCCGACGTTGCTCGGCGCGTTGGGTTGTCACCAGCTCAGTCTACGTCGGTTGACTGAGTCGGCGACCGGTTGCTACGTTTTTTCAGTCATCGCGTGTTGACTCGACGTGGACGTGAGGGGATTGATTCCTTTGCCGTGGCTGGCGATCGTGCTCGGTTTTCTCGGTGGACTGATGGCAGTCAACTCGTTGCCCCATTTCATCAAGGGAATTCTCCACGAGAGCTTCCCGATGCAGTTTGGTAACACGCCGATCCGCAACGCCATCGCCGGTTTCGTGGGGTTGGTCGTCGCCGGTGTGCTGCTCTACTTCGCCAACATCCCGGCGCATTCCGGTGCCGCGCTGATCGCGATGGCGATCGGTGGTCTGCTCTCCGCCTTGTTCCACGCCAACGGTGGCGCCTACCGGGTGGGCGAGAAGAACGCGCGGAAGGCGGTCGGAAAGACGGCGTGATCGAGCGCGCAATCCGGCCCGGAATTGAAACACCGGTCCGGATTTCGGCGTGTCGCCCGCCGAGCCGACGGGTTCCTCAC
Source organism: Amycolatopsis sp. (assembly GCA_035685725.1). Lineage (GTDB taxonomy): Bacteria > Actinomycetota > Actinomycetes > Mycobacteriales > Pseudonocardiaceae > Amycolatopsis_E. The sequence continues at coordinate 29,341 of DASSAD010000426.1, read as the reverse complement.
CGGGCTGGCCGACCGCTGATCACAGCACCTGCCAGACGCCGATGAGCGAACATTTGCTTGAGCACGATCACGGATACCGTCACTGATTACCCATGGCGCGGCGAGTTCATGGGACCACCCGGTGTGTCGTGCGGGTCCGGTTGATGCCAATGCCTTTGCTGCTGGCGGCAAAGGGGGCGAGCGGTGGAGCCGCACGACATCCTTGATCGCCGAACCCCGGCCGGCGCCGACGCGGACTTCGGGGACCGGTGCGTCCGGTCTGTGGTTAGCTGTCGGGCGCGCGGGGCGGCACGATGTCCCCGCACTGTGGCGAGGAGGGTGGCCAGGTGTGCGCGTTCGTACTGGTTGCCGAGGACGACGCGAAGCAGGCCGAACTGGTCCGGCGCTACCTGCGACGCGAGGACCACGCGGTGCTGGTGGTGTCCGACGGGCGCGCGGCGGTGGACCAGGTCCGCAGCAGGCGACCAGACCTGCTGATTCTCGACCTGTTGATGCCGGAGTTGGATGGTCTGGACGTGTTGCGCACGCTGCGCCGCGACTACGACCTCCCGGTGTTGATGGTGACGGCCCGGTCGACGGCCGAGGACAAGCTCGCCGGATTCGACCTCGGCGCCGACGACTACCTCACCAAGCCCTACGACCCCAGGGAGCTGATGGCGCGGGTGCGGTCGTTGTTGCGCCGGGCCCGGCCGGCGGCCGGGCCGGTCGTGCTGCCGCTGCGCGCCGGGCCGCTGGCGCTCGACCAGGTTCGCCACGAGGTCCGGCTGCACGGGCGCAGGATCGAGTGCACCCCGGCGGAGTTCCGGATTCTGGAGGCGCTGATGTCCAGTCCGGGGCGGGTGTTCAGCAGGCGGCAACTGCTCGATCGCGCGCACGGTCCCGACAGTTTCGTCACCGAGCGCACGGCGGACGCGCACGTGAAGAACCTGCGCCGCAAGATCGAGGCGGACCCCCGCAATCCGGTGCACCTCCAGACGGTCTACGGCGTGGGCTACAAGATGATCGATGACGTCCCGGATGCCTAGCCACGGGCTGCGCGCCCGGCTGCTCGCCGGGACGGTCGTGGTCGCGGCCGGGTCGGTGGCGGCGACCGCCTGGCTCTCGGTGCAGAGCACCACGACGTCCATCGCACAGCAGCAGGACCTCGTCCGTGCGGCGTACGCGCCGGTGTACGGGGGCCTGGTGGATTACGCGGCGACGCACACCAACTGGTCTTCCGTCGGCCCGGTGCTCGCAGACTTGGCGCAGCAGTCGGGGGTACGCATCGTGCTCACCCCGGCCGGCGCGCGGCCGATCGAAAGCTCGGCCGCCGCGCCCGGGCCCGCTCAGGCCGCGGAACCGTCCGTTCCCATCGACCCGTTGACGGTGGACAACGCGCTCGCGGCGACCCGGTTCCCGGATGACATCGACCCCCGGGTGGCCGGCCCGTTCCTGCTGACCACACAGGAGCACGCCGACCTGGAGGAACTGGTCGAGCGCACCGCGGACTGCCTGGCGCGCAGCGGTGTTTCGGCCGAGATCGCCGAAGTGGACAGTGGACGGCCGTACCTGCGTGTCCCGCAGTCGCGCGTCCCGCTGCCGTGCGAGACCGTGGTGAAGGCGGGCGGCGGGCTCATCGGCTTCGAGGACTCCGCCCGGGTCACGCCCACCGCGACCGAGCAGGCGGCGCTCACGCGGTTGGCGGTCGCGATGGAGCCGTGTGCCGGGTCGGACACGCCGGTCCGGCTTGCCCTGGACAGCAAGGGCGAGGTGACCGTGCCCGTGCCGTCCGCCGACCCCGCGCGGCTTGCGTCGTGCCTGCTCGACGCGCGCCGGCAGGTGCTGCGGCCTTACGTCGCCCCGATCGCGTTCCTGCAGATCACCGCGCTCGGTCAGGACACCCGGGCCGGCGTCGGCCTGTCCTCGGCGGGCGCGCTCCGGATCACCGGCGTCGCGGCGCTGGTCGCCGTGCTCACGATCGGGGTCGCGATGGTCCTGGCGACCCGCGTGATCCGCCCGATCCGCATCCTCACCGAGGCGACCCGGCGGATGCGCGCCGGGGAGCACACCGCCCGCGCCCGGACGAGCGCCCGCTGGGAGATCGCCGAGCTGACCGCGGCGTTCAACGAGATGGCCGAGCACGTCGCCGGAACCGACAGGCAGCGCAAGGAACTGGTCAACGACATCTCCCATGAACTGCGGACCCCGCTGGGCACGATCCGGGGCTGGCTGGTCGCGGCGCATGACGGAGTGGCCGATCTCGATGCCGAACTGGTTTCGTCGCTGCTGGAGGAGACCCTGCTGCTCCAGCACCTCATCGACGATCTGCGTGACCTCTCCCTCGCGGACGCGGGGCAACTCCGGCTGGAGCCGGTGGAGCTGAATCTGGGCGAGTTGCTGCGGCACGTCGCGGCGGCCGGCGGTGGACGCGCGACCGTCGACGCGCCGCCGGAACTGTTCCTCGTGGCGGACCCGATGCGGTTGCGGCAGGCCGTCGGGAATCTGGTGGCCAACGCCGAGCGCCACACCCCGCCCGACGGACGGATCGCGGTGTCGGCCCGGCGCAACGGTTCCGATGTCGTCATCGACGTGAGTGACACCGGACCCGGAATCCCCGCGGCGGACCTGCCCCACGTGTTCGACCGCTTCTGGCGAGCGGACAAGTCCCGCAACCGCCGCACCGGCGGGAGTGGGCTGGGACTGGCCATCGTGCGGCAACTCGTCGAAGCGCACGGCGGCGTGGTCCGCGTGACGAGCACACCGGGCGCGGGCAGCACCTTCACCGTCCGCCTGCCGCTGACGAAGAAACCGTCATAGCGTTCGCACAACTTCTTCACAATGTCCCGGCAGGCTCGTCGCCGTGATACCTCATACGCGAGTCCTCGCCGCCGGTGTCCTGGCCCTGTCCGCGTTCGCCTTCGCCGCGTGCACGGCCACATCCGCCCCGCAGGCCCAGGTCCCGACGTTGCCCGCCGCCGGCTCGGCGACTCAGCCCGCCCCCGCGGGGACCTCGACCGACGCCGATGCCGGACGACCGCGCGAACGCCTCGACATGACCAACGACGAGATCACGGCGTTGTATGGGCCGTACAACCAGTGCCTGGCCGCGAACGGCGACGGCAAGCCGACGACCGGCAGCGGGGGTATGTCGGCCGTGACCGTGGACCCGGGCGTCGAGGCGAAGGCCGAGACGGCCTGCCAGTCGAAGGAACCGCTGCCGCCATGGGAACTCGACGCGAACAATCCCCAGGGCGCCGACTTCGTCCACGCGGTCGTGCAGTGCCTGCGCGACAAGGGAGTCCGGTACGTTTCGGAGGAACCACCTCAGAACGGCCGATACGCGTTCTCCTTCGGCGGTCCCGGCAACGATCCCGATTCCATCAGCAAGGGCCTGCAGTACACGCCGGATTGCGAGAAGCAGGTCGCCGCCCAGGGAATCGGCAACTGAGATGCGGAAATGGCTCCTGGCCGGACTCGGCGCCGTGGTCGTGTGCGCCATCGCCGCCACCGCTGTCTACACGCTGATGTTCCGCCCCGCGCCGCCACCGGTGGGGCAGCCCGCGCCGCCGCAGACGGCCACCGTCGTACGTACCGATCTGTCCACTTCGGTCACTCTCGACGGAAGCCTCGGCTACGGGCCGACCACCACCTTCACCGGTCGCAAGAGCGGCACGGTCACCTGGCTCCCCGCCGTCGGCACCGTGGTGAACCGGGGCCAGAAGCTTTATGCCGTCGACGCGAAACCCGTGGAACTGTTCCTCGGCGCCACGCCCCTCTACCGCGCGATCGACGGCACGACGCCCGCTGGTCCGGACATCGCCGAAGTCAACGCGAACCTGCGGGCCCTCGGGTATTCCTCGGCGCCGAAGGGCGATGAATACACCGACGGCACGGCGAACGCGCTCAAGCAGTGGCAGCATCACGCCGGGCTGGACGAGACCGGCACGCTGGATATCGGTGACGTCGTGGTGCTCCCCGCGGCGGTCCGCGTCGACTCGCTCAAGGTCCAGCCCGGCGCGCAGGCCACGGCCGACCTGCTGGGCCTGACCTCGACCACGAAACTCGTCACGGCCACCGTCGACCCGACGCAGGTGGACACCAGCCTGCTCACTCACGGCCTGGCGGTCACCTTGTCGTTGCCCGACAACAGGCAGGCCACGGGAACCATCGCCGTGCTGAGTTCCGCCGGCGCGCAGGATCAGACGGGTTCGACAGGCACCAACGGCGGCGGAGCGACGCAGGAGCACCAGACGATGACGATCGCCATCGCCGACCAGACTGCGGTGTCCGAAATGGACTCCGGCTCCGTCGGCGTCACCGTGCCCACGGCCTCCCGTAAGGGCGTCCTCGCCGTGCCGGTCGGGGCGCTGATCGTCGTCCAGGGCGGTGCCTATGCGCTCCAGGTGGTCACCGGCCGGTCCACCAGGCTCGTCGGCGTGCGGACCGGGATGTTCGCCGACGGCCTCGTGGAGGTGTCCGGGCCGGGCATCACCGAGGGCCTGAAGGTCGTGACCGTGTCGTGAGCGCGGTTCTGGAAATCACCCACGCCACCAAGGACTATCCCGGCGGCGTCCGCGCGCTGGACGATGTCAGCCTTTCCGTGCACGCCGGCGAACTGCTCGCGATCGTCGGCCCTTCCGGCTCCGGCAAGTCCACCTTGCTGAACCTGATGGGCACGCTGGACCGGCCTTCCAGCGGCAGCGTGGCCGTCCGGGACCAGGATGTCACCGCTCTCAACGACCGCGAACTGTCGGCGCTGCGCGCCAGAGAGATCGGATTCGTGTTCCAACAGTTTCAGCTCATCGAAGGGCTCACCGCCGCCGAGAACGTCGCGACCGGCCTCCTCTACGCGGGCGTGCCCCGGGCCTCGCGCGGACCGCTCGCCCGCGCGGCACTGGACCGCGTCGGTCTGGCGCAGCGCCGCGAGCACAAACCACACCAGCTGTCGGGGGGAGAGAAGCAGCGGGTCGCGATCGCTCGCGCCCTGGTCAACGACCCGGCGCTGGTGCTGGCCGACGAGCCGACCGGCGCACTCGACACCGCCACCGGCCGCGCCGTCCTGGACCTGCTGCGTGGTCTCAACGAGGCGGGCACCACCATCGCCGTGATCACGCATGATCGGCAGATCGCGGCCACCCTGCCGCGGCGGGTGGAGATCCTCGACGGCCGGGTCGAAGCCGACCGTCGTGCCGCCGCATCGCGGGGAGTGCTCGCATGACCCGCCCGACGGTCCGCCTGGGACCCGCCGACCTTTTGCGGCTGGGAATGCTGGGACCCCGCACCCGGCGACTGCGGGCGGTGCTGTCCGCGCTGGGCATCTCGATCGGGATCGCGACCATGATCGTGGTGGTCGGCATCCCCGCTTCGAGCCAGCAGGCCCTGACCGACCAGCTTTCCGCGTTGGGCACGAACCTGCTGCGCGCCGAGGCCATGGTCGACGAGCAGACCCAGACCCTCCCGCCGGTGCCCGAGTCGGCCGGGGCCGTGGTCGCCAGGATTCCGCCGGTCGAGCAGGTCGGCGAGGTCGCCAACACCCACGCCGAGGTGCGCCGCTCCCCGGCCATCCCGCCGGAGGACAGCTCCGGACTGACCGCCTTGGCGGCAAAGGACGACCTGCTCCCGGTGATCGGCGCGCACATCGCGTCCGGGCGCTACCTCAGTCCGGCCACCGACACGTTCCCCACCGTCGTGCTCGGCGCCGTGGCCGCGACCAGGCTGGGCATCACCGCGCTCGTGCCCGGGCAGCCCGCCCCGGAGATCGTGATCGGGTCGCGGACATTCACGGTGATCGGCGTGCTGGCGCCCATCCCGCTGGCACCCGAGGTGGAACGCTCCGTCCTCGTCGGCTGGGACGCGGCCCGACGCTGGCTGGGTTTCGACGACCATCCGACCGTGTTGTACGTGCGGGTGCGGGAACCCCAGATCAACGCCGTGCGGTCGGTGCTCGCGGCAACGGTGTTCCCGCCGAACCCGGGCCGGATCATGATCAGCCGGCCGTCCGACGCCCTGGTGGCCAAGCAGCTCACCGAAAGCACGTTCTCCGGGCTGTTCCTGGGCCTGGCCGGGGTGGCGCTGCTGGTAGGTGCGGTCGGCGTCGCCAACACGATGATCGTGTCGGTGCTGGAACGCCGGCGGGAGATCGGACTGCGCAGGGCACTGGGCGCCACCCGCCGCCAGATCCGCGGCCAGTTCCTGGCCGAGTCGGTCCTGCTGTGTCTGCTGGGCGGGATCGCCGGTGCGGTCGCGGGAGTGCTCGGCACGGCGAGCTACGCGGTGTCCCGCGACTGGCCCGCCGTGATCCCGGCGGGTTCGGTCGCCGGCGGTGTCGCGGCGGCGCTCGTCGTCGGCGTGCTCGCCGGGGTGCAGCCCGCCGTGCGCGCTTCCCACCTGCCACCGACCGAGGCGCTCGCGACGGTGTGACGGCCGGCGCAACGCTCCGCCCGAGGGCCCGCCTTCTCGCGCAGCGTCTGCCCGGGGAAAGCAACGGTGACTCCCGGCGAGTCAAGGTTTGCGTGGGCGACACGCGAACCACCGAGACTGTCATTGGCGCTGGGCGCGGATTTCGGGGGCAATCTGACCGCGGTCGGGGCGAGCGCCAATGTGGTCGTCCTCGGCGTCGCGAAACGTGCGGGTACGCCGATCTCGTTCTGGGAGTTCACCAGAAAGGGCGCCGTCGTCACCACCATCACGGTCCTGCTTGCCGCGCCCTACACTATTACCGCCATACCTTTGCTACCAAGGCCGAACTCGTTGCCGCGGTTGACATGTGGATCGGTCGGTACAACGATAGAAGGCGCCACTCCGCTATCGGGATGTTCAGTCCCGTTTGTTACGAGCAGTCCCTGACAGACGCAGCGAACGCTGCTTGAAAACCTGTCCACTGTTCAGGGGGAACCTCAGCCATTCTCCCCTGACGTGAACCAGGGCCTCGACGACCAAATAGGTCACGACGAGACTGGTAAGGGGCCATGGTCGCGCCACGGAAGCGGGCATCAGCATGTACGCCATGGCGGCCATGTCGACGGTCGAGGCGGCCCACAACGCGGGAAGCGCCCGGTCCTGGAACCAGATTGTCCCCGTAGTGCCGGCCAACGCGACCGCGAGCAGAACGAACAACCCGAACGCCCAGCGGTAGAGAGAGGGATGGGCCATGCGGGCGAACACGAACATGCCGGCCATGGTGATCGCCATCACGCTGTGCCCGAGATGCCACCACCGCGGTTGGCCTCGCATCGCAATCACGTGTCCGAAGTGGAGTGCACCCACCCCTGCGCACAGCAGCGCGCAGACCATTCGCAGCACCGAGGACAGCAATTGCGGTTGCATCGCAACCATTTCACATCTCCTTCTGGCTTGCCAGAGGTGGCGGCAAGGGCCCGCTTCCGGTGCCCGACGGGACTGCCGTCGGTGCGGCCTGAGCTACTGGAAGCGCTGTCCGTGAGTCCATGACGGCCGTCACGCTCAGCCGCCCTCGGCGGTCTTGACGGTGCCGGCCGACCCGGACCTCGATCGCCGGTGCGGCGACGAGGTTGCGGTACCAGTCGCCGCGCTCGCCCCACCCGGCGACGACGAATACCTCGGGCGTGTGCGGGTCGTAGCCGACGACCTCCAGGATTGTTTCCCGATGTTTGCCGGTCTTGCGTCCCCGGTGGATGAGGTAGCGGAGCCGGTGCCCGAGCAACCGGCCGAGGCCCGCCCGGTACAGCGGAATCGGGGTGCGCAGGACGATCCGCAGCGCGCCGCGGGGCTTGTGGTCGGTCAGTCCCCTGACCGCTCGGGGGTGTGCAGGGCGGTGAGCACGCTTTGGTGGGTGATCCAGCCGGTCAGTGCGCCGGCTTCGGCATCGAGCACGGGCAAGCCGGTGCCCTGCGCGGTGGTGAGCGCGTCCAAAGCCTCCCTGAGGGTCGATTCCCGGGTTACCAGTGGGGGAAGCTGGGCGAGGTCGGTGACCGTTCGGTCGACGGCGTGTTCCTCGCCGAGTGCTTCGGCGACGGCTTTGGCGGTCACGCACCCTTGGTACTGCCCGTCGGCGCCGATCACGGGGAGCACGCCATGTCCGGACAGGGCGAGTAGCCGGGCGGCGGGCTCCAGCGCGGTGTGTTCGCCGAGTGGCTGGGGGAGCGGTTCGAGCGCCGCGTTGACGGGGATGGTGGCCGCCCGGTTGGCTGCCGGACGCTTGTCGAGGTCGACGCCGCGGCGGCTGAGTTTGAGCGTGTAGATCGTGTCGCGGGAGAGGGCCTTGCCGGTGACCGTGGCGATGACGATCGCCGTGAGCATCGGCAGGATGATCGTGTACTGGCCGGTGAGCTCGAACAGGATGATCACGGCGGTGATCGGGGCGCGGGCCGCCCCTGCGAAGGCCGCGCCCATCCCGATCAGCCCGTAAACGCCGGGCGAGGCAGTGAGGCTGGGTAGCCAGGTGTGCACGATGATGCCGAAGGCGGTGCCGCCCATCGCGCCGATGAACAGTGAGGGTGCGAAGACCCCGCCGGAGCCGCCGATGCCGATGGTCAGGCTCGTCGCGACGATCTTGCCTACGAGCAGGAGCAGTAGGAAGCCGAGTAGGTATTTGCCTTCCACGGCATTTTGCAGCACCGGATAGCCGACCCCGTACATTTCGGGAAGCACGAGCAGCAGCCCGCCGAGCAGCAGGCCGCCGACGGCGGGGCGAAGCCATTCCGGGCCGCGCCAAAGCCAGTCGCAGCAGTCTTCGATGAGATAGAGCACGCGGCTGAACAGCACGCCGGAGGCACCGACCAGGACACCGAGAGCGATGAACAGGAGGTACTCGATCGGGCTGCGCAGGGTGAACGGCGGCAGGTCGAGGAACGGGTGGTTGCCGAAGACGGCCCGGCCCACCACGCTGGCCGTGACGCTGGAGAGCACTACCGCGCCGAAGGATTCGACCGCGAAGTCGCGCAGGATGAGCTCCATCGCGAAGAACGGGCCTGCCATCGGGGCGTTGAAGGTCGCCGCGATGCCGCCCGCGGCGCCACACGCGACCAGCGCCCGCAGCCGTGACTCGGGCAACCGGGCCAGTTGCCCGAGCGTGGAGCCGAGCGCGGAGCCGATTTGGACGATCGGCCCTTCCCGGCCCACGGAGCCACCGGAGCCGATGCACATCGCCGACGCGATCGCCTTCACGACCGTGACCTGCGCCGGAATGCGACCACCCCGCTCGGCCACGGCGAACATGACTTCGGGCACGCCGTGTCCGCGCGCTTCGGGGGCGAACCGGTAAACCAGCGGGCCGTAGATCAGGCCGGCGAGCACCGGGACGATCAGCAGAAACCACGGGCCCAGCGCCGGGAACCAGGGATGCGCTTGACCCCCGGCCGCCGAGTAGTCGGCGTGCCCGGAGAACAGGTGCGTGAACGTCGTGATCAGCCAGCGGAACGCGACCGCGCCGAGCCCGGCCCCTGCCCCGATGGTCACGGCCAGAACCAGCAGACCGCTCGAACTTTGCCGCAGCCACCGGGCCGTGGGCTGGTGGGACGGGACGGGGATGTCGCGCGACATGGTTTTCCCGGAGACAGGCACGGTTGCAGTATGCAACACTTGACAAGGACATGCGTCAAGGTGGTGAGGTTGGACTCAGTGGGCGTGCGGTAGAACTGGAAATATGCCTGCTCGCCCGCGAAGTTCCGACGGTTGGGGCCGCGCCGCACGGCCGGCCGAGAAGGCGGAAGTCGACGATGTCGATGCGATGACCGACGCCGTGCTGACTGCCTCGCGGCTGCTGGTCGCCGTGTCGGCGCGCTCGATCGCCGCTGTGGACGAGTCGATCACGGTCCCGCAGTTCCGGCTGCTGGTCGTGCTGGACACCCGGGGTCCGCTCAAAGCGGCCAGCCTCGCCGAGTATCTGGTCGTCAATCCCTCGACGACCACGCGCATGGTCGACCGCCTGGTCTCGGCCGATCTCGTCAGCCGGGAGATCAACCCCGCTTCACGCCGCGAGTTGGTCGTGTCGCTCACCGAAGCCGGCACGGCCGTGGTTCGTGAGGTGACGCGACGGCGGCGCGCCGAGATCACCCGCATCGTCAACCGGATGACCCCCAGTGCCCGCCGCGGTCTCGTGCACGCCCTGAGCGCCTTCGCCGAAGCCGGCGACGAACCCGCGATCACCGACCCCGCCGCCGGACTGTGGCTGTAGCGGGAGACAGCTTGCCAAACCGGGGGCTCCCATTACGGGGTCGCCCTACACCGGGAAGGCCCAGCGATACTCACCACCGGTGAGCAGGCCGACACGCCGGGAACGCAACCAGAACCGTTTGGGCCGTCACGCTTTCCCTGAGCGAAACGGCCGACGACGCAGCGTCAGCGCATGTGAAGTGGTTTCTCTTTCTCGCGCTGGGAAGAAAAAATCCAAAACCTGGGTGGTTGTTCTCGGGGCAACCCAGAGCTGGACAGTCGACAGACAGCGGGGAATGACCCGACATGCGACCATGCGGTTTGGGCGTTTAGTCGTGGGTGACGCGGTCTCGTACGACGTCGTATCTCATCCGCCCGATGCAGAACCGCAACAATGTGTCACGAACGTGGAGGGCCGAGATGCAGGACCAAGCCGCCGGCCAGAATTCTGGATTCGTTTACACCCAGACCAATGAGCCCGAGCGAAATCAGGTGTTGGCCTTTGAACGCGACGACGATGGAACGTTGACGGCTGCTGGCGCCTACGTGACGGGCGGTGCCGGCGACGGCACTCCGCACCTGGCCTCGCAGGGATCGGTCGTGCTCACCGGCGACGGGCGGTACCTGCTCGTCGCGAACACGGCCAGTGGCGATATGAGTGTCTTCGCTGTCGCTGAGGACGGCCTGTCCTTGGTGCGGCAGGTTGCGACCGGGCGCATGCCGAAGAGCATCGCCGAGCATGACGGGTTGATCTATGTGCTGAACACCGGCGGCCCGTCCATCACGGGCTTCCGGTTGCGCGACGGGGAGGTCGAGCCGCTCCCCGGCTCATCCCGGGAGCTCGCGGCCGGGACCGACCCGGCTCAAATCGGTTTCAGCCCGGACGGCGCCACCGTCGTCGTGACCGAGCGTGGCACGAACGAGATTGCCTTCTTCCCGGTGGGCTCGGCGGGCGATTTGGAAGAGCCGGTCGTGCAGCCGTCATCGGGTCCGACACCATACGGTTTCGCCTTCACGACGGGCGGCGGACTTGTGGTGGCCGAAGCATTCGGTGCTCAGCGAGGCAAGGCCGCGGCTTCCTCTTATACGGTCCGCGAACGTGGTGTGGCGCCTGTTTCGCGGTCGATCGGCAACGGCCGCAGCGAGATCTGCTGGACAGTCGTCACGAGCGATGATCGCTATGCCTTCACCACGAATTTCGCCGACGGAGCCGTTTCGCGCTACTCCATCGCGGCCGACGGCGGCATCTCGCTCGACGACGCCGCAGCCGGCCTCGCGGTGGAGGGGCAAACAGGACTTCGCGACGAGGATTTGAGCAGTGACGGCCGGTACCTGTACGCAATCGACGCGGACGCGGGGCGCTTGTTCGGCTGGGCCGTCGGTGAAAGCGGCGCACTCTCGGGGATCGGATCATGGACCGGACTGCCCGCGACCGTGGCCGGGCTCGCGGTCAGCTGAGCGCCGACGTAGTCCGCTCCAGCCACACTCCGCCTCCCTGAAGCCGGGGCGGACAAGGTTCGTCAGCAAGGCGGCGTCGCGGGCCGACTGTTTCGTCTCATGGACGGTCAAACTGCCTCGCTGGTCCGGCGCCGCTGTGCCGATTTCCTGGGCGACAGGCCCTCCTTTTGCAATGGCGCCAGCAACGCCGGGAGAAGTGCGCGGTCCTCGCCACCGAACTTGATCTTTGCTCCGCGCACCGCCGGTCGAACTCGTTCCGGTCGATGCCGCTCGGAATATCCGTGCCCGCCTTCCAGCGCGACGTATGGTACGAACCGGTGCCGGGTTTCAGGCTACGAGCAGGCGAAGGCCGAGTTCTGCCGCGTCGAGGGCGAGAAGCTCGCGGTTGCGCTCGGCCCACCGGCCGGAGGAAAGGTCATCGCGGAGTCTGTCCACTGCCCGCTGCTCAGCTTCCGATCCGACTCTGGTCCAGACCGATGTCGCACGGCGCACCTGTTCGTCCAGGTACGCTTCGGGCCGGCGCCAATAGGCTTCGAAGAAGCCGTCAGCACAGTCCCACGGAATGAGCACCGGTTCCAAGCGGGCCCCGATCGCCTGAGCCAGTTGCTCCACCGAGGGCCGCCCCACTACCAGGCTCGCGACCTCAGGCAGGTAGTCGCGGATGAGCCAGAACCGCTGAAGCCAGCCGATGCCACTGGCGTCGTGCGTGAACACCACCACGCGCCGGGCCACCCGCCGCATCTCCCGCAGCCCCGCGATCGGGTCCTGCCAGTGATGAACGGTGCTGAAGGCCATCGCGGCGTCAAAGGACTGGTCCTCGAAGGGGAGGCTTTCCGCGACGGCGGCCACACAGGGCGCCGCGCCCGCCGGACGCTGGGCCCGCATGACCGTCGCGGGTTCCACCGCCGTGACCTCGCGATCGAGGGGCTCGTAAGAGCCGGTGCCGGCCCCGACGTTCAGTACCGTCCGCGCGTCCCCCAGCGCATCCCATACCCGCGCGGCGATCCGCGGCTCGGTGCGCCGCGTCGCGGGGTAGGCGGAGCCGATGACCTCATACAACTGCGCGCCGAACACTTTCAGTTGTTCTTCCGGCGGCGTCCTGATCCCCGATGCCCGTGCTTCCAGCTCCCTGTCCATGGCAGTCACCATGTCAGCAGCACGGTCACGCTGTTGCAGCAGCAGACCACGCAGCCGGCGCAGATGCGCGACCGCGTCGGTGGCCGGGTCGTCGACCAGATCCGCGATCTCGCGCAATCCGAAACCCAGCCGTCGATAAGCGAGCACCCCGCGCAGTCGCTCCACGTCGCCCGCCGAGTAGGCCCGGTACCCGGCAGTCGTCCGTGCGGACGGCTGCGCGAGGCCAATCTCGTCGTAGTGATGCAGTGTTCGGACGGTCACTCCGGTCAGCTCGGCCACACGTCCCACGGTCAGATGCTCGTCCACGCTGTCGACCATGCCGCCTGACGTCACGTCAGAGTCAAGCACTTCGTCCCTTGGGGATCACGGTGGCCATATTTCACCCCTCCGCGAGTCCAAGATTGCCGGCCACACGCCGCAGCGCCGACCGCAGCGCCTTCCGTTCACTGGCGGGCAGTCCTGCGAGTTCCACGAACCCACCGGCGCCCTGCTGATCGGCGACGCGGTCTTCCACAACAAGCGGCTCGGGCTGGGGCCGACTACGTTCGCCGCCGACCCCACCGCGCAGGCGGCCAGCCTTTCCCGGCTCCCTGCCCGCGTCACGGCGGTCGGCTTCGGACACGGTGACCCGCTGCCCGGTCCAGTCATGGACACCTTCCACGCGTTCCTCGGCAAGGCCACAGAACGAAAATGACGAGGTAACGGTGAACATCGCGAATACCGCGGGGGTCGAAATTGCTACTTCACCAGTCGGTTCCGTTGCCGCGACGCCGCAACCTGCTTGAAGACCGGCAGGACCGACCCGATCAGAACTGATCAACGCCTTACCGGTCCGATTTTGCCGGAACGCTGAACGCTCGGGTTTTCGGGAAACGCTGACGCGCGGTGGGTTGTTCAGGTCATCATCGATCCTGATGTGCGACTGGTGTTCCGTTACTCGTTAACATTGCGAGTAGCGAGTCGGTTGCTCGCGCCGGGAGGCCGTGGAGGGAGTGTCGTGCCTGACCAGCAGCACGAAGTTCGGGGACTGGACCTGGAGAAACCAAACTCGGCCCGCGTATATGACTACCTCATCGGTGGAAAGCTGAACTACGCGATCGATCGGGACTTCGCCCGCAAGGTGACCGCTCAGCTTCCGCGGGCGGCCTGGATCTGCCGGCAGAACCGGTTGTGGTTGCGGCGGGTGGTGCGGTTCGGGATATCACAGGGTGTCCGTCAGTTCCTCGACATCGGTTCCGGGATGCCGACCGAAGGGCACGTGCACGAGATCGCGCAGGCCGCCGATCCCGAGGCTCGCGTGGTGTACGTGGACAATGAGCCCGTCGCGATCGCGCACAGCGAGATCGTGCTCGCGGGCAACGACCGAGTCGCGATGGTCAGTGCCGACGGCGAGCAGCCTGAGGAAGTCCTCGACGATCCGGTCACCCGGCGGCTGCTGGACCTCTCGCAGCCGGTCATGGTGATCATGGCCGCGTTCGTGCACTTCATCCCGCCCGAGTCCGATCCCGCGGGACTCATCGCCCGCTACCGCCACGAGTTGGCGTCCGGCAGTTATGTGGCGTTGTCCTCGGACACCGGTGACGAGCAGGACGACGAGATGTTTCGCGCCGTGAAGCTCTACGAGGGCACCACGAACCCCCTCTACCTGTATGGGCGAGACGACTTGCGCGCGCTCATGACCGGGCTCGACATCGTCGATCCCGGCGTGGTCTTCACCCCGCAATGGCACCCCGACCACCCTGACGATGTCGGTGACCACCCCGAACACGCCGGCATTCTGGCGATCGTCGGCCGCGTCACCTGAGCGCGCACCACATCCGCTGAAAAAACGCTTTGCCGAGGCCAGGACGTGCCTTGATCCCTGTGCTGCGCCGTCCGAAGGCGTCCACCCACCGGCGGGCTTCCAGACCCGACTGCCGACGTCCGAGGTTCGGTCTGCCGGCCGAAGGCAGCCGGGCGGTGAGCCCCCGTGTCGACGATCAGGCACACCCGGCACAGGTTGGGGGCCGGCGATCGCCGGCCCCCAACCTCTCCCTTACCTGCTCGGCCAACGACTCACGGGCCGAACCGCGGCCGCTTCGCCGGAGGGCCCGTCGGGGACGCCGGAGGTGTGTGGACCGGAGGGAGCCCCGTCGGGGGCCGTTCGGTGGTCGGCGCCTGCGGAATACGAGTGCCGTCGGGCTCGATGGCCGACGACCCGGGCGGCAGGCCGTTCGGCGCCTTTGGGTAGGAATGCCACGGACCGCCGGTGTACCCCGGCGCGGCCGGGTTGGTGTAGGTGGGGTGGGAACCCCGGTCCGGACGCGGGGGAATGTAATTGTCCTCGTGCGCGCCGGTGCCCGCCGAGCTCTTCGAGTACTCGACCTGGCCGTAGCTGCTGGGCTGCCGGTTGTACTGCTTGTTGTCCTCGATGGGCAGCTTGTGCCCGGTCTCGTTGAAGTAGGTGCCCGCGGCCTTGTTGTGTCCCATGATGGCGTCCGGTTTGCCGACGATCCGGTCCGGCGTGCCGTCCTGGTGCACGGTCTGGAACTGGCCGTGTTTCTGCATCCATTTGTTCTGCGCGTCCACCTTGAGACCGGGAGGCATCTGATGCTTGTTGACCAGCGCGGCTTCGAACATCGGCTTGATGTTCTGGTGTGTCCAGCTGGGATTGGCCATCCCGGCCGCCGGCCGGTTCTTCTTGTTCTTGTTCGGTCCGGCCGGTGCTGATTGCTTGTACCAGTTGCCGCCCGGGGATTGGCTGTACTTTCCTCCGTGCGGCGACTGCATCATGGGGTTGGATCCGACGTTCGTGTCGAGTGTCAGCTTGGGCTTGCTGCCGCAGGACTGCGGTGCCAGGCCCAGCGGGTCGATCTGCCGGAACGGGTTGTCCACGTAGGCATAGGGATTGGGGCCCGGTTCCAGGCCGAGCGGGTCGAGGCTGAGGTAGCGCGCGGTCACCGGGTCGTAGTAACGCTGGGCGTTGTAGTGCAACCCGGTCTCGGCGTCGAAGTACTGTCCGGGGAACCGCAGGGGAGTCGCCGCCGGGGAATCCGCCCCGGCGGGGGCGCCGTATACGCTCGTGCCTGCACACCAGGTGATCCGGCCGTGGTCGTCGACGAGCTCCGCGGGACTGCCCACCAGGTCGGCGACGATGGCGTGGAACCGGGTGTCCACCCAGGCCTGTCCCGGCCGGGACAGGCGGCTCCGCTGCGCGAGCGGCCGGTAGTCGTCGGGCTCGTAGTCCCACACCGTGGCCTGCACCCCTTCGGGCGTGTGCCGGGCCTGTTCGGCCAGCAGTTGCCCGTCCCAGGTGAACTCGATGCGTTCGAGCAGGGTCCTGCCGTCGGCGGCCAGGTGCTCCTTGGCGACGCGGCGGCCCAGCGCGTCGTAGGTGTAACGCCAGCTGCTGCCGTCGGGGACGACGACCCCGACGAGCCGGTCGTCGTCGGCCCAGGTGAACCGCCAGGTCAGTTTCGCGCCGCCGGGCGTCGTGCGTTCCCGGAGCACGACCCGCCCGCGCCGGTCGTGCCCGTAGCGCGTCCCGCCGGCGGCGGTGACGAGCGGGCCCACGAACCTCCGCCGGCCCACGAGGTCCGTCGCGGCCGTGGGCCACGACGCGTCGGTGATGTTTCCGGCGTCGTCGTAGCGGTAGGACTCGGACCCGCGCGGCGAACGCGCCTCGGTGACCCGGCCGAGCGGGTCGAGGTCGAACTCGCGCGGGCCGCGGGCCCGGTCGTCCAGCGCGACCAGTTCCCCGTCGGCCCGATAGCCGTAGGAGCGCTGCTGGCGGGCGGCACCGGACTGGTCGGTGATCGCCTGGGACGCCAGTTGCGAGTTCGGGGTCCAGGTCTGCAGCAGGGTGGCGCCGGTGCCGAGCGCACGGCGCACCTCGCGGCCCGCGTCGTCGTGGGCGAACAGCAGTTCCCGGCCCCCGAGCCGGGCGGCGACCGGCAGCCCGGCGGCGTCGTACTTCCACGAGCTTTCCGCGCCGGACGGGGTGAGCCGGCGGACCCGGCGGCCTTCGGCGTCGTAGGCGGAGCGCACCGTGCGGCCGTTGACCGTCTCGGCGAGGACCCGGCCCACCGCGTCCCGTTCGTAGCTCACCCGCGTGGTGCCGTCGTCGACCGACAGCAGCTGCCCGGTGGCGCTGACCTCGAACCTGGTGGTGCGGTCCCCGTCGGTCTGCTCGACGAGGTTGCCGGCCAGGTCGTAGCGGAACGTCGTGCGCTGCCCGTCCGGGCGGACGCGTTCGACGAGCTGGCCGGCCGCGTCGTAACCGAAGGTCGTCACACCGCCGGCGAAATCGGTCTCCCGCACCAGGTTTCCGGCCGCGTCCCGCTCGTAGCGCCACACCTGGCCCTGCTCGTTGGTCACCGAGTCGACCCGCAGCTCGCGGTCGTAGGTGACGGAGGTCCGGCTGCCGTCCGGGAGGGTCTCCGCCGTCCGCAGGTCGAAGCCGCCGTATTCGTAAACGGTGATCCCGCCGACCGCGCTGATGTGCACCCGGTTGTTGCCCTCGCCGTCCAGAACCCACCGGTCCTGGCTCCCGTCGGGGTCCTGGTGCCAGGCGAGCTTTCCGTCCACGGTGTAGGCGACGCGCTCGACCCCGCCGGTGGGGTCGACGACCGCGACGACGCGACCGAACTCGTCCCGTTCGTAGCGGGTGACCCCGCCACGCGGATCGGTCACCTCGACCGGCAGTCCGGCCGCGTCGTTGACCACGGTGACCGTGGCCCCGGTCGCGTCGGTGATCGCCACGACGACACCCCGGCCGTCGTGGCGGTACCGGGTGGTCCCGCCGTCCGGCGCCACGACCGTGGCGAGGTTGCCCCGCTCGTCGAACTCGTGGCGCGTCACGACACCGGGAGCGTCGTGCACCGCCACCACCCGCCCCGCCGAGTCGCGTTCCCAGGTGCGTTCGGCGCCGTCCGGGCGGATCTCGGCGACGAGGTTGCCGAGCTCGTCGTAGCGGTAGCGAGTGGTGCGGCCCAGTGGATCCGTCGAGCTCAGCAGGTGATCGCGGGCGTCCCACTCCGACACCGTCGCCTGGCCGAGCGGGTTGACCTCGCGGACCACCTGCCCCGCTTCGTTGAAGTGGAATTCGAAGGTGTGGCCGAGCGCGTCGGTGGACCGGGTGACGCGGTCGTCCGGGTCGTACTCGAGCACGCAGTCCAGGAACCCGCCCGAGCCTTCGGTGCGCACCACGCGACCGGCGTGGTCGTAGTGGTAGCGGAACCACTGGTCGTTGCGGTCGGTCCAGCCCACGATGCGGCCCGCGCCGTCGTAGGTGTAGCGCATCGGCTGCCCTGACGGGTTGGTGACCGAGACCAGGTTCCGGCCGTCGTAGGTGTAGCGGACCAGCTCGACCTCGCCGTCGCCGGTCACCGCGAACAGCGCGGTGACGAGTCCGTCGCTGGTCTCGAAGCGGATGCGGTGCCCGGCGGTGTGCCGGATCTCCAGCGGCAGGCCGTCGTCGGCGCGCACGATCTCGAAGGCGTTGTCGTTGCGGTCGGTCACCGAGGTCAGCAGTGCTCGGCCGGCGCTCGGCGCGAAGTAGAGCAGCCGCCCTCGTTCCTGGTCGTCGACCAGATACCCGCCGTCCGGCGCGCGCTTCAGCGGGCGGCGCGGACCGCGTTCGGCGACCACCCAGTCGTCCGTGCCCGGCGGCGGGTAGCGCAGCAGGGTGCCGTCCTCGACGGCGAAGCTGACGCCGTCCTCGTCGGCCTCGATCCGCTGGTCCACAGTGGACACCCAGCTGCCACCGAGGAAGAGCCCCGCACGGTAGCCGGAGAAGTGTGTCCGCTGGAACACCAGGGGAAGCACCCCGAGGAGGGTGGCATCGACCTCCTCCATCACCATCTGGCCGGTCGACACGGCGACCGGGTCGGTCACGCAGCGCTCGTTCCCGAGCGAGCGGTTGTTCTCACCCTGGTCGCGGATCCCTTGCGGCTCGGTGCCGCCGCGGCCGCCGCTCGCCCCCGCCGGGCTGGTCTCCCCGGTCTTCGGCGCGGGCGAGACTGCCGGTCCGCCATCGATGTTCGCGCCCGACTGCGTCGTCGCACCGTCGCCGCCCGGCTTCGGCGGTGGGTCGACCTTCCCGGCATTCCCGGCCCCGTGGCCGGCACCCGACGCCGTGGTCTTACCGCCCCCGAGCGGATCGACGTTCTTCGCGCCCGTGGGCAGCGCGTCAACCGTGCCCGGGTTGGACTTCGTCCCCGGCTTGAGGTCCTTCAGCCCCTTCGCGGCATCGTCGAACAGGTCACCGGCCTTGCCCAGCAGCTTGCCCAGATCCCCCAGCGCCTTGATCAGGTTCTTCATCAGGGCGGCGAGGTCCTCGGCCGTCTTCGCGACCAGGTTCACCACCTGCGGCACCACCCAGGCCAGCCCGATGCCCAGGGTGAACAGCACCTGCAGCGCCCAGGACACCATGTGCCCCACCACCTGCGCGATGGTGTCGCGCACCAGCATCCGCACCGCGGCGACCACCTCACCGGCGGTCTTCACCCCGCTCGCCGCGCCTTCGCACGCCTGGCCCGCGCCCTGCAGCATCTTGGTGACCTCGTCGGCCCGCTGCCGATAGGCATCGGCCGCCGGCCCGGTCCAGGACTGGACATCGGTCTGGACCTCGTTGCCCAGGTCCGTGGCGACATCGCCCAACTCCTTGGCGATGTTCTTCCAGGTCTCCGAGTTGGCCGTGATCTGGTCCGGGTCACCGGCCAGCTTGTCCAGCGCCTCCTTGAGCGGCCCGACGTGCTCCATCAACCAGCCCACACCCGCGGCGAGGATCGACCCGAAGGGGTCCGTGACGAACGCCAGCGCCTCCATCGCCGTGCCCGCGACACCCATCACGGTCGAAGCCCAGTCGCCGTTCTCGATACCGTCCTTGACCGACTGGCCGGCCTCGAGGATCCCGATTCCCGAGACCGCGGTCGTCGAATCCTGCTTCTGCGCCACCAGCGGGTTGGTCATGGAATTACGCTCTCCGATCATCCTCTGCTTCGGGCCGCAATCACTCTAGAGGAAGTCCCGGGCATGGATCAGGAGAACAGTCAAATGGTGATCAGATATCGAAGCCGAAGACGTGCGGCCGGTGATCAAGCCTGGTTCCGACGGGTCGACCAAACTTCAGATCTGAACATCCAGCCGAGTCCCGACACGGAACAGGACGGGGAACAATGGTCCAGGCGATGAACGATCAGTCGGTTTCGCGCAGCCGCGGCCGGTCGGGATGGAAGATACCAGGATGTAGGACACGTGCGAGTGGTCGGTGAACGTTGCCCAGAGCCCCGCGAACCTCCACACGTGCGCGAACTACGTCGACACCGTGGACGGTCGACGTAGTTCGAGTAAGCCATATCCCGTCAATTCCGAGTTCGGACTCCCCAGGCGCCGTTCTCGGCGCCCGCGGGTTCCGCGAGATCTGTGGCGGGCAGCTCGGGGAAACGCTCACGGTAGCCGGCAAGCGCCTCGCCGGCAGCGGCGGGATCGTTCTCGACGGATCGGATGACCTCGGCGGCGCGAGCGGGCAGTTGGGCATGTGCGCGCCGCAACGTGGACAGCACGGCGGCCGCGATCTCCTTGCCGGGCCGGGGATCACCCCGGTCCTCGATGCGCAGGTCGGTCATCAGGCCGCTCGCGTCGACGGTAACGGTGACCACGCCGTCGGGGGAGGACTCGGTCACCGAGACCTTGGCGAGCCCTTCCCGCATGTCCTGGTATCGCTGGGCGCTCTCGGTGAGGCCGGCTGCCTGCCGAATCAGGGCGGCATTCTTTTCGGCGAAGGGGTCTGTCATATCGAAGGGTTCCTTTGGTTCGGTTGTCATGGCATGGGAGGTGCCGTGTATTTTGGGTTTGCCTGGGAATAGCCGTCGCCGGCGATGTCCTCCCACTGCAAGTCAGTGGTTGATTCGCCTTCGTTACGCCACCAGGCCCAGAACGAGTCCATATTCGTGATGTGCGGCTTGCCGTCCGCGCCGATGTTCCACCACTCGTTCCGGCAAGCCGGGGGCCACTGGAAGCTGGGACTGGCCACCACGCCCATCGCGACCGTGAACTTGATGTCCTGCTGGGTGTCCTGGAGGAGTTTGGTCTGATCATTCACGACATCGGTCGGAGTTGGCCCGCTCGGGTCCGGGAACACGAGGCTCTCGATGGCCGGAGCCGCCGCGCTGACGGCCACCTGACCCCAGCCCACCACATTGGACAATTTTTCGGGCGCGGGGGCGTTCGACGCGATACCTATTACTTGATCCAGTAGCGCTCTGCGCTCGGCCACTTGGTACTGCGCGTTGTATGCGCTGTCGTACGCTTGTTTCGCAGTGGAATCGTCCTGCATACCGAGGAGCTTGCCGAGGTCGTTGAACACGGCCGCCGACTCCGAGCCAGGATTCGAAGTCTGGACTGTGGCCGCATGACCGATCGCATTCTTGATGACACCATGAAACGTTCCCGCGGTGCTCGGATCGCGAGCGATCTCCTGGAGCACGGATTTCACCACGCCCGGGCTCGACATGACGATCTTGCGATCCCAGCCGTCGAGCGTTTCCGGGGTGGGGGCGGAGCCACTCTTGTTGCTCGAGGAACTCGCCAGGTCACTGACATACAGCGTGGCGACCCCGGTGAGCTGCCTGCGCATCGCGGTCGGCAGCGTTTCCGGATACTTCTCGATGGTCGCGGCCTGGGAGCCCGCGGGTGGGCTGCCCGCGTAGTCCGCGGCGATCCACGAGGGGGTGTCGCCCTTGCCTCCCTCCAGGTCGTTCACTGCCGAGAAAACGTTGGCCACAGACTGTGTGTACAGATCGGAAGAGGCCTGGGGCCGGGCGTTGGGCGTAAGACCGGTAGCCGCCGCGATCACCGCACCCGCGTGTTGTGATTCGTCTGTGAAGGTATGTCCCGGAGTGCCCCAGTAAGGGCTCATCAGTTCCTTCGCGTGTTGAGCACCGTCGGTGCCGCCGACCAGCTCGGCTGCCGCGCTCGGGTTCTGTGCCACCTTGTCCAGGATCGCGTAGGAGGGATCGAAACCCTGCAGCAGTGCCAGATCGGCGCGGGATTGCGCGGATCCGCTCTGTGTTCCCCAGTTGTTCCCGTCCTGGAAGGAGATGCCCAGGCTGTTCCACCAGTTCGGTTGTTCGGGGTACGTGTTCCCGGAGTCGCTGTAGGCGGAGTCGAAGTTGCCCAGAATGCTGTTGCCTTCGCTGTAGGACGGGCGTTGCCGCACGCGTTCCCGCCAGTCGAGCATGCTCGAACCGAGGATGTTGAGGAAGGTGGAGTTCCACTGGGATCCCGGGGGCCCGTACTTGGCCAGCATGCCCACCGACCACATGTTCTGGTCCGACGGATTGCTCAGCGCGGCCAGCGGTGAGGGGTCGCCGGGGCTCGAGGCCTGCAGCGTGGGCAGGTTGGTGGCCGAGGCCAGGGCATCGGCCGCCTCTTTGAGCACTTTCTGGGAGTCGTCGCTGAGCAGCGTCGCGTGCTGGTTCCTCGTGTCATCCTTTTCCAGCACCGCGGCCAACTGGGCGAGATCGTCGGCGCCACCGTTGAGAAAGAAGCTGGTGAGAAACGCGTGGTCGTTTTTGTGTCGTTCCAGGTCGGCGGCGACCTCGTCGATGGCAGTGCGGTTGATCGGTTGTTTCAGCGCGTCCCGCAGCTTTTGCTCATCGGCGGAGGCCGGATCCGTTTCACCACCTCCCCCGGCCGGGAGCCTCACCTCGGTGGCGACGGTCCCCTGTGGGGAGAGCTTGGCGAGCTCGGCCGCGGTGTGACTGTCCACTATGGACGCGTGGTCGAGTGATCGGCCGATGAGGTCGGAGACCTGGCCGGCGATGCGGCCGATGGTGAGGAGTCCGGTGGGGTTGGTCAGGAGGTCGAGGGTCTGGGGGAGGTTCCAGGAGACCGAGCCGTCGTTGCCGATGTCGAGTCCGGCTTGTTTCGCGACGCCGAGGGCTTGGTTGAGGGTGGATTGGGCGGTGGTGAGTCCGCCGTTGGCCGAGTGCAGGGTGCTGGCGACCATACGGATGGTTTGTCCGTGTCGGGTGTGCCGGGTGTGGAGTTCGTCGAGGTGATCGCGGGCGGTGTCGCCGGCCTGGCCGGACCAGACGCCCCGGTCGAGTTGTTCGCGGACCTGGTCTTGCAGCGCCATGCTGTGCTGGGCGAGGGAGTCGGCGACGTTCTGCCAGGAACCGGCGGTCGTTGCCAGCGTGTTCCCGCTGAAGTTCAGGAGTTGTTCGAGCGAGACCACGCCGTGGTCCTTTCCGCGCGGGCCGGCCTCAGCCGGAGGCAGGTCTGGTCGAGCGCGGTGGTGAGGACCGCCGCGTTCGCGGGAACGATCGTGATCAGGTCGCGGCCGGACAGGGTGTGGAAGATCCAGTTGCCACGCTGGGTCTGGGCGTAGTCGACCGGATGCTCGGACCGGTGGCGAGCACCGGTCCGGTCCAGCACGGACACGAAGAACTGGGCCCTGATGCCCAGTGGCGGTGCGATCAGATCGGCCAGTTGCGGCGCGTGGCGCGGCAGGGAGACCGGCGGGCCGGGCCCGCCGGCTTCGAGCGGGAGTTCGCGGCACAGTGCCGCCGCGAGCCCCTGCGGCGGGATGGGCAGCAACCGCACCGACCCGTCCACCAGTTGCGCCAGCACGGCGTCCCGGCCGTCGGTGGCGGCCACGAATCCGATCGTGTCGCCGTTCGGCGGCACGATCCATCCGTAATACTCGGTCGAAGGTCCAGCGAGCACCCCCAGCGCCCGCTCGACCTTTTCGTCGGCCGACCCACCGTAGCCGAACCCCTGGTGCACCAGTTCCAGCGCGGCCGCCCGCTCCAGGTTCGCCCGCTCCCCAGCGGTCGCGCCGGGCGACGGGATGAACAGGGGCCGTGGCAGATCGCCGAGGCCCAGTTTCTCCCACAGCACCACGAAAGCCAGTTCCGGCAGCGTGAGCGGTTGCACCGGGGTTTCCCTAGTCTTCGTAGTCGTCATAGCCGTCCGGCCCGCATTCGATGACCGACGGCACGTGCGGTGGCAGATCGCCGATCAGTTCGGCGTCCCAGTCCTGTTTGACCAGGCCGCGGCCGCGGTGCTCGGCGTCGTCCTCGCCCTTGCCCTTGCCCTGGCCGCCCATGCCGGGCATGCCCTGGGACGAGGTGGTGCGGCCGGCCGCCGATCCCGCGCTGCCCGCACCGGCGGAGCCGGGCCGTGTCGAGCCCGCGCCCGAACCGGGCTGGCCCCCGGCGCCCAGCCCGCCCGACACCGACCCGCCGGTGGCCATCGAGCCCCATGCGCCGGAGCCGGTGCCCGGCGTCGACGAACCGCCCCGACCCGACCCGCCCTGCCCGTTGAGACCGCCGTATCCGGTGTCGCCGAACGACGAGCCCGGCACCGTCGACGGCGGCTGATAGCTGCTCGACGTGGTGGCGTCGGTCGGGCTGGACGTCGAGGACGAATCACCCGGGCTGGTGCCGGTCTGGGAATGGCCGGAACCGGGCTGCGTCGGATGTCCCGGTGTCGAGCCGGGTAGTTTTTGTGGACCTTGGCCGGGGTTGTTCTGCTGCCGGCTGGTGGGACTCGTCGGCTGCTGGTCGGCGGGTGGCTGGGTGCCCGTTGGCGGGTTGTCGCCGGGCGGTGGAGGGGTGTCGTTTGGAGGCGGAGTGTTGTCGCCGGGCGGTGGGTTTCCGCTGCCTTTCTTGTCGTCCTGGGGTAGCGCGGCGGCGTGGTGAGAGGTTTGTCCCTGGTACGAACCGTAGGCGTCCTGGTTGTTGTGCGTGCCGATCTGATAAGCCGCCACCGCCGCGTCGGCGGTGTAGTTGTCCGGGGCGAGCGGATTCACGAACTGGTTCATCCCGGGGCCCTTGGGCGGCTGTGACGCGACGCTGATCACCTTGTTCCTGGTGTCGGCGAAGGAGGTGATCTGATCGGTGAGCGCCTTGTTCGCGGTGCTCGCGTGGTGCGTGAGGGTGGCGGCGTTCTGGAGCGTCGGGTTGAACGAGTTGACCGCGGAATCCGCGGCCGAACCCTGCCACCCGTCGGAGATCTCGCGCTGGGCCGCCTTGAGCTGGTCGGTGTAGTCCGGGTACGTCGAGGACAGTGCCGACAGGTTCGCGTTCGCGCTCGAGTAGGACCCGGTACCCGGTCCATTGTGGAACCACGCGTAGATCCGCGCGGGATCGGTGCCGGCGGGGCGGGAACCGTCCGCGAAGATGACGCCCTGCGCGGCCTGCAGTGCGTTGTTGAGCGCGTCGTTGATCCATTCGGAGGAGGTCACTGGAATTGACCGAGTTTCCGCGCGGCGTCCTGGTCGGTGTCGGCGTAGTGCGCCTTCACCTGCTGCAGCGTCGAGATCTGGGCCTCCACCGACCTGCCGAACGCGAGATGCTCGTCCTGCAGGCGGCTCATCGACGTGGTCAGCTTGGCGTGGAAGGCCGTGGTGGAAGGCGCGTCTCCGGGACGTGTGACGTGCTGAAGCTGGCCGACCCGGGAAGCGTCCTTGGTGACCTGCTCGAGCAGCTTGTTCAGCCGGGCGATCGCCCGGTCCACGGGAGCGGGATCGAACTGGAACTGCGCAACCATTTCACTTCTCTTTCGGCATGAATTCGGACAGCACACCGGCGACGGTGCGGTCGAGGTCGGCGTAGCGGTTGGCGGCCCTGGCCAGGTTGTCGCTGGTGTTGTGCACCGCCTGGGCCGCCTTGGTCAGTTCCATTTCCCACGCGTCGGAGCACTGGCCGAGCGCCTGGCTCGCGGCCCAGCCGCCCGCCGCCCCGCTGTCGATCAGGCGCGGCGCGTTCCGCCGGATCGCGATGTGCAGCTCGGCGCCGATCCTTCCGGCGGCGCCGGCCGCGGCACGCAGAACCGCCGGGTCGACATGGAGGTGGTCCGTCATGGTGCCCAGGCTGCCCCGCGGCGCCCCAAACCCACTCCAAATCCGGTACAAACCCAGTTCAGGCGCTGGGCGGCCTCAATCGCCCAACCCGGCCATCAGGTCGCGGATGGCATCGGCATGCGGATCGGAGATCTCCTCGTAAATCCGCAGCGCCTCGCCGAACAGGGCGCGCGCCGAATCGCCTTCCCCGGCCTGCGCGTGGGTCTGGCCGAGCATGCGCAGCACGACGGCCTCCCGTTTCCGGTCACCGATCGCGCGGTGCATCTCCAGCGCCCGCCCCAGAGAGTCCACGGCCTCCCGGGTGCGGCCCAGGTGCCGGTAGGCGTTGCCGGCGTCGGTCAACGCGATCGCCTGCCCCCACGGCTCGTCGTTGCGCAGGAAGATCTCCAGCGCCCGTTCGAGGTGGACGACCGCTTCCTCGTACCGTTTCGCGCCCAGGAAACCGGCACCGACGCCGGTGAGCGCGAACCCTTCCCCGTGGTGATCACCGAGGGCGTGGAAGATTTCGACGGCGCGCTGGCAGTAGACGTTCGAGTCGTCGAACCGCCGCTGTGCGCGGTGACAGATTCCCAGCGCGATGAAGGCCGCGCCGAGGCCGCGGGACAGCCCGTCCGCTTCCCACAGCTCGACCGCGTCCAGCAGGTGCGCGATCGCCTCATCCGGATGCCGCAGCGCCCACGGCAGGTAGCCGAGGCTGGTCAGCACCCACGCCTGGGCGTGCTTGTCGCCCACCTCCCGCGCGGCCTTGAGGCCGAGATGGTGCAGCTCAGGCAGATCGGGCGCCCACGGTTTGCGGAGGTAGAAGAAGTCCCAGGCGGCCAGCGGAACCTTCCAGGCGAGTGCGGGCAGTTCCTCCACGGTCTCGCGGATCAGCGCGGCCAGGTTCTCTTCCTCGGTATCGAACCAGGAAAGCGCTTCCTCATTGCTGTGGAAGGGAAGCGGAGCGCAGCCCGCCGGCGGGGTCAGCACCGGGCGGACCCGCCCCGGGATCAGCACGTGACCGGCGTTGTCGACGCTGTGCAGGTACCACTCGGCGACCCTTTTGTATGCGTCGAGGCGGTCCGGCTCGGGGTCTTCGGATCGTGTCAGTTCCCTGGCGTGCAACCGGATCAGATCGTGGAAGCGGATTCGGTCCAGCGTGGCGAATTCCACCAGGTGCGCGCTCGCCAGGACATCGAGCAGGTGTCGCGCCCGTGACACGGTGACACCGCCGAGCGCGGCGGCCGCGGCCTCGCTGATCTGGTCGCCGGGATGCAGCGACAGCAACCGGAACAGCCGTGCCTCCTCGGCGCCGAGCGCGCGGTAGGACAGCGAGAACGCCGAGCGGACCGCGGTGGTCTCGTCACCGGGAACGGCGAGCAGGTCGAGCCGTTCGCGCTCGGCGGCGAGCCGGCCGGCGAGGCTCGCCAGCGGCGCCGCCGGCACCATGCCCGCGCGATCCGCCGCGATGCGCAGAGCGAGCGGCAGACCGTCGCAGAGTGCCGCGATGTCCGCCGCGGCGCGGGGTTCGGCCTGCACCCGCTCGGGCCCGACGACGTGGGAGAGCACCGCGGTTGCTTCGGCCTCGTCGAGGACGTCCAGCGTGAGCCGCCGGGCGCCTTCCCGGGTCACCAGCCCGCCGAGCCGGTGGCGGCTGGTCACCACGACCAGGCAGCGGGGCTCTCCGGGCAGCAGCGGGCGCACCTGCTCGGCGCTCACCGCGTTGTCCAGCAGGATGAGCACCTGCCTGCCGGCGAGCTGACTGCGGAACAGACCCGCGAGATCGGGCAGCCCGGGCGGCATGGCGCGCGGGTCGACGCCGAGCCCGCGCAGGAGCGACCGCAGTGCGTCCTCGGGCGCGACGGGCGGCTGGGTGGGGTCGAACCCGCGCAGATTCACCGAAAGCTGACCGTCGGTGAACTCCCCGGCGAGCTGATGCGCGAACCGGACCGCCAGTGCGGTCTTGCCGACGCCGCCGATGCCCTCGATCACCACGATGTTCCCGGTCGCCGTCATTTCCCGCAGCCGGGCCAACTCCACCTCGCGGCCGGCGAATCCCGTGACGTTATGCGGAAGTTCGGCCGGCACGACGATGCGCGGGCCCGCACCACGGGGCTCCAGGGAGGGGTCCGCGGCGAGGATCTTCCGGTGCAGCAGCTGGAGATCGCGGCCGGGCTCCGTGCCGAGCTCGTCGACGAGGTATTGGCGTGCGGCCAGGAATGTCGCGAGCGCGTCGGCTTGGCGGCCACACCGGTACAACGCGAGCATCAGCAGGCCACGCAGGCGTTCGCGGGCCGGATGTCCGGCCACGGACGCGGACAGCTCGGGCACCAGTTCCGCATGCCGCCCCAGCGCGAGGTCGGCCTCGAAACGTTCTTCCAGCACCGTCTGGTGCTGCTCGTCGAGCCGGCTCGCTTCGATCTCCAGCTCGGGTGCGTGGACGTCCATCAGCGCCGGGCCTCGCCAGAGCTCGAGCGCGGCCCGCAGCTTCGCCGAGGCCGAGGCCGGATCGGAGGCGAGCATTCGGTGCCCATCGGCCGCGAGATCGGTGAAGACCGACAGGTCGAGCTCGCCCGGTTCCGGCGTGATCACATAGCCGCCGGACTTCGCGACGATGCGCGGATCACCGTCGGCCTGGGCGAGGGCGCGGCGCAGGGACCAGATGTAGGTCTGGAGGTTCTTGGCCGCCGAGGACGGCGCGCGGTCCGGCCAGATCGCGGTGATCAGCCGGTCCGCGGGCACCAACGTGCCCGCGTGCGCGAGCAGCAGTGCCAGTGCCGCCCGTGGTTTGGGCCCCCCTAGCTCGACGGGCCCGTCGCCGGTCAGCACTTCCAACGGCCCGAGAATCCGGAACTTCACCGCGCTCCTGCCGTTATCGCGCCATTCCCTGATGCTGGAACGAGATTCCATCATTCACGCCGGCACAGCCGGGGGAAAGGCCACCTTAGCGGAAACCGGCGACGGACGGCGTGCTGTTCGGTGGCCGGTTGCGGGTCGTTCGGCCGACCGGCTCCCGGTCGATGCGGAGCGCACGCGGACACCGGCCCGACAAAAGTAGGTCCAGACCTGTTTCTGGTTTGTCTGTTTTGCGATTTATTGTCACGAGATGGCCGATTGATTCGTGGTCCGTTCGGCGGCATGCCGGACGCCATATCCGACGAAACAGAAAAACAGTCCTAAGTACGGTACCGGGCAAGGGGACACGCCAGGTAGACAGTGGGCGACCGAAGGGTCAGCCCGTCCACGTGAATCTCTCTGGGAGGGATTGTGTTCCGTTCGTTCCGAAGACTCCTCGCCATGGCCGGTTTCGCGGCTTTGGCACTGAGCGCTCCCGCACTCCCCGCCGTGGCAAGCCCGGCCACGGCGGCTGCGGTGCATCCGACCGCGCGCGTCTGCGCCGAGACCGCAAAACCGGGCATGGCAACGTGTTTCGCCGAACGCCAGACCGACACCATGCAAGCGTCGCTCGCGCCGAACGCCTTGCCGAGCGGCTTCGGGCCGACGGGCCTTCGCTCCGCCTACAACCTCACGGCCAGTGGCAGCGCGTCGGCAACGGTGGCCATTGTGGACGCTTACGACGACCCGAATGCCGAGTCGGACCTCGCCACCTATCGGTCGACCTACGGACTGTCCGCGTGCACCACCGCGAACGGCTGTTTCAAGAAAGTCAACCAGAACGGCCAAACGAGCCCGCTGCCCACGGCGGACTCCGGCTGGGCGGGTGAGATCTCGCTCGACGTGGACATGGTCTCGGCGATCTGTCCGAACTGCCACATCCTGCTCGTCGAGGCGAGCCAGCCGAGCATG